>NZ_JBHTBX010000010.1:0-143205 GCF_042665135.1 Hydrogenophaga bisanensis
GAACTCGCGCTTGCGCGTGCGCTTGGTCTTGCGCTCGTATCCGCTCTCGCCCAGGCTCATTTGCTTCATGTCGGCAATGTCTCACATCACGCGGGTGGCGGCAGGGTTATGCAGACCTTCCCTAGGCGATTGGCCGCGCTTGAAGCTGAAACCAAGGCGTTGCGGGAGCAGATGTCCCGCAGCCAGGAACAGGTGGCTGCTCTTCAGTCAAAGGTCGACGAAGGAGCTTGGTTTCGTTCGCTCAGCCTGATGCTCGGTGGGGCACTGCTGGCGGTGCTCGTGGCGGGCGTATGGATCTGGCGTCGCAACCTGTTTCGAGGGCGCGCGCCTGTCTGGTGGGTGGGTGACGAGGCCAGGACACCTGCGGATGCCGAGGTGCCGGCGCAAAAGCGCCCCATCGTAAAAGGCCCCACCCGGTTGCCGGTCAGTCTGCGTGCGCGTAAGCCCGTGCCGGTTGATCTCGACCTGAGTCTGGATGAAGATTCCGCCTTTGATCAGGCACAGGTGGCTGCTGCAGGGCCGGGGGCCGCCGCGGCCAAGCCGCTGGCCGATGCCGAACTGCGGAGGGATTTCGCACCCAGTGGTACCGCACCAGGGCGCTCGGTGGCCACCGAGGAGTTGTTCGATGTGCAACAGCAGGCGGACTTTTTCGTATCGCTGGGCCAGCATGAGCAAGCCATCAGCATCCTGAAGGATCATCTGGAGGAGAGCCACGAACCCAGTCCCTTGGCCTATCTGGATCTGCTCAACATCTATCACAGTCTCGGACGTCGGGACGACTACGAGGCGCTGCGCGAAGATTTCAATCAGGTCTTCAATGCGGGGGCCCCGCCATACGATCAGTTCACCCAGGGTAGCCGTGGTCTGGAGTCCTACGAGACGGCCTTCAGCCGCATCCAGGCACTCTGGCCGCAGCAGAAGGTCCTTGACCTGATCGAACGGTCCATCTTCAGGGACTCACAGGCGACCGACGGGGAGGTCTTCGATCTGGAGGCCTATCGCGAGTTGCTGTTCCTGCACGCCGTGGCCAAGGAGATCGTGCAGGTGCGCAAGGAGGACGACAGCGCAGACGGGGTCGTGAACGACTTTCAGCACACCGCCATGAAGCCCCTGAAGGCTCAGCCATCTGCATTGGTGGAGCCTTCGGCGATGCGGGTCGACGGTGACCGGGTTACAGAGCCCATGAAGTATGCCCCGCCGATATCCAGCAACATCGGTCTTGACGTGGACCTGGATGCGCTTGCGGAGTTGTCCGCTTTCGAAGCGTCGTTGCCCGAGATCACGTCGCCGGTTCAGCCCTCAGCACAGACATCACCATCACAACGCGAGCAGTCGTCCGGTCTGAGCAACATGCTGGACTTTGAATTCCTCGACTTCGTTCCGCCGGCGAATGACCAGCCGGAGCCGCCGAAGAAGTGAGGATGCTTGCGCTCAGCGTCTGACCTGCAGCGCACCGGGGTTGACCACATTGGTGGGTGTGCCCTTGATGAAGTTGACCACGTTGTCGAACGCGGATGAGAACAGAGTTTCGTAGTTGTCCTGTTCCACGTACCCAATGTGCGGCGTGCAGATGCAGTTCTCCAGGCGCAGCAGCGCATGCCCCTGAAGAATCGGTTCCGATTCGAAGACGTCGATGGCCGCCATTCCAGGGCGGCCACGGTTGAGAGCCGTCAGCAAGGCCTCGGGTTCAATCAGTTCTGCGCGAGACGTGTTCACCAGCAGCGATGTCGGCTTCATGCGCGCAAGATCGTCCAGGGTGACGCATCCTGCATTGCGCTCCGAGAGCCGAAGGTGGAGCGACAGCACATCGGATGTCTCGAAGAGGTGCTCGCGGCTGTCCGCCAGTTCGAAGCCGTCGGCCAGCGCGCGAGCGCGCGCATCGTCGCTGCCCCAGACCAGAACGCGCATGCCGAAAGCGCGTCCGTAACCCGCGACCAGCGAGCCGATCCGGCCATAGCTCCAGATGCCAAGGGTACGTCCGTGCGCGACGGCGCCCAGCCCGAAGTTGGGGGGCATGGAGGCCGCCTTCAGTCCCGATTGCTGCCAGGCCCCGTGCTTGAGGCTGGCCACATACTGGGGAATGCGGCGCATGGACGCCATGACCAAAGCCCAGGTCAACTCTGCGGTGGAGACAGGTGAGCTCACACCTTCACAGACCGCAATCCCCCGCTCGGTACAGGCCTGGACATCTATGTGTGCGCCCACCCGCCCGGTTTGAACGATCAACTTCAACCGTGGCAACTTTTCGACGAGTTGGCGGGTCACCAGTGTGCGCTCTCGGATCAGCACCACAATGTCGGCGTCACGAAGGCGAACAGACAACTGCCCGACCCCTTTGACGGTGTTGGTGAAAACCTTCGCAGGGTAGGGCTCCAGCTTGTCGGCACACCGAAGCTTGCGCACCGCGTCCTGATAGTCGTCGAGAATGACAATGTTCATGGGCACTATTGTGCCCGCGTGTGCGCAGACATCCGTCAGGCTGCTCCGTCCGAGAGATCAGGCCGATGCCATCCTTGACTCCATGGCTGCCAGTCGG
Source organism: Hydrogenophaga bisanensis (assembly GCF_042665135.1). Lineage (NCBI taxonomy): Bacteria > Pseudomonadati > Pseudomonadota > Betaproteobacteria > Burkholderiales > Comamonadaceae > Hydrogenophaga > Hydrogenophaga bisanensis. The sequence goes on from NZ_JBHTBX010000010.1 coordinate 2,537, forward strand.
TCAAGCTCTGCGCAAACATCGCTCATGCGCCCGGAGATGACCAGCCTGGTCTCCTGCCCCCCAAGATCGGCACCCTGCGCGACGCGCACGACACGGACAGGGCGCAAGTTCCGACCGGAAACCGCTTCGGCCGCGCGGGACGCCTTGGCAAAACACACATCGTTGGCAGCCACGGCGGGGATTGGGTGTCCCCCCAGCCAGCCCGCCTTGCGGAACAGTCGCAAAGCTGCATGCTCATTCCCGGGCGGCCTGGGTGTGACATGCACGCCCCGCTGTGGAAGGAAGCTGTCAATGATCTGCAGGGGAGCGCGCCAGCTGCTGGCCTTGAATCGAAATCCCATGTGAAACTCCTGGTCAGGGGTTGTACATAGGCGAGATTGGGCAAAGGCCTGCCACGCAGGGTCTGGCCGCCACAATGGCTGCCAAACGCCCGCCACCTACGAGGCAGGAGGGTCTGAGCTGGTCAGACGAGAAAACTGTTGCGGATCAGGCCAACGGCCAAGCCTTCAATCTCGAACGGCTCTTCGGGACTGACCACAATGTTGCGGAAGTCGGGGTTCTCCGCGATCAGCTCGATGTGATCGGGATGTCTCATGAATCGCTTGACGGTCACATCGTCGCCCAGACGAGCCACCACGATCTGACCGTTGCGCGCGTCACGGGTGGCCTGCACCGCGAGCAGATCACCGTCCATGATCCCGGCATCCCGCATGGACATGCCGCGAACCCGCAGCAGATAGTCGGGTTGTCGGGCGAACAGGCTGCTTTCCACGTGATAGGTCTGGTCGACATGCTCCTGCGCGAGAATCGGCGAGCCGGCCGCCACCCGGCCGATCAGCGGAAGGGCCAACTGGGCCAACCCAGGCAACGCGAGCTGGCGGCTTCGGCCAGCATTGATCGACCGAAGGTCCTCGCTTCTCAAACGGATGCCGCGGGAGGTGCCGCTGACCAGTTCGATGACGCCCTTGCGTGCCAGCGCCTGCAGATGTTCCTCAGCCGCATTGGCCGACTTGAAGCCCAGCTCACTGGCGATTTCAGCGCGTGTGGGCGGTGCACCGGTCCGCGCGATGGCAGACTGGATGAGTTCCAGAATTTGCTGCTGGCGGGCTGTAAGCTTGGGCGAGTAGGACGGCAGTTCTGGCATGTGAACCTCATGGTTAGACTGGTTGCGTATCCAGTAACTGTATTTTTCAACAGTTTTTAGGAAAACACAAGTGCCCCTTCATCACAACCCAGGCAAAGTGGTCATTCTCGGGACTGGCGGCACCATCGCCGGGCGTGCGCAACGGGCGGGCGATAACGTGGGATACACCGCTGGACAGGTTCCCGTGTCCGAGCTCGTGTCGTCGATTCCGTCACTGGCCAATGTGTCTGTCGAGCTCGAACAGGTGGCCCAGGTGGACAGCAAGGACATGGACTTCGCCTTGTGGAAGCGCCTGGCCGACAGGGTGGTCCATCATGTCGGTCGGGATGATGTTCAAGGTGTGGTCATCACCCACGGCACCGACACCATTGAAGAAACCGCCTGGTTCCTCCACCACGTGCTTAATCCGGTAAAACCTGTGGCGCTGACTTGCGCCATGAGGCCCGCCTCGGCACTGGTTCCGGACGGTCCGCAGAATCTCGCGGATGCCGTCTCGGTGGTCCTGGATGGCCGCGTCTCTGGTGTGACTGTGGTCTGTGCCGGCCTGGTTCATGCGCCCGAGCATGTCACCAAGATTCACACCTACCGGACCGATGCATTTGATTCTGGCGAGGCCGGACCCATCGGGGTGGTGGAAGAAGGGCAGTTGCGGGTTTTCTGGTCGCCCAACCCCGGACAGGCTGACGAGGGTCTCTGGCCCGCTGTCCGGTCTGCCGACCAGCTGCCCAGGGTGGAACTGCTGGTCAGTCATGCGGATGCGGATGGTCATGTGGTCAGGGCGATGCTCAACGACACCCTGGCACCCCCTTTGCGCGGCCTGGTGGTGGCCGGGACAGGCAACGGCACCTTGCACGCCAGGCTGGCCGACGCGTTGGACGAAGCCCAGGCCAGGGGAGTGATTGTCTGGCGCGGTACCCGGTGCGTCCGGGGTCGTGTGCTGCCTGGCGGCGCGTCGTCGATGCCCTTGGCATCGCCGTCGGCCCTGAAAGCACGCTTGTCACTGGCGCTGGACATCCTCAAGGCCGCCTGAATGCTCGACGCGCTCGTTATTCATCCCTGGGCCTACCCGATGCTGGAGGTCATTCACCTGCTGGGTGTGTCTTTGCTGCTTGGCAATCTGGCCTTGCTGGAAATGCGGGTCTTCGGGGCAGGCCAGTCGCTGGAGGTGCGTCCGCTGGCCAAACTGTCGCTTTCCCTGGCGCTGGCTGGGTTTGCATTGGCGGGTGGAAGTGGTCTGCTGATGTTTGCCTCTCAGGCTGAGGAACTCCTGACCAACCAGATATTCACAGCGAAAATGCTGCTGCTGGTTCTGGCGGGATGCAATGCGGGCTGGTTTCACGGGAGACAGTCGCTGGATCGCCTGGACGCCTTGGCCAAGCTGCAGCTGGTGGTGTCCGCTTTGCTGTGGTTGCTGATCCTGGGCTGCGGACGTTGGATTGCCTATGTCTGAGGAGAATGCCGGATGAATCGACGTCAATGCCTGCGACTGTGTGCGGTCAGCGGGATCACCGGGTGGTCCGGGCAGGCGCTGGCCCACCATGGCTGGAGCAGCTTCGATCAGGACAGGCCGTTGTACCTGGAAGGGCGTGCGGTCGAGGTCCGGTGGCGCAACCCCCATGCCGAACTTGTGCTGGAGTTGGCCGATGGCCTGACGCTGCCGGCCGATCTGGCACGGCGTACCATCCCGGCCCAGTCGGCACCGGTGGATGCGGTTGCGGTGTTATCCAAGGCGACGCTGCCACGTCGCCGCGATCGACGTTGGAACGTCGAACTGGCGCCCTTGTTCCGGCTGGGGCAGTGGCAGGTTGGTGAGGTCGCCGTCGGTACCCCGTTGTCTGTGGTGGGTTTCGGTCTTCGTGACGAGCGGGGAGAGGCCCTGCTGCGCGCTGAATACCTGTTTGTGGACGGCAAGGCCTACCCCTTGCGCTCGTCACCGGCCTGAACTTGTTGGTGGCACAAAAAATCCCGGCGCCAGGCCGGGTCTTCACGGGTGCGCGGTCGGGCGATTCAGGCCGCCAGGGCAGCCAGGGCGCGTGACGTGATGTCTTCCACTGTGCCCATTCCGCTGATGGCCCGGTACTTGGGGGCAGCTGCCGGATCCTGGCTGGCCCAGTTGCGGTAGTAGTCCACCAGCGGGCGGGTCTGCGCACTGTACACGTCCAGACGCTTGCGGACAGTTTCCTCTTTGTCGTCGTCCCGTTGAACCAGCGGCTCACCCGTGACGTCGTCATGTCCCTCGACCTTCGGCGGGTTGAACTTGACGTGATAGGTGCGTCCCGATGCCGGGTGGGAACGCCGTCCGCTCATGCGCTCGATGATGGCGTCGAAAGGGACATCGATTTCCAGCACATAGTCGAGCTTGACACCGGCTGCCTTCATGGCATCGGCTTGCGGGATGGTCCGCGGAAATCCGTCAAACAGGAAGCCGTTCGCACAGTCGGGCTGGGCAATGCGTTCCTTGACGAGGTTGATGATGAGATCGTCGCTGACCAGCCCACCAGACTCCATCACCGCCTTGGCCTGAAGGCCCAGCGGTGTACCGGCTTTGACCGCAGCACGAAGCATGTCGCCTGTGGAGATCTGCGGAATGCCGTATTTCTGGCAGATGAACGTGGCTTGCGTGCCCTTGCCCGCGCCAGGCGCGCCCAGGAGAATGAGTCTCATCGGTTTCCTTCGTCTTGGATGTCAATTTCTGGTGGGGCGGCCTTCAAGTCGGGCAAACGCTCCCGGCCCTCCGGGCCAAATCGGGTCAAGGATAGCATGGGCTCCCCCCACGCAGGCTTACACAGATGGGTGGCCAGAGGGCCCGGCCGCGACGATGGCGCGCACCTTTTCAAGGTCTTCGGGCGTGTCCACCCCCGGAGCACCTGCGGTCGGGGTCACATGCACGGCAATGCGCTCGCCATGCGACAGCACCCGAAGCTGCTCCAGGGACTCGCAGGCCTCCAGCCCCGTTTTGCCAAGCGCCGGAAATCCAAGCAGGAACCCGACGCGGTAACCATAGAGGCCGATGTGGCGCAAGGGTGCCGGCGATGGGAGTGGGCCCTGGTCTGGGACGGGATTCATACCGTCGCGCCACCAGGGGATGGGTGCTCGGCTGAAATAGAGCGCGGTCGATCGAAGGTCAATCACCACCTTGACCACATTCGGGTTGAGAAACTCATCCCAGCTGCTCAGCGGGTGGGCTGCGGTGCTCATCACGCAGTCCGGGCGCATGGCAAGTTCTCTGGCCACCGACGCAATCAAATCCGGGGCCACAAGCGGTTCGTCACCCTGAACGTTCACCACCAGCTCGGCCGGGTCGAGCGACAGCCTCTCGCAGGCTTCGGCGAGTCGGTCACTCCCGGACTCATGATCGGGTCGTGTCAGTACCGCATCCACCCCGTGCTCGGCGCAAGCCTGGACAATGCTGATGTCATCGGTCGCGACCACGCACCGGTGGGCACCGCTTTGCTGGGCCTGTCGGGCCACACGGACCACCATCGGCAAGCCCCCGATGTCCGCCAGTGGCTTGCCGGGCAGCCTCGAGGAGGCCAGCCTTGCGGGAATCAGAACCGTGAACGCTGGCGTGTTCATGGCGCCCGGGGCGGTGTGGGCAGCTTGTCCAGCTCCTCGTCGCTCAGGGTGCGGGCCTCATGCTCCAGAAGGATCGGCATGCCATCGTGGATCGGGTAGGCCAGACGAGCGCTGCGAGAGATCAGCTCCTGTCGTTCCCGGTCGAAGATGAGGGGCCCCTTGGTGACCGGGCAGACCAGCATTTCAAGCAGTTTGTTGTCCATCCGGTGATGATAGTCGCGGACAGTGCCCCTGCTCCAGCAGGAGCCGGTCGATGGCTGCGAAGAAATCTGGCTCTATGTCCATTTCAAGGCGCACCGAGCCGACGCGCAGTCCGGGCACGGGCTGGGCCTGGCAGGCAGGAAGCAACTTGACGGCGTCTTTCTCCGTGCAGAGCAGCATGCCCTGCAGATCTTTGATGCCTTCCCGCAGGGCGCCGATGTCCGCATGATCGGCCAGGGACAGCTGTTGGCCGAGGCTCAGGCCCTGTTTCTGCAGCATGGAGAAGAAGCCTTCCGGGCGTGCGATGCCTGCCAGGGCATGCACCCGCTGTCCTTGCAACCCCGAGAGATCGCTGACCGAGCCATCTGACCAGCGCACCTGCTGGGCCAGCCGACGGGCACCTTCAAACTGCGGGAGGGACCGTGGAGCGGGTAGGCTAGGGGGGAGCGCGGATGCGTCGCTCCGGATCCTCAGGACCAGGTGGGGCGACAAGGCATCCAGTTGGGTCGGAGGCCAGGGTTCACGAAGCAGTCCGGCCGGCAGCAGCCAGCCGTTGCCGACACCCCGATCGTCAAACACCGCGATCGCCAGATCCCGCCCCAGGCGGAAGTGCTGCAAACCATCATCACACACCATGACATCGACCTCGGGGTGCTCGAGCAGGAGCTGGCGACCAGCCTCCGCCCGCCGGGCACCCACGCATACCGGTACGCCACCGAGCTGCTTCAGCAGGGATGGCTCGTCCCCATGCAAGGCAGGATCCGGGGTATCCGGCAGCATCAGTACGTCGCTTGCGCTGCGGCCGTAGCCTCGGGACACCACGCCAGGGCGCCAGCCGCGTGACCTCAGGTGACGGAGGAGGGCGAGGGTGGTGGGTGTTTTGCCGGCACCCCCCACCACGATGTTGCCCACCACGATCACGGGCACGGGCATGCGCTCGATTCGGCGGGGGTCAGCCAGATAGCGCTGACGATGGCGACGGGCGAGCACCTGGTAAACAAGGGACACCGGCCAAAGCAGCCGGGCCTGCCAACCCTTGGTCTGGGTGGCCTTCTGCCAGGTCGAGGTCCAGTGAGCTGCGGTGGAGGAACGCATTCGGCGCGGCACCTCCAGCTGGTCAGCGGCCGGATCGGCCGTTGCCTTGCTGGGTGGCAAAGGTGATCTGGACCAGGCCAGCCCGGCGCGCAGCATCCATCACGTTGATCACCGACTGGTGGGTGGCGGCCGCATCCGCGCTGATGATCACCACCGGGTCCTTCATGCCGGACGCGGCGACGCCGAGGGCACGCTGCAGGCTGTCGACCGAAGTGCCGTCGGCCGACTCCCGATTGATCGCGTATCGACCGTCACTGGCCACGGCCACGATGATCTCGTTGGGATTCTGGCGGGGCGTCTGGGCGTCCGCCACCGGCAGGTTGACCTGCAATTCCTTGAACTTGCTGTAGGTGGTGGTCAGCATGAGAAAGATCAGAACCACCAGCAGGATATCGATGAACGGAATGAGATTGATCTCCGGCTCATCCCGTGTGCCTTGGCGAAAGTTCATGACGAACGCTCCCGGCTCACTTGCGCAGACTCAGCAGATGGCGGGCAAATCGGTCGGCGGCGACCTCCATGCCCAGCAGGTACTGGTCGACGCGCGCACGGAAGTAGCGCCAGAAAATGAGCGCCGGGATGGCGATGATCAGGCCAAACGCGGTGTTGTACAGCGCAATGGAGATGCCATGCGCCAGGCGTGTGGGGTCCCCGCCACCGGGCACAGCCCCCATGCCGCCATCGCCGCCCTGGGAGGCAAAAATCTCGATCATCCCCACCACGGTGCCGAGCAGTCCGATCAAAGGGGCGGCAGAGGCTATGGTGGCCAGGGCACCCAGGTACTTCTGAAGCTTGGCGGCGGCCAAGCGCCCTGAAGCCTCCATGTTGGCCCTCAGGTCGGTTTCACTGGCCCTGGGGTCGCCCTGGAAGGTCCGAAATCCGCTGGCGAGTACCTCGCCGAGCACCGAATTCTGCTCCAGCTGCTTGATCACGTCGGGCGTCGGAATGCCGTTGCGTGACACCATGACCGCTTCATCGAGCAGCTTGGGCGGCAGGATGCGGGAAGACTTGAGGCTGATAAACCGCTCGATGACCAAGGCCAGGCCCAGAATGGAACACAGAATCAGAGGCCAGATGGGCCAGCCAGCGGCTTGTATGATGGACAGCAAAACGAAGCTCCGTCGACGTTCCGCAGGAGGTTGCGGCGGTATTGAAAGTAAGCTTTCGGATTATGACCCAGCCTCGGGCAGGTGCCGGGACAGGCTTACTCTGCGGCATATTTCACGCTCCGGGCGGTATGCACATCTTCTGTGGATAACTTTGTGAAGATCCTTGCGGACAAATCCCGGGAAGCCAGTCTTTCTGCGGGGTTGACCAGATTGATGACAAAACAGGCAGTGCAAAACGCTTTGAAATCAACGGGTTGCGGTGAAGCCTTTGGCTTTGCAGGGGCTTTGGGCCTCAATCCCAGTGTTTTCGCGGCCTGTGGACACGTGTCCCGCGGAGAGCCGCGTGTCTGAAGGGTTTGGCGACCGATCCCTGCCATTGGTGCGCACTGTGTGGGCGGTGGGGCCCTTGCTGCGAGCGATCGCCGACAGTCTTTCCGCCCGATTCAATCCCGTCACGGTGCGCGCCGAGATTTCAGGGTTTTCGCGGGCCGCCAGCGGTCACTGCTATTTCAACCTGAAGGATTCGACGGGGCAGGTACGCTGTGCCATGTTTCGCCGGGCCGCCGAACAGTTGTCATTCAACCCGGCAGACGGGGCGTTGGTCGAGGTGGAGGGCAAGCTCGATATCTACGGCCCAAGAGGCGATTTGCAGCTGATCGTCGAGCGCATGCGGCCGGCCGGACAGGGTGCGCTGTTCGAGCAGTTCATGCGGTTGAAGGCGCGTCTGGAGGCCGAGGGACTGTTTGATCCCGGGCGCAAACGCGAACTGCCCGTGTGGCCGAGGAGCGTCGGGGTGGTCACTTCCCTGGGGGCGGCGGCCCTGCGTGACGTGGTGACCGCCCTGCGGCGGCGCGTCCCTCACCTGCCGGTGGTGATCTATCCCGCCTCGGTGCAGGGTGCGCAGGCCCCGGACGAGATCGTCGGTGCGCTGCGGCAGGCCTACAGCCGTCACCCGGTGGGAGAGTGCGATGTCCTGTTGCTCGTCAGGGGCGGCGGCTCGCTGGAGGATCTCTGGTGTTTCAATGACGAGCGGGTCGTGCGGACGGTGGTCGCGGCGCCAATGCCGGTGATCTGCGGGGTCGGCCATGAGACGGACTTCACGCTCGCCGACTTCGCCGCCGACTTGCGAGCCCCCACGCCCACCGCAGCGGCTGAGCTTTGTGCACCGCCCCGACACCAGTTGATGGCGAGTCTGGAGCTGATGACCGAACGCCTGACCGCGTCGGTGGACGCGCGCCTGGATCTGAACGCACAGCGGCTTGATCGTCTGGCGCAGCGCCTGGGAAAGCCCTCGGGTCGGCTGCATGAGGCGCGCCAGTCTTTGCTGTCGATCGAGCACCGGTTGAATGGGTTGCTCCAGCAGACCATTCAGCGGGAGAGGCGACGAACTGATCGACTCGCGCCTGCGCTGCGCGAGGCCATGCTGCACAACCTGCAGGTGCAGCAGCGCCGCGTGGAACGATGCACCACGGCGCTGAGGCACCTTGATCCCCAAACCGTGCTGGACCGCGGCTACGCCTACGTCAGCGACATGTCCGGTCGTACCATCACCAGGGCAGCTCAGGTGGCCGGCGGCGATCGGCTGCATGTCACCATGGCCGACGGAGCGCTGGAAGTCCTTGCTGCCGATCCGGAGAAGTGATCTCCGGTCATCGGCCAAGCCTTGCCTTACCTACAATGTGAGGTTTCTCCGGGGCAATGTCCCTGAAGATGCATCTCTGTCACAACCACCAACGAGGAACCCACATGGAACACACCCTGCCCCCGCTGCCGTATGGCCTGGACGATCTGGCCCCGCATTACAGCCGTGAAACGCTCGAGTTCCACCATGGCAAGCACCACAATGCCTACGTGGTCAACCTCAACAACCTGCAGAAGGGCACCGAGTTCGAGGCCATGGACCTTGAGTCCATCGTCAAGAAGTCCAGCGGCGGCATCTACAACAACGCGGCCCAGATCTGGAACCACACCTTCTTCTGGAACTGCATGAAGCCCAACGGCGGCGGTGAGCCCTCCGGTGCGCTGGCCGCGGCCATCAACGCCAAGTGGGGCAGCTACGCTGCCTTCAAGGAAGCTTTCGTCAAGTCGGCTGTGGGCAACTTCGGCTCTGGCTGGACTTGGCTGGTCAAGAAGGCCGACGGTTCGGTGGATATCGTGAACATGGGCGCAGCAGGCACGCCGCTGACGACGGGCGATACCGCCTTGCTGACCGTGGATGTGTGGGAACACGCCTACTACATCGACTACCGCAACCTGCGTCCGAAGTTCGTCGAGACCTTCCTGGACAAGCTGGTCAACTGGTCGTTTGCCGAGAAGAATTTCGGCTGATCTGCTCGTAGCACTTTGAGAGAACCCGGGGCCGTTGCCCCGGGTTTTTTTTCGCCTATGACCCGCATCGGTGCGAAAATTTTTCGCTATTTCTGATATTCATTTTGCAATATGGAAAATTGAATCAAAAATCAGGACCTGGGTCAGAGGACTGAAAGCAAAATCACCCACGATCTTCCGATTCAGCCGACCGACACCCATGGTCGGCGGGATGCAGACATCACAACGACATCCGGAGCACCTTCATGAGCAATCAGACATCCACCATCGTCTACACCCTGACCGACGAGGCACCGCTGCTGGCCACCAGCGCCTTCCTGCCGGTGATCCAGACGTTCGCGGCGCCTGCGGGCGTCAACGTGACCACCAGCGACATCTCGGTGGCCGCCCGCATCCTGGGCAACTTCCCCGAGTACCTGACGGAAGAGCAGCGGGTGCCGGACTACCTGGCCGAACTGGGCAAGCTGACGCTCAAGCCGGATGCCAACATCATCAAGCTGCCCAACATCAGTGCATCCGTGGCCCAGCTGGTGGCCGCCATCAAGGAGTTGCAGGCCAAGGGCTACAAGATTCCTGACTACCCGGAAAACCCCAAGAACGACGAAGAGAAGGCCATCAAGGTCCGCTATGGCAAGTGCCTGGGCTCCGCCGTGAACCCGGTGCTGCGCGAAGGCAACTCCGACCGCCGGGCGCCGAAGGCCGTGAAGGAGTTTGCCCGCAAGAATCCGCACAGCATGGCCGAATGGAGCCAGGCTTCGCGCTCTCACGTCTCGCACATGCACGCTGGCGACTTCTACCACGGTGAGAAGTCCATGACTCTGGATCGTGCGCGCAACGTCAAGATGGAACTCATCACCAAATCCGGCAAGACGATTGTGCTCAAGGAGAAGGTGGCGCTGCTCGACCGCGAGGTGATCGACAGCATGTACATGAGCAAGAAGGCCCTGCTGGCCTTCTACGAGAAGGAGATCGAGGACGCCCGCAAGACCGGCGTGATGTTCTCGCTGCACGTCAAGGCCACGATGATGAAGGTCTCTCACCCCATCGTGTTCGGCCACTGCGTCAAGATCTTCTACAAGGAAGCGTTCGAAAAGCACGGCAAGCTCTTCGACGAACTGGGTGTGAACGTCAACAACGGCATGGTCGATCTTTACAACAAGATTGCGACCCTGCCCCAGAGCAAGCAGGAAGAGATCAAGCGCGACCTGCATGCCTGTCACGAGCACCGCCCCGAGCTGGCCATGGTCGACTCCGCCAAGGGCATCACCAACTTCCACTCGCCCAATGACGTGATCGTGGACGCTTCGATGCCGGCGATGATCCGCAACGGCGGCAAGATGTGGGGCGCCGACGGGCGTCTGAAGGATGTCAAGGCCGTGATGCCCGAGTCGACCTTCGCCCGGATCTACCAGGAGATGATCAACTTCTGCAAGTGGCATGGCGCTTTCGACCCCCGCACCATGGGCACCGTGCCCAACGTGGGCCTGATGGCCCAGCAGGCCGAAGAGTACGGCTCGCACGACAAGACCTTCGAGATCCCCGAAGACGGTGTGGCCAACATCACCGATCTGGACACCGGCGAAGTGCTGATGAGCCAGAACGTGGAGCAGGGCGATATCTGGCGCATGTGCCAGGTCAAGGACGCCGCCATCCGCGACTGGGTCAAGCTGGCCGTCACGCGCGCCCGCAACTCCGGTATGCCAGTGGTGTTCTGGCTGGACCAGTACCGTCCGCACGAGGCGCAACTGATCACCAAGGTCAAGATGTATCTGCACGAGCACGACACCACCGGCCTGGATATCCAGATCATGAGCCAGGTGCGCGCCATGCGCTACACGCTCGAGCGCGTCATCCGTGGTCTGGATACCATCAGCGCGACCGGCAACATCCTGCGCGACTACCTCACCGACCTGTTCCCGATCATGGAACTGGGCACCTCGGCCAAGATGCTGTCGATCGTGCCGCTGATGGCCGGTGGCGGCATGTATGAAACGGGTGCGGGCGGCTCTGCTCCCAAGCACGTGCAGCAGCTGGTGGAGGAAAACCATCTGCGCTGGGATTCGCTGGGCGAGTTCCTGGCCCTGGCCGTGTCTCTGGAGGACCTGGGCATCAAGACCGGCAACCAGAAGGCGAAGATCCTGGCCAAGACGCTGGATTCGGCCACGGGCAAGCTGCTGGACAACAACAAGAACCCCAGCCCCAAGACGGGTCAGCTGGACAACCGGGGCAGCCAGTTCTATCTGGCCATGTACTGGGCCCAGGAGCTGGCTGCGCAAAGCGAGGACGCCGAACTGGCGGCCAAGTTCGCACCTCTGGCCAAGCGCCTGACCGAGCAGGAGGAGGCCATCGTTGCTGAACTGAACGAGGTGCAGGGCAAGCCGGTGGACATCGGCGGCTACTACAAGCCCGACTTCGACAAGCTGGCCCAGATCATGCGACCCAGCAAGCTGTTCAACGAGGCCCTGGCCTCTGTGTCGGCCTGATGGTGGGTACGCGGGTTCTCGATACTGAGGACCCGCCGAATCTGCTGACGCCCCGGCGTACTGGTCCACACGGGGCGTTTTTCATTTCTTCGACCCGGTCACCTCTTTTCAAGGACGCGTGGCGAACGGTGCTCCCATGAGTTTGAAGCCTGGCTGGATGCCACGTTTGGCAAACCACCCCTGGTGCATCTCCAGCACGTAGCGCACGGGTTTCTCGGAGCAGTGCGAGTCCAGGCTTTGCGGCTTCATGTCGGCCAGGTTCACCACCGTGCCATCGTCGGCCACAAATGCGGCGGTCAGGGGCAGCAAGGTGTTCTTCATCCAGAAGCATTGCACGGCAGCCTGCTCGAAGACAAAAAGCATGCCTTCGTTGGCGGGCATCTCCTGTCGGAACATCAAGCCAGTGGCACGTTGCTCCGGGGTCTGGGCAACCTGGGCCTGGATCAGGTGCATGCCGGCCTTGAGGGTGGTGCGTGGCAGCTGGGTCTGTGGCACACCCTGCGCCCAGGCCAAGGAGACAAAGAGCGTCAGACAGCCGGCAAACAGTTTTTTCATGGGTTGGATAGATGGCAGATTGGGTCGCCGCCATTGTGCGGCATGCGGAACTTCGGTGACCCGCCAGTCCTTGGCCGGCAAGCATTCGGGTCTAGAATTCGCCGGCATCGCCGCCCTGACGCTCGCGCAGGCGACCACCGACATCGCATTCATCGGAGACCGGTTTCATGTACCAGCACATCCAGGTGCCCGACCAAGGCCAGAAGATCACCGTCAACGCCGACATGTCCCTGAACGTGCCGGATCAGCCCATCGTTCCCTACATCGAGGGTGATGGCACCGGTGTGGACATCACCCCGGTGATGCTCAAGGTGGTGGATGCCGCGGTGGAAAAGGCCTATGGCGGCCGCCGCCAGATCCAATGGATGGAGGTGTACGCTGGCGAGAAGGCCACCCGTGTCTATGGCCCGGATGTGTGGCTGCCCCAGGAGACGCTGGATGCCCTGCGCGAGTATGTCGTGTCGATCAAGGGTCCGCTGACCACGCCGGTGGGCGGTGGCATCCGTTCGCTCAACGTGGCGCTGCGCCAGGAACTGGATCTGTATGTCTGCCTGAGGCCTGTCCAGTATTTCAAGGGCGTGCCGTCACCGCTGAAGGAACCCGAGAAGACCAACATGGTCATCTTCCGGGAGAACTCGGAGGACATCTATGCGGGCATCGAATATCCGGCGCAAAGCGACAAGGCCCGCAAGTTGATCCGTTTCCTTCAAGACGAGATGGGCGTGACCAAGATCCGTTTCCCGGAGACCTCGGGCATCGGCATCAAGCCGGTTTCGATCGAGGGCACCGAGCGCCTGGTTCGCAAGGCCATCCAGTATGCGATCGACAACGACAAGCCCAGCGTCACCCTGGTGCACAAGGGCAACATCATGAAGTACACCGAGGGCGGGTTCCGGGATTGGGGATATGCGCTGGCGCAGAAGGAGTTCGGTGCCCAGCCCATCGATGGCGGCCCATGGTGCCAGTTCGCCAATCCCAAGACTGGGCGCAAGATCGTCATCAAGGACTCCATTGCCGACGCCTTCCTCCAGCAGATCCTGCTGCGGCCTGCCGAGTACTCGGTGATCGCCACGCTCAACCTCAACGGGGACTACATTTCCGATGCGCTGGCTGCGCAGGTGGGCGGCATCGGCATCGCTCCGGGCGCCAACCTCTCCGACTCAGTGGCCTGTTTCGAAGCCACGCACGGCACGGCCCCCAAATACGCGGGCAAGGACTACGTGAATCCGGGGTCTGAAATCCTGTCCGCCGAAATGATGCTGCGCCACATGGGATGGAAGGAGGCGGCCGACCTCCTTATTTCGTCCATGGAGCAGGCCATCCTGTCCAAGCGGGTGACCTACGACTTTGCCCGCCTGATGGAAGGTGCTACCCAGGTTTCCTGCTCGGGGTTCGGGCAGGTGATGATCGAAAACATGTGACCGTTCAACCAGGGGCACGTCCCCACGAGTGTCGGGCGGTCATGCCCGGAAATGCCGCCGGGAAGTGCGATTTCTCGGCGGTTTTCTTTTTGTGGTGCCACCCAGAATAGGCAATCAGCGGCGGGTTCCAGAGCCAGAGGAGGCCAGGGTGAAGACGGCAAGGATCCGCCGACGAATCCGGGGTGACGGTGTGGTCGCCATGTCGCCGCTAGAATGGTTTTCATGGCTACCCAGATACCCAAAAAACCCGACTTGCCGGCTTCGCCGCCCTCGGCGGGCAGCGACGATTCGGTGGTGCTTGAGCGGCGGACCCAGAGAGTGGGACCGCCCAAGATGTATCAGGTCGTGTTGCTCAATGACGACTTCACGCCCATGGAGTTCGTGGTGTTCATCATCCAGGACTTTTTTGGAAAGGACCGGGAAACGGCGACCCAGATCATGCTCAAGATCCACCTGGAGGGCAAAGGCGTGTGCGGGGTTTACACCCGGGATGTCGCAAGCACCAAGGTGGACCTCGTCCTGCAGGCCTCCCGCCAGGCAGGTCATCCGCTGCAATGTCTGAGTGAACCTGTTGAATAAGGGAAGCTACTCCCCATCTGATGGACTCTTCCACCCGATACTGATCGCCAGCACGCTGGAAATACCCTCACTCCTCATCTTCGACGCCAAAGGAAGTGCCCATGATTGCCCAGGAACTTGAAGTCAGCTTGCATATGGCCTTTGTCGAGGCCCGGCAGCAGCGGCACGAATTCATCACTGTCGAGCATCTGCTGCTGGCCTTGCTGGACAACCCCAGTGCGGCCGAGGTGCTGCGCGCCTGCTCGGCCAATATCGACGATCTGCGCAAGTCGCTGACCAACTTCATCAAGGACAACACGCCTCAGGTGGCGGGTACCGAAGAGGTGGATACACAGCCGACGCTGGGCTTCCAGCGGGTGATCCAGCGCGCCATCATGCACGTGCAATCCACGGGCAATGGCAAGAAGGAAGTCACGGGCGCCAACGTGCTGGTGGCCATCTTCGGCGAGAAGGACTCGCATGCCGTCTACTACCTGCACCAGCAGGGCGTGACGCGCCTGGATGTCGTCAACTTCATTGCCCATGGAATCCGCAAGAGCGACCCGCAGGAATCGGCCAAGCCGGGTGATAGCGCGGCCGAGAACGAAGAGCAGGGCGCCGAAGCCAAGGGCAACGAGAAGCAATCTCCGCTGGAGCAGTTCACCCAGAATCTGAACCAGGCGGCCAAGGACGGCAAGATCGATCCGCTGATCGGCCGCGAGTACGAGGTGGAGCGAACCATCCAGATCCTGTGCCGCCGCCGCAAGAACAACCCCTTGCTGGTGGGCGAGGCGGGTGTGGGCAAGACGGCGATTGCCGAGGGTCTGGCCTGGCGCATCACCCAGAATGAGGTTCCCGAGATTCTGGCCGAGGCGACGGTCTACTCGCTGGACATGGGTGCGCTGCTGGCGGGCACCAAGTACCGTGGTGACTTCGAGCAGCGCCTCAAGGCGGTGCTCAAGTCGCTCAAGGACAAGCCGCACGCGATCCTGTTCATCGACGAGATCCACACCCTGATCGGCGCTGGTGCGGCATCGGGGGGCACCCTGGATGCGTCCAACCTGCTCAAGCCGGCCCTCTCCAGCGGGCAGCTCAAGTGCATTGGCGCGACGACCTTCACCGAGTATCGCGGTATCTTCGAGAAGGATGCAGCGTTGTCTCGCCGCTTCCAGAAGGTGGACGTGGTCGAGCCCACTGTGCAGGAAACCATTGACATCCTCAAAGGCCTCAAGAGCCGCTTCGAGGAGCACCACAGCGTCAAGTACGCGGTGGCCGCGTTGCAGGCCGCGGCCGAACTGTCGGCCAAGTACATCAACGACCGGCACCTGCCGGACAAAGCCATCGATGTGATCGACGAGGCCGGTGCGGCCCAGCGCATCCTGGCGCCCTCCAAGCGCAAGAAGACGATCGGCAAGAGTGAGATCGAGGAAATCGTGGCCAAGATCGCCCGGATTCCGCCCGCCAATGTGTCCAACGATGACCGCAGCAAGCTCCAGACGCTGGAGCGCGACCTCAAGAGCGTCGTGTTCGGTCAGGACAAGGCGCTGGAGGTGTTGTCGGCCAGCGTGAAGATGGCGCGCTCTGGTCTGGGCAAGGCGGACAAACCCATCGGTGCGTTCCTGTTCAGTGGTCCCACTGGTGTCGGCAAGACCGAAGCCGCCAAGCAACTGGCCTACATCATGGGTATCGACCTGATCCGGTTCGACATGTCCGAGTACATGGAGCGGCATGCGGTCAGCCGGCTGATTGGCGCGCCCCCGGGCTATGTGGGCTTTGACCAGGGTGGACTCCTGACCGAGGCGATCACCAAGAAGCCGCACTGCGTGCTGTTGCTCGATGAAATCGAGAAGGCGCACCCGGACATTTTCAACGTGCTGCTGCAGGTGATGGACCATGGCACGCTGACCGACAACAACGGGCGCAAGGCCGACTTCCGCAACGTCATCATCATCATGACGACCAACGCGGGCGCCGAGACCATGAACAAGGCGACCATCGGCTTCACCAACCCGCGCGAGGCGGGCGACGAGATGGCCGACATCAAGCGCCTGTTCACGCCCGAGTTCCGCAACCGGCTGGATGCGATCGTGAGCTTCAAGGCGCTGGACGAGAACATCATCCTGCGAGTGGTGGACAAGTTCCTGTTGCAGCTCGAAGGTCAGCTCGCCGAGAAGAAGGTCGAGGTCACGTTCACCGACACCCTGCGCAAGTACCTGGCGAAGAAAGGCTTTGACCCCCTTATGGGTGCCCGGCCGATGCAGCGTCTGATCCAGGACACGATCCGCCGTGCGCTGGCCGATGAACTGTTGTTCGGTCGCCTGACCGAAGGCGGGCGCCTGACCGTCGATCTGGAGGTCAAGACCGGTGACGACGGCAAGGAAACGCAGGAAGTCAAGCTCGACATCCAGCCTTTGCCCAAGAAGGAAGGCAAGGCCAAGCCCGAAGAGGCCACCGCCGACTGACCCGACTCAACCCACAAAAAGCCCGGCGCAGGCCGGGCTTTTTCATGGGGCGCGGATCGCTTCTTCAGCGGCGTTTGCCGCCCAGCAGGCTGCCGAGCACCCCGCGGACGATCTGGCGGCCCAGAGAGCTGGCCACCGTTCGCGCAGCGGTCTTGGCCATCGTCTGGACGATGCCGTCGTACTGTCCACCGCGAGGTCCGGTCCGGCCAAAGAGCGCCTCGTTGACCATGCCGCCAAAGCCCCCGGATGTCTCCTCCGCGGGCTGACCACCCGGCACGCGGGGTGTCCTGGGTGTTCCCTCTGGGGCCTCATCTGGCATGCGGGCCTGGGCGTGGCCCCGCAGGATTTCGTGGGCACTTTCCCGGTCAACCACCTTCTCGTACACGCCGGCGACCAGCGAGTTCTGGATCAGGGACTGGCGTTGTGCGGCGGTGATCGGACCGATCTGGCTGCCCGGTGGCAGGACATACACCCGCTCGGTTTCGCTCGGTCGTCCTTTGGGGTCAAGGAAGCTGACCAGTGCCTCGCCCACCGCCAGCTCGGTGATGGCGGCTTCGATGTCCAGGCCTGCCTTGGGCCGCATGGTTTCGGCCGTGGCCTTGACCGCCTTCTGGTCCCGGGGGGTGAAAGCCCGAAGGGCATGCTGGACGCGGTTGCCCAGTTGCCCCAGGACGCTGTCAGGGATGTCCAGCGGGTTCTGGGTGACGAAGTAGACGCCCACGCCTTTGGACCGGACCAGGCGAACCACCAGTTCGATCCGCTCGACCAGCACCTTGGGGGCCTCGTTGAACAGCAGGTGCGCCTCATCGAAGAAGAAGACCAGTTTGGGCTTGTCGGGGTCGCCGATCTCGGGCAAGGTCTCGAACAGTTCTGACAGCATCCACAGCAGGAAGGTGGCGTACAGTCGGGGGGAGTTCAGCAGCTTGTCGGCGGCCAGCACGTTGATCATGCCTTGGCCGTCCACCGTCTGCATGAAGTCCTGGATGTCGAGCATGGGCTCGCCGAAGAAACGGTCGCCCCCCTGCTGCTCGATCTGCAGAAGGCCCCGCTGAATGGCCCCCACGCTGGCGGCGCTGATGTTGCCGTACTCGGTGGTGAACTGCTTGGCGTTGTCTCCGACATGCTGCAGCATGCTGCGAAGATCCTTCAGGTCCAGGAGCAGCAGACCGTTGTCGTCCGCGATCTTGAACACCAGGTTCAGGACGCCCGTCTGGGTGTCGTTCAGATTGAGCATGCGGGCCAGCAGCAGAGGGCCCATGTCGGAGACGGTTGCCCTCACCGGGTGACCCTGTTCACCGAAAACATCCCAGACCGTGGTGGGGCAGGCCACCGGAGCCGGCAGATCGATTCCGCGGTCGGCCAGCACCTTGGCCATCTTCTCGCCGATGTGTCCGGTCTGGCTGATGCCGGTCAGGTCGCCTTTGACATCGGCCATGAATACCGGCACGCCGATCGACGAGAAACCCTCGGCCAGCTTCTGCAGGGTCACCGTCTTGCCTGTGCCAGTGGCACCGGTAATCAGCCCGTGCCGGTTGGCCAGCTGGGGCAGCAGATGACATTGGGCGGTCGCATTTCGGGCGATCAGCAAGGGGTCGGCCATGGCGTCGTTCCTCGTTCAGACGGGCGCAGTCTGCGCAAAAGTAAAATCGGCACCATTACACCAAATTCCGTTCGGTAAAAAGGACTCAGTCGTGGCTGGACACAGCAAGTGGGCAAATATTCAACACCGCAAGGGTCGCCAGGATGAAAAGCGTGGCCGTGTGTGGACACGCATCACCCGCGAGATCATCGTGGCAGCGCGCAATGGCGGGGGTGACCCCAACATGAACCCGCGCCTGCGCCTGGCCATTGACAAGGCCAAGGCGGCCAACATGCCGGCCGACAACATCAAGCGAAACGTCGACAAGGCCACCGGCAACCTCGACGGCGTGACCTATGAGGAAATCCGCTACGAGGGCTATGGCATCGGGGGCGCCGCCATCATCGTGGACACCATGACCGACAACCGGGTCCGCACGGTGGCCGAGGTGCGTCATGCCTTTTCCAAGCATGGGGGCAACCTGGGGACCGAGGGCTCTGTGGCATTCCAGTTCAAGCACTGCGGCCAGCTGATTTTTGCGCCGGGCACCAGCGAAGACCAGGTCATGGAGATTGCCCTGGAGGCGGGCGCCGAGGATGTCGTCAGCGGCGAAGACGGCTCGATCGAGGTCTTGACCGCTCCCAGCGACTTCGAGGCGGTGCGCAACGCACTGGAGGCGGCCGGACTCAAGGCCGAGGTGGCCGAGGTCACCATGCGCGCCGAGAACACGATTGCCCTGGGCGGTGAAGACGCGCAGCGGATGCAGAAGCTGCTGGACGTGCTGGAGGATCTGGACGATGTCCAGGATGTCTTCCACAACGCCGAACTGGACCTGTAAGGCAGGATCATCATGAAAGTACTGGTGATCGGCGGTGGTGGCCGCGAACATGCCCTGGCCTGGAAGCTCAAGCGCTCGCCCAGCGTGACGCAGGTCTTCGTCGCACCCGGCAACGCCGGAACGGCCCGTGACCCGGCCTTGACCAACGTTCCCCTGACCGACAAGGTGGCGCTGCGCGAATGGGTGCAGGCCAATGGCATCGGGCTGACGGTGGTCGGGCCCGAGGCGCCGCTGGCAGCGGGTGTGGTCGATGAATTCCGGGCCCACGGCCTGGCCATCTTCGGCCCGACCCAGAGGGCCGCGCAGCTGGAAAGCTCCAAGGCCTTTTCCAAGGCATTCATGCAGCGTCATGGCATTCCCACCGCTGAGTACCAGACCTTCACCGATCCGGCGCAGGCTCACGCCTATGTGGACGCCAAGGGTGCCCCCATTGTGGTCAAGGCCGACGGGTTGGCCGCAGGCAAGGGTGTGGTGGTGGCGATGACCGCGGCCGAGGCACACGAGGCCATCGACTTCATGCTGCTGGACAACAAGCTCGGGGTGGCCCACAACGAGGGCGGAGCCCGTGTGGTCATCGAAGAGTTCCTCGAAGGCGAGGAGGCCAGCTTCATTGTTCTGTGTGACGGCGAGCACGCGCTGGCACTGGCCACCAGCCAGGACCACAAGCGCCTGCTGGATGCCGATCAGGGGCCGAACACGGGTGGCATGGGGGCCTATTCCCCCGCGCCGGTGGTGACGCCCGCGGTTCATCAGCGCGCGATGGAGGAGGTGATTCTGCCGACGCTGCGCGGCATGGCCGCCGATGGGGTCCCGTACACCGGCTTCCTGTATGCGGGCCTCATGATCACGCCGGACGGACGCGTCAAGACGCTGGAGTTCAACTGCCGCATGGGCGATCCCGAGACGCAGCCGATCATGATGCGACTGCAAAGTGATCTGGCGCAGGTGTTGCTGGCGGCCACGCGCCAGGAACTTGACCGTGTGTCGCTGGATTGGGACCCCCGTGTGGCCCTCGGCGTGGTGCTGGCTGCGGCCGGCTATCCGCTGGACCCCCGAAAAGGCGACGCCATCACCGGGTTGCCGGCTGATGCGGATGACGGCATGGTCTTCCACGCTGGTACGGCCGAGCGTGGCGGTGCGGTCGTCACCTCGGGCGGTCGCGTCCTGTGTGTCACGGCGCTGGGCCCCGATGTGCGGCAGGCCCAGCAGCGGGCGTACACACTGGCCGAGAGCATCCGGTTCGATGGCATGCAGTACCGCAAGGACATCGGGTTCCGCGCCGTGTGAGTGTGCCTGACGGAAAAAACATCCATGAATTCCCAGACCCAAAGCGTCCGTGACTACCTGACCGACCTGCAGGATCGCATCACCTCGACGGTGGCCATGGTCGATGGCGGCCGTTTCGTCGTGGACCGCTGGAAGAAGCCTGCGGGCGAACGCCTGCAGGGGCAGGGCATCACCCAGATCCTGGAGGACGGGCAGGTGTTCGAGCGCGCAGGCTGCGGCTTTTCCCATGTGAGTGGTCCCAGTCTTCCGCCGTCGGCCACGCAGCATCGCCCTGAGCTCTCGGGCGCACCGTTCGAAGCCATGGGCGTTTCGCTGGTGTTCCACCCGCGCAACCCCTACGTGCCCACCGTGCACATGAATGTGCGCATGATCGCCGCCACCCCGGCCGGCGGAGAGACGGTGTGCTGGTTTGGCGGCGGCATGGACCTGACCCCGTACTACGGGTTCGACGAGGACTGCGCGCATTTCCACACCACCTGCAAGGGCGCGCTGGACCCATTCGGCGTCGACAAGTACCCGCGGTTCAAGAAGTGGTGCGACGAGTACTTCTACCTGAAGCACCGCGACGAGCAGAGGGGCATCGGTGGAGTTTTCTTTGACGACTTCTCCGAGCTGGGTTTCGACGGCAGCTTTGCCATGATGGCCTCGGTGGGGGATGCCTTTCTGGACGCCTACCTGCCCATCGTCGACCGCCGCAAGAACACCCCCTATGGCGAGCGTGAGCGCAGCTTCCAGCTGTACCGCCGCGGACGTTATGTCGAGTTCAACCTGGTCTGGGACCGGGGCACCCATTTCGGGCTGCAATCCGGCGGCCGATCCGAATCCATCCTGCTGTCCATGCCGCCCCTGGTCAGTTGGGCTTACAACCGGCAGACCAAGAAGGGCACGCCGGAGGACAGGCTCTACCGGCATTTCCTGGTCCGTCGGGAGTGGGTGTGAGCGATGCGTCCCTGCGCATCGGACTCTACGGTGGCGCCTTCGATCCTCCGCACCGGGCGCATCGGGCGCTGGCCGAGGCGGCCCTCGACCAGTTGTCGCTGGACCGGTTGCTGATCCTGCCGACCGGTCAGGCCTGGCACAAATCCCGGTCGTTGACCGACGCCCGGCATCGGCTGGCCATGTGCCACCTGGCGTTCGACGATCTGGCACGGGTGCAGGTGGACGACCGGGAGATGCACCGGGTCGGGCCGACCTATACCATTGACACCGTCCAGGAGGTGCTGGCGCAATACCCGGGCGCCCAAGTCTTTCTGGTCATTGGGGCCGATCAGTTGCAGCTGTTTCGCACCTGGCACCGCTGGCAGGAACTGCTGTCGCTCGTCACGCTGGCGGTGGCCGAACGGGCCGGACGCATCGGCGATGACGCCATCGATGCCTCGCACCCGCCGACGGATCTGCGAGAGGCGGATCTGCCCCATGTACGGCTGCAGATGCCCCTGATCAACGTCAGCGCGACGGCCCTGCGGCGTCGCCTGTCCCGCGAGGGTTCTTCAACGATCTCCGAAGAGATACCGCTGGTGTCACAGCCGGTCGCAAGCTATATTTCACAACAACACCTTTACCAGACCCATTCATGACCAGCGAAACCGCCGCCAAAAAAGACATCCAGAAACTCCAACGGGCCATCGTCGAGGGGCTGGAGGACGTCAAGGGTCAGGATATTGTGGTGTTCAACACTGCAGACCTTTCGCCCCTCTTCGAGCGGGTGATCATCGCCAGCGGCACCTCCAACCGGCAGACCAAGGCGCTGGCCTCCAGCGTCCGTGACGCGGTGCGCGAGGCCGGCTTCGACAAGCCACGCGTCGAGGGCGAGGACAATGGGGAGTGGATCATCGTGGACTGCGGTCAGGCTGTTGCCCACATCATGCAGCCGGTGATCCGTCAGTACTACCGCCTGGAAGAGATCTGGGGCACCAAGCCCGTGCGTCTGAAGACCGGGGCGGAGAAAGCTGCAGAGGCCCGTCAGGCCAGCCAGACCAAGCCGGCCCGCAAGACAGCGGCCAAGGCCAAGTCCGAGGCGCCTGCTGTGCCGGCGAAAAAGGTGGTGCGCAAGACGGCAGCCAAAGCCGCTGCAACTGATGTGACTCCAACCCGCAAAAAGGCGGCCCCTTCGAAGAGCTCCGTGGCGTCCAAGACCGCGGTCAAGTCAGCGGCGACACCGGCACGCACGAAAGCCACCGGCGCGACCGCCAAAACCAAGACCAGCCTGCCCAAGGTGGTGGTCAATGCGCCGAAGCCGGCGGCCAGGAAGTCCCCGGTCAAGGCTGCCTCGGCGAAACCTGCGGTGAAGTCGCCCGCCAGAAAAGCCGCACCCAAGAAGAAGGCATGAAGCTGGTCATCGTGGCGGTCGGGCAACGGGTGCCCGACTGGGCTCAGACCGCCTACGACGACTACGCCAAACGGTTTCCGCCCGAACTCAGGGTAGAGCTGAAGGCGGTCAAGACAGAACCCCGCGGATCCAAGACCGTCGAGACGGTCATGGCGGCTGAGCGGGAGCGCATCCAGGCCGCATTGCCCAAAGGCTGCCGCATCGTGGTGTTGGACGAGCGGGGCAGCAACCTCACCACCAAGGCCCTGGCGCAGCAGTTGCTGCAGTGGCAACAAGGCGGGGACGATGTCGCCCTGGTCATCGGCGGGCCGGATGGGCTGGAGCCAGCCTTCCGGGCGGCGGCGCATCAGCGCATTCGTCTGTCGGATCTGACCTTGCCTCACGCGATGGTGCGCGTTCTGCTGATCGAGCAGCTCTACCGGGCCTGGTCGATCAATGCCAATCACCCGTATCACAGGGAATGACGCGCTGACCGGCTGCACGATATGCACGAACACATCTACCTGGCCTCACAAAGTCCCCGCCGGCTTCAACTGCTGGAGCAATGGGGGGTGCGCTGCGAGCTCCTGCTGCCCGATGACGAGGAGGATGCGGAGTCACTGGAGGTGGTGTTGCCGGGCGAGGCGCCGGCGGCCTATGTGCGCCGGGTCACGCAGCTCAAGCTCAAGGCATCGCTGGAACGTCTGCGCCGCAGGCGCCTTCCCCTGGCACCCGTGCTCTGCGCCGATACCACCGTGGCCCTGGGCCGCCGTATTCTGGGAAAACCCGCCGACGAAGCCGACGCCATGCGGACGCTCGCGGCATTGTCGGGGCGGCGTCACCGGGTGCTGACCGCGGTGGCGCTGGGGGTGCCCGGTGTCAGGACGGACCGAACCCTGGATGCGCTGTCTGTGTCGTGGGTGACGTTCTCCGACATGTCTCCCGGCGACATCTGCCGCTACGTGGCCACGGGTGAACCGATGGGCAAGGCCGGTTCCTATGCCATCCAGGGCAGGGCGGCGGCGTGGATCTCGCACATCAGCGGCAGTTATTCGGGGATCATGGGACTCCCTGCCTTCGAGACCGCAGGCCTGCTCCGGGCCGCCCACGTCCGGACCGGATGACACCACGACCGCCAGATTGGAAAAGACCGACATGAGCCAGGACATCTTGATCAACTGGGCGCCCCAGGAAACCCGCGTGGCCGTGGTGGAACAGGGCGCCGTCCAGGAGGTGCACATCGAACGCACCCTGGAGCGAGGTCTGGTGGGCAACATCTATCTGGGCAAGGTCTCCAGGGTGCTGCCGGGCATGCAGTCCGCCTTTATCGACATCGGACTGGACCGGGCGGCCTTTCTGCACGTGGCCGACCTGATGCCCAACATCGCGGCCAAGCACGCTGCGCCCAAGGACAAAAGCCAGAACGGTGATGCCGGAGCGGGTGCCAAGGTGCTTACCCCTGACCCGGTGCAGCCGATTGAGCGGCAGATCTTCGAAGGGCAGGCGCTGATGGTGCAGGTGCTCAAGGATCCGATCGGTACCAAGGGTGCCCGACTGACCGCCCAGATCAGCATCGCCGGGCGCCTGCTGGTTTTTCTGCCTCAGGACAACCACATTGGTGTCAGTCAGAAGATACCGACTGCCCAACGGGAAGCCTTGCGTCAGCGGCTGGGCGCACTGACCGCGCCCCCCGACGGCAGCGCCGCAGGGGGCTTCATCCTCCGAACCAACGCGGAGGACGCCAGCGACGATGAACTCAGGGAAGACATCGCCTATTTGCGCAAGACTTGGCAGCGCATTCGCGAGGCGGCCAGCCGCCTGCCTCCGCCCTCGCTGCTGCACGAGGATCTCAACCTCATGCAGCGCGTGCTGCGCGACCTGGCCGGCAGCCAGACCCAGTCGATCCGGATCGACTCCCGCGAGCAGTTCGGTATCCTGCAGCAGTTCGCGTCCGAGTTCATGCCCGATACCCTGCCCAAGCTGCAGCACTACAGCGGTGAGCGCCCCATCTTCGACCTGTTCAACATCGACGAGGAAATTGCCCGTGCGCTGGGGCGGCGGGTGGACCTGAAGTCGGGTGGCTATCTGGTGATCGACCAGACCGAGGCCTTGACCACCGTGGACGTCAACACCGGCGGATTTGTGGGTGCCCGCAACTTCGATGACACGGTGTTTCGCACGAACCTGGAGGCCGCCCAGGCCATCGCGCGGCAGTTGCGCCTGCGCAACCTGGGCGGGATCGTCATTGTCGATTTCATCGACATGGTCCGGGATGACCACCGGGAAGCCGTGCTGAGCGAGTTCCGCAAGCAGCTCGCCCGTGATCGCGTCAAGACCATGACGGGTACCTTCTCTCAGTTGGGCCTGGTGGAGATGACCCGCAAGCGCACCCGCGAGTCGCTGGCCCAGATGCTCAGCGAGCCCTGTGGCAGCTGCAGTGGCAAGGGCCTGGTCAAGACTGCGCGCAGCGTCTGCTATGACATTCTGCGCGAGATCCTGCGCGAGGCCCGGGCCTTCAATCCGCGCGAATTCCGTGTGATTGCCTCGGCCCGGGTGGTCGAACTGTTCCTGGACGAAGAAAGCCAGCATCTGGCCGGCCTGTCCGACTTCATCGGCAAGCCGATCTCACTGCAAACCGAGTCATCCATGACCCAGGAGCAGTACGACATCGTCCTGCTCTGAGCACTTCCTCAGCGCTCTTCGGCCGGATCCTCGCTGCGAAACCCCTGCGCGTGCAACCGGGCATAGATGCCACCTTGCTGCAGCAGCTGGGCGTGGGTGCCTTGTTCGGCCACCTGGCCATCGGCCAGCACCACGACCCGATCCGCGTGCTCGATGGTGGACAGGCGGTGGGCGATGACCAAGGTGGTCCGTCCGGCCATCAGACGGGCCAGCGCATCCTGAACCAGTCGCTCTGATTCGTTGTCCAGGGCCGATGTCGCTTCATCCAGGATGAGAATGGGTGCGTCCTTGTAGATGGCGCGGGCAATGGCCAGTCGCTGGCGCTGACCGCCGGAAAGCTCGGTCGCATTGTGGCCGACGCCCGTGTGAATGCCTTGGGGAAGGCGCTCCACCAGATCGCCGAGATTGGCCGAACGCAGGGCCGCCAGCACACGGGCCTCATCGATGACTTCGTCGTTCGCACCCAGCGCCACGTTGGCCGCCAGCGAATCGTTGAGCATCACGACATCTTGACTCACCATGGCGAACTGACGACGCAGCGATCCCAACTGCCAGTCGGGCAGCGGCACGCCATCGAGCAGGATTCTTCCTTCGGTGGGTTCCAGGAATCGAGGCAGCAGGTTGACCAAGGTGGTCTTTCCCGATCCCGATGGCCCGACGAGCGCGAGCACCTCACCTTGGTGAACCTGCAGTGTCACACCGCGCAGGGCGGGTCGAGGCTCCAGATCGCTTTCACGCGACGGGTATCGCAGCCAGAGGTTCTCGATGAGCAGATCCCCCTGTGCGCGGTCGACCGCATGGGTGCCGCTGGTCTGCTCGGAAGACTCCTCGATAAGCTCCAGGCCACGTTCCAGTGCCGCCAGACCGCGGGTGATCGGGCCGGCAATCTCGGCCAGGTGACGCACCGGCGCAATCAGCATGAGCATGGCGGTCACGAAGGCCACGAAGTTGCCCACCGTGACACCGCTGGTGGAGCTTTGCCACAGCGCGATCGCAATCACCGCCGACAAGGCAGCCGCCGCCAGCATCTGGGTCAGCGGCGTCATGGCGGCCTGCGCGATCGTCGACTTGAGGGCCAGCCTGCGCAAAGCCACGCTCAGCTTCTCGAACCGCCTGGCCTGCTGTGCCTGCGCGCCATGCAGCCGGATCATCCGGTGGGCCAGCGCGTTCTCTTCCACCACGTAGGCCAGCTCGTCGGTGGCCTGCTGGCTCGACCGTGTCAGCTTGTACAGCCGACGTGACAGGACCCGCATGATCAGCACGAGGCCGGGAAACAGCAACAGCACAATCAGTGTCAGCCGCCAGTTCAGGTACATCAGGTAGCCCATTAACGCCACCAGGGTCAGGCTGTCCTTGGCCAGCGTCAGCATGGCATTGACCAGCGTCGTCGACCCCGTCTGGACTTCGTACACCAGCGTGTTGGACAGTTTGCTGGCGCTCTGGCGGCTGAACAGCGTGAGGTCGGAACTCGACAGCCGCTCGAACATGGCGCGCCGAAGGTTCAGCAGGCCCATGCTGGCGGTGTACGAGAGGGAGTACTGGGCCACAAATCCCGCAAGGCCGCGGATGCCGAAAAGGCCCATGAGTGCGGCGGGCACCATCCACAAGGGAATCTGTCCCTCGGTGAAACCGCGATCCAGCAAAGACTTGAGCAGGGCGGGGATCATGGGCTCGCTCAGCGCACCCACGAGGGTGCCCGCAATGGCCAGGACGATGCCTGTCCGTGCCTGACGAAAGTAGGGCCAGAAGCGGCGCAGGCGCTGAAGAATCGTGACTTGGGGAGCGTGGTCGTCGGGCATGAGGGGTCAGAGGCAGGTTGGACCTGTGGTGGCCCCGATAGCTGCACATCTTGTGACGGACGCGCAACCTGCTTCCGTTATTATCCAATGTGATGCATTGATCGGAACTTCTGGCGGACCTCGTCCACCAAGTCCGAAACCCATCCTCCCTCACATGCACGACCAAATCCTGTCCGCACATCTTTCCTCGCGCCGAGGCTGGCTCGGCGCAATGGCCGCCACGGCCTCACTGGCCGCTCTCCCGGTCTCCCCGGCGCTGGCTCAGTTCCGGGTCGAGGTGTCCGGGGCAGGGGTGACCCAGGTCCCATTCTCGATCGCCCCGTTCCGGGACAACGGCATCGTTTCGCAGGACATGGCGGCCATCGTCCGCGCAGACCTGGAGCGCACGGGCCAGTTCCGCTTTGTCGAACCCCTGGCCGCCCGCCTGGATGAAACGGCCCGCCCTGATCTCGCGCCATGGCGTTCCAAGGGGACCGATTCCCTGCTCACCGGCAGCGTGTCACGTCTGGCCGATGGTCGCTTCGACGTTCGCTTCCGTCTTTGGGACGCCGTGCGCGGGCAGGACCTTGGCGCCATGAGTTACCCGGTCACGACCAGGGACCTCAGGCAGGCGGCGCACAAGATCGCCGACTACATGTACGAGAAGCTCACCGGTGAAAAAGGTGTCTTCTCCACGCGCATTGCCTACGTCTCCAAGCAGGGCAACACGCACCGGCTGCTGGTGGCCGACGCCGACGGCGAAGGCGCCCAGGAAGTATTTCGCAGCAACCAGCCGCTGATCTCCCCGGCGTGGTCGCCCAGCGGCAACGATCTGAGCTATGTGTCGTTCGAATCGCGCAAGCCGGTCATCTACACACACGACATCTATGCGGCCCGCCGGCGCCTGCTGGCCAACTTCCGCGGTTCGAACAGCGCGCCCGCGTGGTCGTCTGACGGACGGCAACTGGTGGCGGCCCTGTCGATCTCCGGCAATGCCCAGCTGTATGCCCTGTCCATGGATGGCGGACAGCCGCGGCGCCTGACCCAATCCGGCAGCATCGATACGGAGCCGGCGTTCAGCGGCGATGGGCGAAGCATCTATTTCGTCAGTGATCGAGGCGGGTCACCCCAGATCTATCGCATGGATGCACAGGGGGGCGGTGCACAGCGCGTCACCTTCAACGGCAATTACAATATTTCCCCATCGCCCAGCCCGGACGGCAAGTGGCTGGCCTACATCTCGCGGGTCGGCGGTGCTTTCCGTCTGCATGTGATGGACCTGGCTTCGGGCAACGTCACCGCGCTGACCGATACCAGCGCCGACGAAAGTCCCAGCTTCGCACCCAACAGCCGTCTGATCATCTATGCCACCCGTGACCGCGGCCAGGAGGCCCTGATGACGTCGACCGTGGACGGGCGCGTCAAGACCCGCCTGGCCAGTGTGCAGGGTGAGATCCGTGAGCCCGACTGGGGTCCTTTTGCCGCTCGTTGAGTCACCTGTTTCGTTTCTGTCAACCGCTTTTCCTCCATCGTTCAAGACCATGATCCATCGTCACGCCACCTCCACCACCCATCCGGCCCGCACCTGGGCCATCCGGTTTGCATCCGTTGCGCTGGTGATGTCGCTTGCCGCCTGCGGCTCCAGTGTCAAGCTCGACGAGGCACCTGTGGAAGACCGCAATGCGGCGGCCGCGACTGGCCAGCAAGGCCAGACGGGAATGGATCAGGGCAGCCTTCAAGGCGTCAATGTGCCCGGCATCGACACGCCCCAGCCTGCTGGCCTGGAGCGTCTGGTGTACTTTGATTTCGACAGCTTCGAGGTGCGTGCCGATTCCACCGCCGTGCTGGAAGCCAATGCTCGCTACATGAAAGCCAACCCCAATCGCAAGGTCAACCTTGAGGGGCATACCGACGAGCGCGGCGGTCGTGAATACAACCTGGCCCTGGGCCAGAAGCGGGCGGAAGCGGTTCGTCGCGCGCTCTCGTTGATGGGCATTCCTGACAGCCAGATGGAGCCTGTGAGTTTTGGCGAAGAGAAGCCCGCAGCGGTCGGTTTCGATGAGTCTTCTTACGCCCGCAACCGTCGCGTCGAACTGGTCTACCGTTGATGCCGATGACAGCACTGAGGCTCATGCCATCCCGGGCAGCACTTGCGTGCATTGCCACTTGTGCTGCGCTGTCGTGGCCCATGCAGGCGCATGCGCTGTTCAGCGATGACGAAGCCCGCAAAGCGGTGATCGATGTCCGGCAGAGGCTGGATGCTGCGCAGGCGACGATCAATGAACTCAAGCAGAACGAGTCCACGAGCCGCCGCAGCCTGCTGGAGCTGTCCAACCTGATCGAACAGCTGCGCAGCGAAATCGCCCAGGTCCGTGGCCAGAACGAACAGCTCGCCCGGCAGGTGGCGGACCTTCAACGCATGCAAAAGGACGCGCAGCAGGGCATGGAGCAGCGGCTTCGGGAGATGGAGCCCGCCACCGTTTCTCTGGACGGGCGCGAGTTCCAGGCGCTGCCGGCCGAAAAGCGCGAGTATGAGGTCGCACTCGAAGCGCTGAGGGCCTCCGATTTCCCGAGGGCAGAGGCCGCGTTCGAAGGCTTCCTTCGGAAGTATCCCGACAGCGGTTTTTCCCCCTCGGTGCTCTACTGGTTGGGCAATGCGCAATACGCCAATGGCAAGTACCGGGACGCCATTGGCAGCCACCGCAGGCTGGTCAACGGGTATCCCACCCATCCGCGTACGCCTGAGGCCATGCTGGCGGTGGCCAACAGCCAGATTGAACTCAAGGACATCAAGTCTGCGCGGCGCACGCTGGAAGATCTGGTGAAGGCCCATCCGAAAACGGAGGCTGCAGCCGTCGCGCGCGACCGTCTCGCCCGTTTGCGCTGACCGGGTGCCAGGGACGCTGGCGGGGCGTCCGGCAGGACGATCCCGCTGCTCCTACAATGGCGGCCCATGGAAATCGCCGAACTCAATTCCTTGCAGTCCACGGTGCTTTGGGCTGCCTTCGCGGTGTCTCTGGCCTTCGGATTCATCGCCCAACGCACCCATTTCTGCACCATGGGGGCGATCAGCGACATCGTCAACATGGGCTCATGGGTCCGCATGCGCATGTGGGGCATGGCGGTGGGGGTGGCCATGCTGGGCTTTCACCTCATGGCCTGGCTGGGCTGGATCGATCTCAGCAAGACCATCTACGCTTCGGGGCGGATCATCTGGTTGTCTGCGTTGACTGGTGGCGCCTTGTTCGGCTTTGGCATGGTGCTGGCGTCCGGCTGCGGCAGCAAGACGCTGGTGCGCATCGGCGGCGGCAGTCTCAAGTCGCTGGTAGTGTTTTTTGTGATGGGCTTTGCGGCCTTTGCCACCATGCGCGGGTTTGTCGCTGTCGCACGCGTCAACACCGTCGACCAGGTCGCATTCGACATGGCCGGTGGATCGTCGATTCCGGTGGCCCTGTCGGCTCTGTTGGGCGCTGATCCGCAAATCGTGTCACTGGCGATGGCTCTGGTGCTTGGGTTGGGTCTGCTGGTCTGGAGTTTGCTGAGTGCAGAGTTCCGGACCTTTGACAACCTGCTGGCGGGATTGGGTATCGGCCTGGTGATCGTCGCCATGTGGTGGGTGAGTGGTCGTCTGGGATTTGTGGCAGAGCATCCCGAGACCCTGGAAGCGGTATACCTTTCGACCAACTCCGGCCGCATGGAAGCGCTGACCTTCACGGCGCCCATGGCCTACACCCTGGACTGGCTGATCTACTTCAGCGATGCCTCGAAAGTCCTGACCCTGGGCGTGGTGTCCGTGTTCGGGGTGATCGGTGGGGCCTGGATCCAGTCGATGCTGGATCGCAGCTTCCGCTGGGAAGGTTTTCGCGGGACGCAGGACACCGCGCTCCATCTGGTCGGGGCTGTCTGCATGGGTGTGGGCGGGGTTACTGCGATGGGTTGCACGGTGGGTCAAGGCCTTTCTGGCCTGTCGACCCTGGGACTGACCAGTGTGGTCGCCGTGGCCGGTATCGTTGCCGGTGCGCTGGGCGGATTCCGGTTCCAGCTGTGGCTGCTCGAGCGTGAGTGAGTCCCACCACGGCGGACCATTGCTGACCCCCATGACCGAGCCGGATCACGAACGCCGTTTCGGCGGCTTGCGCCGCCTCCTGGGTCAGCAGGCAGCCCAGAAAGTATTCGATGGGCACGTGGTGGTGGTTGGCATTGGTGGTGTCGGCTCCTGGGCTGCAGAGGCGCTAGCCCGCAGCGGCATGGGGCGGCTGACCCTGGTCGACATGGATCACGTCGCCGAGTCCAATGTGAACCGCCAGATTCATGCATTGGACGGCACCTTGGGCATGGCCAAGGTGCTGGCCATGCGCGATCGCATTCAGCAGATCAACCCGGGCTGTCAGGTTCATGTGGTGGATGATTTCGTGACCGACGAGAACTGGCCTGCGGTGCTGGAAGGTGTGCCCGCTCCCCAAGCGGTTGTGGACGCCTGTGATCAGGTGCGTGCCAAGGTCGCCATGGCGCACTGGGCGGTGTCTCACCGTGTTCCCTTCGTGTCGGTGGGCGCCGCCGGTGGCAAACGGTTTCCGCATCGGGTGGAGCTGGGGGATCTGGCCGAGGTGACCCATGACCCGCTGCTGGCGCAACTGCGTTATCGGTTGCGCAAACACCATGGTGCCGCCCGGCAGGGCCGGATGGGCGTCAGCTGTGTGTTCAGCAAGGAGGCGGTTCGGCCAGCCGATGCGTCCTGCAGCACGGAGACGTCGGACCACAGCCTCAACTGCCATGGGTACGGATCCTCTGTCGCGGTCACCGCCACCTTCGGCATGTGTGCGGCCGCCTGGGTGATGAACGCACTGGCCGATGCCAAAAAATGAAGGCAACTTTTTCAAAAGGCAATTTTCACGCTATAATTTGAGGCTTAGCTGATCAGCAAACAGTTGAATAGCTTGAGTGGGACGTTAGCTCAGTTGGTAGAGCAGCGGACTTTTAATCCGTTGGTCGTGGGTTCGAATCCCTCACGTCCTACCACACATTCGAGACCGCCTTCTCCCTTTGGGGGAAGGCGGTTTTATTTTTGTCCGTATCCGTCGCATGCCTCATGGCTGCCGCCCGCGGCGGCCTCGGCCTAAAATTGAAGTTTTAGCCGCGCAATGCTCATGACTCGCAAATACTTCGGTACGGATGGCATCCGTGGCACGGTCGGCAAGGCGCCGATCACACCTGACTTTGTCCTGCGCCTGGCCCATGCGGTAGGCCGGGTGCTCAAGCGCAATGAAGCCCGTCCCACCGTGCTGATAGGCAAGGACACGCGCATCTCCGGGTACATGTTGGAATCTGCGCTGGAGTCGGGGTTCAACTCGGCGGGTGTCGATGTGGTGCTGCTGGGGCCGGTGCCCACACCGGCGGTGGCCTACCTGACCCGCGCCCAACGCGCCAGTCTGGGTGTGGTGATCAGCGCAAGCCACAACCCCTTTGCCGACAACGGGATCAAGTTTTTCAGTGCACAGGGCACCAAACTGTCCGACGACTGGGAGGTGGCCGTTGAGGCCGCGCTGGACGAAGCCCCGGTGTGGGCCGACTCTGCCGCTCTGGGCAAGGCGCGGCGTCTGGACGATGCCGCCGGGCGTTACATTGAGTTCTGCAAGAGCACGTGTCCCCACCAGTTCTCCCTCAAGGGACTGAAGATCGTGGTGGATGCCGCGCACGGAGCGGCCTATCACATCGCGCCCGATGTATTTCACGAGCTGGGCGCTGAAGTGGTCCGGATTGGCTGTTCGCCTGACGGACTGAACATCAACCAGGGGGTGGGCGCCACCCATCCGGCGGCTTTGGTCGAGGCGGTCAGGCAGCACGGGGCCGACTACGGTGTGGCATTGGATGGCGATGCCGACCGGCTTCAGATGGTCGATGCCAGTGGCCGTCTCTTCAATGGTGATGAACTCTTGTACCTGATTGCGGCCGATCGCATCGCCCGGGATGTGGATGTGCCCGGGGTGGTGGGCACCCTGATGACCAACATGGCGGTCGAGGTGGCGTTCAGGAACAAAGGCATCCGCTTTGTGCGTGCGAAGGTGGGTGACCGATACGTGCTGGAAGAGCTTGAACGCCATGGCTGGACCTTGGGTGGCGAAGGTTCCGGTCACTTGCTGGTGCTCGACCGGCACACCACCGGAGACGGTCTGGTGTCGGCGCTGCAGGTCCTCAATGCCTGCGTGGACAGCGGCAAGACCATGGCCCAGCTATTGTCCGATGTGGTGCTGTTTCCCCAGACCTTGATCAATGTCCGCTTGCAGCCCGGCCAGGACTGGCAAGGCAACCAGCGGCTCGCGCAGGAGCGGGTCGCCGTCGAGAGCGAGTTGGGCGACAGCGGACGTGTCCTGATTCGTGCCAGCGGGACCGAACCTCTGGTCCGGGTGATGGTCGAGGCGCGCGATGGCGCCCTGGCACAATCCTGCGCCGAACGCCTGGCGGATGCGGTGAGGGCAGGGTGATGGACTCAGCGCTATTTGTCAGACCGGCCGACTACGCCGACGCTGTGGATGCGGCAGCCATTGTGATGCTGCTGGACGCGTACGCCAGCGATCCGGCGGGTGGTGGGGAGCCGCTGTCGACATACACCAAGGAACATCTGGTGGCGTCCCTGGCTGCCCGCCCCCAGGCCTTCAGCATCCTGGCAATTGATGGGCAGACACCGGTGGGTCTGGTCAATTGCATTGAGGGGTTCTCCACGTTCAAGTGCAAGCCCCTGATCAATGTGCACGATGTGGCGGTCTTGGCCAGCCATCGGGGGCGCGGCATTGCCGCATTGATGTTGGCTGAAGCGGAGCGCATCGGTCGGGCCAGGGGCGCGGTGAAGATGACGCTTGAGGTGTTGTCGGGCAATGCGCCGGCGATGAAACTCTACCGGCGCATCGGCTACGAGGGTTACCAGCTGGACCCGTCCATGGGCACGGCACAGTTCATGCAGAAGTGGCTTTGATACCGATGGTCTGGGTGTTCAGGCACTGGCCAGCTTGAAAATCGACACGCGCTGCTCCAGACGGGAGGCCTGCGTTTTGAGGCTCTCCGCAGCGGCGGCGCTTTCCTCCACCAGCGCGGCGTTTTGCTGGGTCATCTGGTCCAGCTGGTTGATGGCGGTGTTGATCTGACCAATGCCCTGACTTTGTTCGTCTGTGGCGGTCGAGATGTCTCCGATCATGGCGGACACCCGTTGAACGGCGGCCACGATGTCGGTCATGGTCTTGCTGGCATCATCGACCAGCGCGGTGCCAGACGACACCTTTTCCACGCTGTCCCCGATCAGCAGCTTGATTTCCTTGGCGGCCTGTGCACTGCGCTGCGCAAGGTTGCGGACTTCGCCGGCCACCACCGCGAAGCCTCTGCCTTGCTCCCCGGCCCTGGCTGCCTCGACGGCCGCGTTGAGCGCCAGAATGTTGGTCTGGAATGCGATGGCATCGATCACGCCGATGATGTCATTGATCTTTGCGCTGCTGTGGTTGATGTCCGTCATGGTCTTGACCACACCTTGCATCACGGTACCACCGTGCGTGGCCGTGGTGCTGGCAGAACCCGCCAGTATCCTTGCCTGCTGAGCCGCCTTAGCGCTGTGATGAACCGCGCTGTTGAGTTCGTCCATCGAGGCTGCTGTTTCCTCCAGGTTGGCAGCGGACTGTTCGGTCCGACGTGACAGGTCGGCGTTGCCCGCCGCGATTTCGCTGCTGGCCACGGCAATGGATCCGACCCCTTGCCGGATGTCCCTGACGATGTCACCCAAAGCCGATTGCATGTGGGCAATGCCCGCCAGGACACGGGTAGTCTCGTCCTTGCCGGGATGCTGCACGGGTTGACTGAGGTCTCCCGCGGCGACCCGTTCGATCGCGCTCACAGCGGCCTGGAGCGGGCGCGCGATCCTCATGGCGATCAGGTACCCCATGCCGACTGAGAGCACCAGGATGGAGATCGCCACCGTTGCCATCCACACAAGTGCCTGCCGTTGCAGGACCGCAAGATGGTCCACGGCGGCATCGACCCGCGCGGCCACGCTTTTGCCGATGTCCGAGAGCGCGCCGTCAGCGGCCCGGATGTCGGCCTTCGAGGGCTCCATCAGTTGGTTGGCCCGCCATGGGTCGTTGACTTCTCCGCGCTGGATGCCGGCCACAATGCCTTCGACGGCTTTCTGATAGCCACTCAGGCCGGTCTCCATGCGCATCAAGGCTTCCTGTTCCGTGGACTCCAGCGTCGGTTTGATGTCAGCCATGCTCTTTCTGGTCGAGACGATCTGTTCTTTCCACGACTTCTCATACCGCAACAAGGCTTCCTCGTCGGCCAGATTGAGGAACAGGTCCTTCTCGAAGCGGCGCATGTTGCCGACGGCGGAGCGGATTTCTCCCAGGGTGCGCACGGCACCCACCTCGGTTTCCACCAGGGCCTGACTGGTGGCCACGGCACGGTTGAGGCTGAGCCAACCGGTGATGGCGACCCCCACGATGCCCAGCGAGAACAGCACCAGCAGCAGGCCCAGCTTGGCTTTGACGGAGATGTGATTCATCCACTGCATGAGAAGCTCCGGAGTCGGTAATGCAGGGCTTGTCGCCCTTTGCGTGTTGCGGTGCAGCAAGTTCGATATCGGCGGGCGGCTTCTTGAACTTGAGACCGGCGTTCACAAAACAAAGCCCATCTCAGGGATGGGCTGGAAACAAAGGCTGTCGGAGCAGGTACTCAGGCGGAAGGCTGTACCTCAGAGCCGTCGCCCTGTCGCTTCATCTGGGAGAGTTGCACAGACAGGTCCAGCAGGCGCACCTTGCTGGTGTAGTAGCGATCCAGCCGCCATTCCTCGAGGATTTCGAGAGCAAGCTTGAATTCGTCGTATCCCAGCTTGTAGAGATTGGTGATGGCCATCGGGCTTTCCGATTCCAGGGCCACCACCAACTCCGATAGGACGGCCGACGAGGGGTGATCGGGATTGGCCTCGATGAACTTGCGCGCTTTCTTGATGCCCAACATATGTGTTCTCCTCCGGTGCGCTGGCAACGGATCGTTTGCGAATTGACTCAGCTAAGGGATTACCCTTGGTCGCAAGCGTAACTGTTCGAGCCGCCATTTTTGTGACGATTTGATGACATTGCCCCGGACGTCCATACCGATCGGGTGACCTGTCATGGCGATGCCATACAGGTCCGACACCATGAAAAGCCATCACATTCGGGAGGGATGGCACATGGAGAAAACGGCGGCCGTGGAGGCCTTGGGGCAGGAATCACTGCTGCTGCCCGCGTGGATCAAGGCAGCACTGGCGGCCAACGACCGTCTGAAGTTCTACCTGAGTCTGATGCAATCGGTGGCCCAGCAGGCGACGCATCCACAGCCGGGTCAGGTGGACTGGAAAGCAGAGATCGGCCGGCTTGGTTTGCAGGAGCAGGCGTGGCTGGCCGGCTTTGGTCGGGGGGCCTACCGCGCCGACGATGTGCTGTTCGTGCCCCGGGTCGACGAGTGGATCGCTGCGCTTTCCCGCGATCTGCATGTCATGGCCAGGCCCGCCTGCGAGCGCGGCTCTCATCCGGATGCCGCACTGACAGCGCGCCGGGATGCGTGGCTGGCCCGCCTGGAGCAGCTTCAGGACGAGGAGGGCCTTTCCGACGACGCGCTGGCCGAAATCACCCATGGCGATCACCACCGGTCGGACAGCCTGCACCTGCTGGTCATGGACCTTCACAAGGCCATCAACGCCATGGCGGCCGAGGTGGCAACCGAAGACATCATGGGGGCGCATGTCTGGCAGATCGCGCCCGGTGACCGTGAATGGGTGGAGGCTTTCCAGCGCGGCATCCATGCCACTGCACCGCTGAAGTTTGGCCATCCGGGTCTGGACACCGCTGTGACGCGGGACGGCGACCGTCTTCTGGTCCAGAACGATATCGGCACCAACGACGCCCATGTGCTGGTGCTGCAGTGGTCGCCCGGTGAGCTGAGCCTGACGTACTCGGACCTGCATGTGGCGCGCTTTGAGTTTTTCGGGCGCATGCTGCAGTCCCTCGGCTTTGACTGGGAGGCCATGCCAGTCCAGACCCATGGGTCACTCAACGCCGGCAAGCCATATCAGGTCGGGCACGCGTGGTTGCGCTCGCGTCACGAGAGTCGGCTCAGGGAGGCGCTGGAGATGGCGGCGTCGCGCATCGTGTTCGTGATTGACTGGAACAGGGCACGCAAACGACTGCAGCCGTTCGTGAGAAAACCGGTGGCCGTCGAGATTCTGGAGCAACTGGCGCGGGAAAACATGGGTCACATGGCCTGGCTGCTGGCTGGAGCGGATCGGCTGGTGTTCGAGGCGATGCAGGCCGTCAACGGCGATGCCTTCCGGGTGGGAGACCGCCTGGATCAGGTGCTGGGTGAAGCTGCCGCGCGCGATTACTTGCTGGCCTTGATGCGCTCGGCCAGCCTGACACTGAGGGAGCAGCACCCCACAGCCCTGGTGGCCGATGAAGCGCGGATGCTGCTGGCGCGCGCGATGCGAAAGCGCACCTTCGAGTTTGATCTTCTGGCCGAGCACGCCGCCTTTTGCCATGCGCTGGCCGAGGAGTTGACGCAAGGGCTGTTGGCCGATGCCGATCCTGCCGCGGGGCAGCGGCGGGTGCAACGGGCCAAGACGTGGGAGCGACAGGCCGACCACCTGCTGACGGAGGCGCGTCAGCGGGCCGAGCGACAGGCCAGGTGGATGCCGATGCTGGACCTGCTGGATCGCATGGATGACGTGGCAGACGTGGTGGAAGAGTCGATCTTTCTGCTCAATCTGACGGAGCAACCCGCCGTCGCGACCATGCCCCAGTTGGTCCGGGAGTCATTGAGCAGGCTGGCAGAAGCCACGCTGGCGGCCGTTCAGGACCAGATCCGTGCCATTGAGATGGCACGCCATCTGCACGACAACGTGGCCCAGGTGGAGGGAGAGGAGTTTCTCCAGGCGCTGTGGCGAATTCTGCGGGCCGAGAGGGTCTGCGATGACCTGCACAGGGCAGCAAGAACGGAGATTGTTCGGAACCTGAGTGCGCAAGCGGCCGCGATGCAGTTAACCACCGAACTGGCGTCCACCATCGAAAGTGCCACCGATCATCTACTGGGCGCAGCCTATTCGCTGCGCAAGATCGTCTTCGAGAAGAGCGGAGTGCAGGCATGAGCAAGAACACGCATTGGCCCAAGGCCTTCTTCCTGATTGCCAACGGCTCGTCGGAGCTGGCGCCTGGCGCCGACCGTCAGACCATGGGCGGCAAGGCCTTCAACCTGCTGGAGATGGCCCGATTGGGTCTGCCAGTTCCGGCCGCCCTGGTGATCGGCACCGAATACACCTTTGCGCCGGAGTCCTGTTTGCTGCCGCTCAATGCCTGGGGCCTGCCGGCGATGGAGTCAGCCACCGGCCTGAAGCTGGGCGATGAACGCGCGCCACTGGTGGTGTCGGTGAGATCGGGCGCGCCAGTCTCCATGCCCGGCATGCTGGAGACCCTGCTCAACGTGGGCCTGTGCGACCGCACTGTGCAGGGCTTGCTGCGTCAGACAGGCAACCCTCGGTTCGTCTGGGATGCCTATCGGCGACTGGTGCACTTGTTTGGAACCGTGGTAGCCGGGGTTCCCGACACCGCATTCGAGGCTGCTCTGGATGAGGTGGCTGATGGGCGCGATGTGAGGTCGCTGGACTTCTGCGAACACCGGACGCTGGCCAGGCGGAACATGGACATCTATCTGTCTCATACCGGCAAGGCCTTTCCCCAGGACCCTCGTGACCAGCTCAATGCCGCCGTGATGGCCGTCTTCCATTCGTGGGACAAACCCAAGGCCAGACACTATCGCGAACTCAACCGCATCAAGGACACGATGGGGACGGCGGTCACTATCCAGCGCATGGTGTTTGGCAATACCGGTTGGCATTCGGGTGCAGGGGTTGGCTTCACGCGCAATCCGACCACGGGTGCCCCTGGCCTGTGGATGGACTATCTGATCAATGCCCAGGGCGAGGACGTGGTGGGTGGCCAGCGCAATGCACACGGCCACCTGGCCATGCACCAGAGCGCCCCGCAAGCCTGGGCGAAGCTGCAGGAGGCGGCAGGGCGCCTGGAGCAGCACTTCAAAGACATGCAGGATCTGGAGTTCACGGTACAGGATGGAGACCTATTTCTTCT
Source organism: Hydrogenophaga bisanensis (assembly GCF_042665135.1). Classification (NCBI taxonomy): domain Bacteria; kingdom Pseudomonadati; phylum Pseudomonadota; class Betaproteobacteria; order Burkholderiales; family Comamonadaceae; genus Hydrogenophaga; species Hydrogenophaga bisanensis. Next base: position 42,096 of record NZ_JBHTBX010000010.1, read on the forward strand.
GCAGACCCGCGCGGGCAAACGGACGACCAAGGCCGCGATGCGGATCGCACTGGACATGCTGGAGGAGGGCCTGATTGATCGCCAGCAGGCGATTGACCGTACCCGTGACATTCGGGAAGAAGATCTGGTCGACCATCAGCTGGTCGCCGATGGAGCAAAGGCTCCGATCCTGCTGGCAGCAGCGGATGTGGCCTGCCCCGGGGTGGTCTGCGGGGAGGTGACACTCGACCCCGAGATGGCACAGGAGCGTGCCAGGACTGGCGCCCCGGTTGTGCTGGTGCGCAGCGACGCCCGCACCGAGGACATCGCAGGTCTGCATGTCTCGGTGGGCCTGCTGACCCAGCGCGGCGCCCGCACGTCCCACGCGGCAGTGGTGGCGCGCCAGCTGGGCAAGCCTTGTCTGGTGGCCTGCTCGGGCATGCGCATCGACTTGGCGGCCAGGACTATTCGCTTCTCGGACGTAGTGGTGCGCGAAGGGGACTTGATCACGCTGGACGCCAACAATGGCCAGGTGTACCTTGGCCAGCTTTCGATCGAGGCCATTCCTGATACGGCCCTGGTCGACGGGCTGAGGAAACTTCGTGGTCAGGAGCAAGCACCCATCCCTGGCGAGTCTGACGTACACAAGCCAGGCAAGAATCACGGAAAGGATCAGGCAAAGGGCAAAGGGGAACGCAAGCACCAGGGGGTGCAACCGTGAACGGACGTCTACCCCTCCCCGACTCCATTCACCTGCAGGGCAAGCGTGGGCTGGTGCTGGGAGTGGCCAATGAGCACAGCATCGCGTGGGGGTGCCTGCGCCGGTTGCACGCGATGGGCGCCGAAGTTGTGGCGACTTGCCTCAACGACAAGGCAAGACAGCATGTGCAGCCCCTGACCGATGCCCTCCATGTGCAGCTGCTCAATTGCGACGTCATGCACGATGGCGAGTTGTCGGATGTGGTTGCCCATTGCGTGCAGACTTGGGGGCGGCTGGACTTTGTTGTGCATTCGATCGCCTGGGCGCCACTGGCCGATCTTCACGGGCCGGTGGCTCGCAGTTCTCGCCAAGGTTTCAGTCAGGCGATGGATGTGTCCGCCCATTCCTTTGCTCGAATTGCCGGGCTGTGCGCGCCCTTCATGCACAACGGCGGGAGCTTGCTGGCGATGAGCTACCTCGGTGCGGACGAGGCGGTGGCCCACTACGGCATGATGGGACCGGTCAAGGCCGCGCTTGAAGCCTTGGTCAGGTACATGTCGCTGGAGCTCGGGCCTCTCGGCATCCGGGTTCATGCGATCTCTCCAGGTCCCGTGCCGACCCGCGCCGCCTCGGGCATTGAAGACTTTGACGAGTTGATGGCCAGTGCGATCCGCAAGGCGCCATTGGGCAGGTTGGTGACGCTGGACGAAATCGGCGCGCTGTGCGCTTTCCTCTGCAGCGATGCGTCCACGGGCATGACAGGTCAGACCATCTTTGTGGACGGCGGCTGCCACGCGGTCAGTTGAGAAATGGAGTGAATGTATGAGTGACTGGCTGGAAAACCACACGATCGACGAAATTGTGCTCGGACAAAAGGCACGGCTGCTGCGCACCCTCAGGCGCGAGGACATTCTGGCCTTTGCTGCTGTGTCGGGAGACGTGAATCCCGCCCATCTTGACCCCGAGTACGCGGCAGGGACCGTGTTCCATGGTGTCATCGCCCACGGCATGTGGGGTGGCGCGTTGATCTCCGCATTGCTCGGCACCGTCTTTCCTGGACCCGGGACGATCTATCTGGAGCAGCAATTGCGCTTTTCTCGGCCGGTCCACCTGGGCGACACCCTGACGGTGGAGGTCGTGGTCATTGCCATTGACGAGAAGCACCGGCATCTTGACCTGGATTGCCACGTGCGCAATCAGCATGAAGAGGTCGTGATTTCCGGCCTGGCGCGTGTGCTCGCGCCCCGGGACAAGCTCAGGATCCCGAGGCCGCCGCTGCCCGGTCTGCAGGTCACCGACGAAGGGGCGGCAACTCAGTCCGCATAGCGCACGTGGACGTAGTGCCCGGGGGCGGCACCCAATCCGGCACTCGAATCCGGGTGGCGGGGTGCGACCTCAGGGCCGGTTGCCCGTTGTGTCAACCAATCGCTCCAGGCCAGCCACCAGCTGCCCTCGCAGGCGGTGGCCTGCTGCAACCACTGCTCCGGTGTCGGTCGGGCCCCGTCCGAGGCCGTGTCGCCCCAGCGGTAATGCCGATGGGCATGCCCTGGCTCGGAAACGATGCCCGCGTTGTGTCCTCCATTGGTAAGGACGAAGCGAATCGGAACGTCAGCCAGCTGATGGATCTTGAATACGGATCGCCATGGCGAGACATGGTCCTTCTCCGTGCCCACGACGAACAGGGGTGCCCGGATGTCCCGAAGATTCACGGGCCTTCCCTCAAAGCGGTAACGACCGTTGGCCAGCGCGTTGTCCAGGTACATGCGGCGCAGATATTGGCTGTGCATCGTCGCGGGCAGGCGTGTGACGTCTGCATTCCAGGCCATGAGGTCGTTGCCGGCGGTCTCTTCCCCCAGGAGCCAGCGTTGTGTACGTCTGGCCCAGACAAGATCCCTTGCGTGCAGAAACTGGAAGGAGCCGGCCATCTGCCTGCCGGAGAGGAAACCCTGGCTGCCCATCATCGCTTCCAGCATCTTGACCTGGGCCTCGTCGATCAGGACGCCCATCTCCCCGGGCTCTGAAAAGTCCGTTTCTGCTGCCATCAGGGTCAGTCCCGCGAGCGGGGTCACGGGTTGTGGGGGATGTTCGCGCGCCAGCGCAGCCGCCGCCACCGCTGCGAAGGTTCCGCCCAGGCAATAGCCGACGAGGTGAACCGGTTGGCGGCATAGGGCATGTATGAGGGCAAGGGGCTCCAGCACACCTTGACGCACGTAGTCGTCAAAAGTCAGATGGGCATCGGCGGCATCCGGATTTCGCCAGGACACCATGAACACCGTGTGGCCCTGATCCACCAGCCACCGCACCATGGAGTTGTGGGGTGAGAGGTCCAGAATGTAGTACTTCATGATGCATGAAGGCACAATGAATACCGGAGCCGCCTGCACCTTGGATGTGGTGGGTGCGTACTGAATGAGTTCCACCAGGTGATTTCTCAGGACAACCTGGCCCGGCGTGGTGGCCAGTTTGGCGCCTGGCGTCAGTGCCATGTCTTTTGGGGTCGGATCTGCCGTGGCAGCTTCACGCAGATCCTCGAGCGCGAGCAGCCAGCCTTGGTGTAGGCTTCCTCCCAGTGTCTCCATCGCTTTGCCCAGGGCGTGCGGATTGGTGGCCAGCAGGTTGCTCGGTGCGAGCAGGTCCAGCCACTGGCGGGCGTAGAAAGACATCTGTTCCCGGGCATGGTCGGGCATGCCGTCGATTCTGGTGACCTGCTCCCACCACTGCGTGGCTGTTTCATGGGTTCTTGCCATGGTCAACCAGGGCCAGCCATGCCAACGGCGGTCAGAGAAGCGGGTGTCCGTAGGCTCGCGGTCGCGGCCCTCCCAGTGATCAAGCATCAACTGAAATGTCACCGTCATGCATCTCGATTGCTCGGCCGGGGAGCAGGCCAGGGATGTCCACCAGGCTGTCATGGCCTGAATCATGGAAGACGGAGACAGACCTGCCGTCAGCCTGGCCAGTGTCGCCAGGACCGCATCGTCCAAGGAGTCGCTTCGCATCGTCGGGGCAGGTGTGATGGGTTTCACAGAAGTGTGTTCCTCTGGAACGGGTTGAAGGTCTGGGTATCAAAATTCGGACAATCGTCCTTAAAATTTGTACGCTACCGGGTATCGGTTGGTACACTTCTGTACCGGTTTCAATGCCCCTGCCGGAATTTTCGCGGTCCCTTGCGTCAAATTCATTACACAACCCCCATCATGAAGCGCAGACAGTTTCTAGCTCACACTTCCGCATTGGCCGTCGGTGCCTCCTCCGTTGCCTTAATTTCGCACGCTAGTGCGCAAAATAAGGATGATGCTGTGGTGGTCGGGTGCACGGCAGCCCTGAGCGGCCCGTTAGGCTCTCTGGGCATGGGCATGAAGGCGGGTGTCGACGCGGCCTTCAGCCAGATCAACGCACAAGGTGGCGTGAACGGTCGCACCGTGCGCTTTGATGTGCTGGATGACGCCTATGTGCCTGCCCGCAGCGTGGAGAACGTCCGCAAGCTGCTGGGTGACAGCAATGTGGTCGCTCTGATGGGATGTCTGGGCACGCCGAACAACGCCGCCATCACCCCAGTGGTGGAAGAGGCCGGTATCACCCATCTGGCCCCCCTGACCGGTGCCGCCAGCCTGCGCCGGTCGGACTTCCGTCATCTGTTCCATGTGCGTGCCAGTTACACCGACGAGATCCAACGACTGGTGGGCAGTTTGGTCTCCATGGGCATCAAGGATCTGGCCGTGGTGCACCTGGACAACCCCTACGGCCGCGAGGTGCTGGAGGATGCCGTCAAGGCCATGACCCAGGTTGGCATCAAGGCCGTCGCCACCGTGGCGCTGGCCACCGATGGCGCCAACATGGAATCGGTGCTTGCCGCCATCAAGCAGGCCAAACCTTCGGCGGTCCTGCTTGGCACCGCGGGCGCCGCCACGACGGCCCTGGTGGCCGGCTTGCGCAAACAGTCGACGATGTTGCCGATCGCCGGGGTGAGTGCATCGCTGACCCAGGACGGTATCCGCCAGCTGGGTGGACTGGTGCAGGGGGTGGGGTTGACCACGGTGTTCCCGGATCCCTGGCAAGCCAAGCACAAACTGGTGCGTGACTATCAAGCGGCCATGACCGCCATGGGGGCCAGGACCTTCGACTCCGGCAGCCTGGAAGGGTATGTGAACGCGCGCATCATGGTCGAGGCCCTGACCCGCGCAGGCAAGGGTGCTGGGCGCGAGAAGGTGCGGCAGGGCGTCGCTTCGATCCGCAACCTGGATCTGGGTGGCTTCAGTGTCGACTACAGCCCTGCCGCCGGTCGGGTGGGTTCAAAGTATGTTGGCCTCGGCATTCTCGGGGCCGATGGCCGGCTCAAGGTATGAACTGGCGCAGCCTGGGCCGTCGCCGGCCCTTCACACGCCAGTGGTCCGAGCAGGATCAGGTGGAGATCATGGCGGTGCAGGCGCTGGATGAGTTGGCGTCTGACCTGATCCGAAGCTGCGGGCTCGGCACACCTGAGGGCTTGCTGGACTGGCTGGCATCGACCGCCACCTTGCGGGTACGGCACATGGCGAGGACCCTGTACGCTGGCCACCGGCTCTCGGGACGCCTGTCCAGCAGCCGTGAAATCCGCTGCATGGTGGCCAGCTGGCTGTATCCGCAAGTGGCGCTGCGGTTTCCTCAACTGGCCGATTGCGTCTGGTTGGGCAAAGAGGCTCCGTCCCAAGGCAGTGGGACCCGGATTCCCAGGCTGGTCAGGGTAGGTAGTTGCTGATCAGCCGCTGGTAGGAGCGCTGGCAGCGTGCCACCACCTTTCTGTCGTGCAGAAAGGCGTGGACAAACAATACCCCCAGCAGCAGGCTGTGCATTTCGTAAAGGAGGTCGTCCGGGTCCATGTCGGCGCGCAGGTGACCTTCCTGCATGGCCTGGACCACCGTGCGCCGTGTGGTCGACACCCACGACTGCAGGCTGTCCCGGATGGCGGCCACGATGACGGCATCCATAGGGTCGGTGCTGAACGCGGCGGCCTCATGCAAGGCGCCGGCCGTGTGGTCGCTGCTCACAAACCACTGCAGCCAGCGTTCCATGATGGCGTTCAGTCGCGGAAGACCCCTGGGCTGCTTCATGGCAGGCAGGAACACCTCGGCAAAGAAGCGACGACCATATTCTTCGATCACCGCCTGTTGCAGTGCCTCGATGGAACCTACCCGCGAAAAGACGCCACTCTTGGAGATCTGGAGACTGTCCGCAATGCTCCGCATGGAAATCGCGGCGATGCCGCGTGACCGCGCCAATTCCAGCGCTGCGTCGATGATGGCCGCGCGGGTGAGCTCGGATTTACGCGTTTTGGCATCCATGGCTCAGTTTAGCACCCTCGTGCAAAAAACTGTCTGTCGTCCCAAGTCTGGCATTGTCAGTAGAGAAGGTACTGCTGGCGCTCCTCGGACCATGCTTGCTCATCGGTGAGAGCCAGCGTATCGAGATCGCCTGGGCAGGCCTTGGCGTCGTCGACCCACTCGCGCAGCAGGGGGCTCCCGTTGATGAGGTCGATGGCCAGGCGGTCGTGTTCGTACTCGTAGGGAAAATCCCGCCACAGCGGATAGTCGGGCTGCTGCAGGCGCAAGGCCTTGAATGCCAGCGACTGAAGACGCCATGGCATGAAGGCCTGGTGTTGGTAATACCCCGGATCGTCGACATGGATCTGGATACCTGCACACAGCTGACCCACATGTTTGTGGAAGGTCGGCTCGAACCAGCATTCCCGCAGCCGGCAGCCCATCAGCCATTGGGGCGCCAGCCGCTGCATGTCGGCCATCAGGCGGCGAGCGTCGATGTCCGGCGCGCCAAAGAGCTCCAGCGGTCGGGTGGTGCCGCGTCCTTCGGACAAGGTGGTTCCTTCCAGCATGACGGTGCCCGCATAGGCCCGGGCCATCGAGAGGTTGGGTGCGTTGGGGCTGGGGTTGACCCAGCTGCGCTCCAGCAGGGGCCAGCCGAACCCGGGACCTTCGTCTGGCTGCCAGCCTTCCATGCGGATCACCTGGTATTCGAGGTCCAGGCCCAGATGCGCGATAAACCAGTGACCCAGCTCACCCATGGTCATGCCATGGCGCATGGGCATGGGCCCGGCGCCCACAAAGCTCTCCCAGCCCGGGCGCAGCGTCAGACCTTCCACAGGGCGACCCGCCGGGTTGGGGCGGTCCAGCACCCAGACCGCCTTGCCATGCCGGGCGGCGGCTTCCAGCACGTAACGCAGCGTGGTGATGAAGGTGTAGATGCGACAACCCAGGTCTTGCAGGTCCACCAGCAGGACATCGAAGCTGTCCATCATGGCGTCGGTGGGGCGCCGCACTTCGCCGTACAGGCTGAACACGGGGATGCCGTGCCGCGGATCGATGAAGTCAGGGGACTCCACCATGTTGTCCTGCTTGTCGCCGCGCAGCCCGTGCTGGGGGCCGAAGGCGGCGCTCAGTCGGACGTCAGGCAAGGAGGCCAGCGCGTCCAGCGAGTGAGTCAGGTCACGGGTGACAGAGGCCGGGTGAGCCAGCAGGGCCACGCGACGGCCCGCCAGGGGTGCACGCAGTTCAGGAGATTGGAGGAAGCGTTCGATGCCGAAAAGCATGGCAGGTGCAGGCGTCAGGACGGGCGATGTCCGGAAAGTGAAAAGGGAAGGGGAGTCCAAGCCTGTCGGTCGTGAAAGTCAGGCCGATCCTTGGGGTGCGCGAGCGCCCAGTATGACAGGCGGCCGTCCTGGTGCTCGAGCACGGTGGTCAGACCGATCAGGCACGGACCTGGCGCCGGCCACAGCGGTGCGGGAATGAGTGCCAGGACGCGAAGGGTGTCGCTGGTGGCCGAACACGACACAGCCGGGCAGGCGTGGCCGACGGGCACAGAAGCAGACGCACGTACGCGCTCGTCCTCGAAGGCGTAGCTCGCCCACTGGCTGGACGGTGAGAAATTGAACTCCCGGTAGGCGGAAGCCTGGGCCAGTCCCAGAAAGGCCTCTGCGCAGGTGTGTTGCCACAGGCCATCGGTGGCCACCGGATCGGTCGGCGGCGGGACTTTCAGATCGTTCAGATCGCCATGGATCCGGTAGTCGATCAGCAGGGCTGGACCATCCAACGTCCCGGCCAGGGCCAGGCTTGCCATCACCGTGAGGTCGGGGTGCCACGCCGATGCCGGATGGACCTGCAGCGCCAGGGCTGGCGCCGGCAGGGTGGCCAGGTCGGAGGAAGAACGGTCGCGAGGAGTCACAGACCCGTATTCTGGCAGCGTCTGGTCGCAGCCAGTTGAAGCAGTGTCTGCTCAGTAAACCTCGGGCACCACCATCTCCTGGGGCACCGGGTGCCTGAGATAGTCCGGGTTGCGGACACGGGCCGGCAGCACCACCTCGGGCCGTTCGATCTCATGGTAAGGAAACTGCCCCAGCAGGTGATGGATGCAGTTCAGGCGCGCCTTCTTCTTGTCCACGGCCTGGACCACCCACCAGGGGGCTTCCGGGATGTGGGTGCGCTCCAGCATGGTTTCCTTGGCACGGGTGTAATCTTCCCAGCGGCGTCGGCTCTCCAGGTCCATGGGGCTGAGCTTCCACTGCTTGAGCGGGTCGTGGATGCGGCCCAGAAAGCGCAAGTGCTGCTCATCGTCGGTGATGGAGAACCAGTACTTGATCACCTTGATGCCCGATCGGACCAGCATGCGCTCGAACTCGGGCACCGACCGGAAGAACTCCTCGTACTCCTCATCGGTGCAGAAACCCATGACCTTCTCGACCCCAGCCCGGTTGTACCAGCTGCGGTCGAACAGCACCATTTCGCCGGCGGCGGGCAGATGCGGGGCATAGCGCTGGAAGTACCACTGCGTGCGCTCCCGGTCGTTGGGCGCGGGCAGGGCCACCACCCGGCAGACGCGGGGATTCAGGCGCTGGGTGATGCGTTTGATGACACCACCTTTGCCCGCTGCGTCGCGACCCTCGAACAGGATGACCACCTTTTGGCGGGTGGTGGCGATCCAGTCCTGCAGCTTGACGAGCTCACCCTGAAGCTTGAACAACTCACGAAAATAGGCCAGTCGGGCCTGCTTGTGTTCATCGGTCTGTGTGCCGTCGGCATTGCGTTCGTACCCCTGCGGGTCGCGGTCCTCGATCTCCAGCTCCAGTTCTTCGTCGTAGCTGTCGAGCAGATCGCGCTCAATGCGGCGCACCAGTTCGTCGTGTGAAAGGCTCATGGAAACATCCGGTGATGATGGGTGAGCGTAAGTCAGTGCTGTGACAAAGGTGTGTCAGTGCGTCGAGTCATCAGGGGCTGACCCATGCGCACGGTGCTGCCTTCGTCCAGGTGGTTGGCCAGCTCGAAATGCCCGGGCACCAGCAGGATGATGGTTGAGCCATGCTCGAACCAGCCCATTTCCTGGCCCTTGCTCAGGTGTGCTGAGCAGGCGATCGGGTTGGCGCCACGGTAGCGCAGGTGCAGCAGCACGTCTGCAAAGTGCAGGCGGATGCTGGCCACCAGCACGGCGGCCACCGGAACGAGGGTGATGCGGTCTCCGCTGTCGGTCAGCCGCGCTTCGATGACGGCACGCTCGTTGCGGCAGAACAGGCGCTGTACCCGCCGCAAGGCGATCGGGTTCACGTTCCAGGTGTCGCCGCTGATGTATGTCACACGTTTCACGTCCATGTCGTGAGGGGCGTGAAACCGGTGGTACATGCTCGACGTCAGCCGTAGCGTGATGTATCGGAAGTCGGCATGCTCGCGGGCCAGCGCCGGGTCCCCCAGCAGCTCCTCCAGGCGGTAGGGCATGCCCTTGGCCTGCAGCGCCAGCGTGTCTTGCAGCCGCCCGTGGGCACCCACAATGGCGTCACAGGGGCTCGCCAGAATTTCAGGGGTCTGGTCGATGGGTCGGGCTCCGGGTTTGAGTTCGCGGATGAAGCAGTCGCGCAAGCTCTCGAAGTGCTGCTGACGGGCTTCATCCAGGTCGAGCTCCGTGAACAGGCGCCAGACGCGGATGCTGAGTCGTGTGAGCCAGGGACTGCGAATCCGGCTGTACCAGCCCATGACGTGGGTGAGCAGGATTCGGGGGATGCGGTTGGTGAGCAGGAAGTTCAGGTCTTCCTGAAGAAGCAGTCGGTCGCGGAGCTGTTGGAGTTTCATCGTGGTGTCAAAGCCGGTGCGTACAACTTTCACACCGCCACTTGAAACCTCGATGACATGACCCCTCCTGAGATCACTTTCACCGCAGTGGCCGCCGCAGCGGCCCTGCTGGTGGGGCTGCCGGCAGCAAGGCGACGCGTGCTGCTCTCGCTGGGCAAACACCCGTCGCTGACCGGCCACTCCCGCATGGCCAAGCGTCTGGGGCGCTGGATTCCGGCCTACCACTACGGCGAAGAAGAGTTTTTCGGGGTGGATGAAGCACCCGCCGAGGTCCAGCAGCAACGCCGCGCTGGCTTCATGGCGTTGGGGCAACGTCTGAAGGCCCGCAGCACGCGCACCCTGGACCTGACTGCCGCCGCCCGTGCGGGACTGTCGGACCTGCAACTGACGGGCCGCTACCGGGTGCCGTTCCAGTTCAGTCCTCATGTCATGAAGCACCTGCCTGTCGGCGCCTTCTGGTCGGAGGCGACAGGCAATGAACTGATCGATCTGGACGGCAACCGCTACCTGGATCTGACCGGTTCCTATGGCGTCAACCTGCTGGGGGTGGATGCCTACAAGGCGCTGATCGCTCAAGGCAGCCACATGGGTGAGCAACTGGGACCTGTTCTGGGGGGATACCACCCCTGCGTCGCAGACAACGTGGCCAGGCTGCAGGCGATCTCCGGTCTGGATGAGGTGAGCTTTCACATGTCTGGCACCGAGGCCGTCATGCAGGCAGTCCGTCTGGCCCGCTACCACACGGGCAAACGCTATCTGGTCAGGTTCTCGGGCGCTTATCACGGCTGGTGGGAAGACGTGCAGCCGGGTCCCGGCAACCCCCTGCCACCCCGGGAGACCTACACCCTGCGAGACATGGATGACCGGGCCCTGCGCGTGCTGCGCAGCCGCAAGGACATCGCCTGTGTACTGGTGAATCCCTTGCAGGCGCTTCACCCCAACCGCAATGCACCGGGGGACTCCACGCTGGTGAACGGAAGCCGGTCCGCAGGCTTTGACCGCCAGGCGTACGCCGACTGGCTGGCGCGCCTGCGCCGCGTATGCGATGAGACCGGCATCGTCCTGATCCTGGATGAGGTCTTTGTGGGATTTCGTCTCGCGCCCGGTGGGGCTCAGCAGTATTTCGGGGTTCAGGCGGACATGGTCTGCTACGGCAAGACCCTGGGCGGCGGGCTTCCCGTGGGCGTGGTCTGTGGCAAGCGGGATCTGATGCGCCGTTTCGATCCGCAGCGCCCTGCCGATCTGTGCTTTGCCCGCGGCACCTTCAATGCCCATCCTTATGTGATGGGGGCGATGAATGCGTTCCTGCAAGCCTTGCACAGCCCGGAGGTTCAGGCGATGTACGAGGGGATGGACGAACGCTGGTCATCTCATGCCCGACGTTTCAACGAGGCGCTGGCGAATGCCGAGTACCCGGTGCGGGTGGAGGCGCTGTCGACGATCTGGACGCTGACCTACACACAGGCGGGTCGCTACCACTGGATGCTGCAGTACTACCTGCGAGACGCCGGCCTGGCACTGAGTTGGGTGGGAACCGGACGGATCGTGTTCAACCTCAGCTACACCGACCAGGAGATGGAGGTGGTGTTGCAACGCCTGCTGTCCGCATGCGAGGCCATGCGTCGGGATGGCTGGTGGTGGCAGGGTGCTGCGCTTGACCGGGGGCGCATCGCGAGGCAGGTGCTCGGGGAGATGGTCTTGGCCCGGCTGGGTTTGAGGCCACGACAGATGGAGTCCTGAGTCGCGGCCCAAGGGCCGCGACCGCCCTGGAGGGCTAAATCAATGGGCGCGATGCCCGGGGTCCATCCATTCGCCCCGCAGCAGATGCAAGGGGGCCTTGTGATAGAGCTTGATGTCGTGGAAAGGGTCGGTGAGGATCTTGGTGACCCAGGCCAGACCGGCGACGACACCCTGGGTCACGAAAAGCTGAAGCATCCGGAACACCAGGCCGGCCACCCCCACCATGAACCAGAGCAAGCCCACGTTGTGGACAAAGCCCTGCCAGTCCTGATGAGGTTCGAGCAAGCCGAAGAGGGCCGGTTCCTGCACCAGCAGCAGCGGAGACAAGGCCCAGATGGCCATCAGCACCACCTTGCGCTGCAGGTTGTAGCCCACCTTGATGGCTTCCTTGTGTTCGTGCGTGGCCTGGTTGATCTCGTCATAGCCCTTGGGTTCGAAGAAGAAGTGCCCTGCCTGGCGTGTGACCATCGACACCAGCCAGGCAATCAGCGCGGCGGTGGCCGGGTCGGAAAACACCATCGCATAGGCCACCAGGAAGCTGATGGCGCTGATCAGATGCAATGACTGGTTGACACGGCTGTGGTGGTAATAGCGGTGATCGTCCCAGCGTTGAATGCGCAGTGTTTCCAGAAATGCGTTCACGTTGTTCATCCTTGCTTGAGGTAAATGACGGCACAAGATGTCCCGGACCGGGACGGCGGCATCTTGGTGGGCGCCGGTGAAAGCCCTGTGACAGGTCTTCAACCTGTCATGAGGCCGCAGAAGCTCGATGTTGGGGTGCTGTCACATGCCTGTTATGCGCATGCATGAGCATGCGGTCATGGAACACCCTGACCAGCCAGCACTTGAAATGACCCACCTGCTGCCGACCCATCGCAGTCTGCGCCTGGCGGTGGTGACAGAAACCTATCCTCCGGAGGTCAATGGGGTGGCGGTGACGGTGGCACGGCTGATCGAGGGCCTGCTGTTGCGTGGGCATGAGATTGACCTGGTGCGACCGAGGCAGGCCTTGCGCGGGCCGCAAGGCACGGCCGTGGAAGGTCTGCAGGAGTTGCTGATGCGAGGCATGCCGATCCCGCGCTACCCGCAACTGCGCATGGGCCTGCCCGCCAAAGCCGCCTTGGTCTCGCAGTGGCAGAGGCGTCGACCCGATCTGGTCCATGTGGCCACCGAGGGACCTCTGGGCTGGTCTGCGGTGCAGGCGGCCCGCAAGCTGCGTCTGCCGGTGAGTGCGGATTTCAGGACCAATTTCCACGCGTACAGCCGTCATTACGGACTGGGATGGCTGAACAAGACCATCCTGACCTATCTGCGCAAGTTTCACAACCGGGCCGATCTGACCCTGGTGCCCACCGAGACCCTGCGCAAGGAGCTGGCTGCCATGGGATTCGAGCGCTTGAGCGTGGTGGGTCGGGGGGTGGACACCCAGCGCTTCGACCCCGCACTGAGAAGCCCGCTGGTGCGAGCCCGTTGGGGGGTCGCCGTCGATGACCCGGTGGTGCTGTATGTGGGACGTCTGGCCGCCGAGAAAAACCTCGACTTGCTGATCCGCGCTTACCAGGCCATGAAGCAGCGGCGCAAGAGCCTGCGCCTGGTCGTGATTGGCGAAGGCCCCATGGCGGATGACCTCGCCAACCAATGTCCCGATGCCTTGCTGCTGGGTGTTCAGGGTGGGCTTGAACTCGCACAGAGCTACGCCAGCGCCGACATCTTCCTGTTTCCCAGTCGAACGGAAACCTATGGCAATGTGACCGCCGAGGCGCTGGCCAGCGGCCTGGCGGTGGTGGCGTTCGACTACGCAGCGGCTCGGGAACTGATCATCAACGGCCACAACGGATGGACATCGGGTCTGCAGGACGAGGAGGGCTTTGTGCGTCGGGCGTGCGAGGTGCTGGAGGCATGGCATCCGGGGCACCCCATGCGGATGAATGCCCGTCGCACCATGCTGTCCAGAGACTGGTCGGGCATCGTGGAACAAATGGAGGAGCGCTGGCGGACATTGACCGCTGCGACACAGCAGTTACGCACACATGACGGGAAACTGGGTGTCATGAAGACTTCATGAGAATGCCGCCGCAGTGTCATCACTTCTTTCAACAATGACACCAGTCCGTGAAAGAGGAGTGAACCATGAAAGAACTGCCGACGCCCACCATCGATCTGTCACCGGCCCACCTTCCCCGGGGGTCGCTTCATCCGGCTGGCCCACTGGTGGCCCGGCAGATGGTGGCAAGCACGGCCGCCGCGTCGGGCATTGCGGTGAGCTGGGCCAGGCATCTGGACGAGGTCCGGGAGGCGCAACGTCTGCGGTATGCCGTGTTCGCGGGCGAGATGGGCGCCATCCTGCCCAACACCGTGCCCGGTCACGACGTCGATCTGTTCGATGACTATTGCGAGCACCTGCTGGTCAGGGATGTCGCGACCGCAGAAGTTATTGGCACCTACCGCGTGCTGACACCGGAACAGGCACGCCGTGTGGGATGCACCTACAGCGATACCGAATTCGACCTGACCCGACTGCGTTCGATCCGTGACCGGATGGTGGAGCTGGGCCGCAGCTGTGTGCACCCGGACCACCGGCATGGGGGGGTGATCATGGCCCTCTGGGGCGCGCTGGCCGAATTCATGGTCCGCAACCGCTTGGACACGATGATCGGTTGTGCCAGCATTCCAATGACCCATCAGGGCCCGCACGGCATGGTCGGCGGTGGCCATGCTGCCGCCAGCATCTGGCGTCAGGTGCGCGAAAAGCACCTCGCGTCCATCGAGTTTCATGTGCGACCACGCCTGCCTTTGCCGGTCGAAGAGCTGGACGCGAGTCTCGACGTCGAGCCGCCTGCGCTGATCAAGGGGTATCTGCGTCTGGGCGCCAAGGTGCTGGGCGCGCCGGCCTGGGATCCGGACTTCAATGCCGCAGACCTGCCGATGATGATGCGCCTGGCCGACCTGCCATCGCGCTACCGGAAGCACTTCCTGGGGGCCTGATGAGGACGCCCTTCGGAGTCGATGGTCTTCCGATGGATGACCGGCAGGAAGTCGGCGATGCGGACGCTGATGACAAACTCCCGGATGAGGTGGAACCCAAGTCTCGCTGGCGCACGGTCTTCATCTCCGACATCCACTTGGGTACGCCGGGGTGTCAGGCGCAGGCGTTGCTGGACTTCCTGCGAGCCAACCCTTCTGACCGGCTGTATCTGGTGGGTGACATCATCGATGGCTGGCAGCTGCGCCGCCGCTGGTTCTGGCCTCAAGCCCACAACGATGTCGTGCAGAAGCTGCTGCGCCGGGCACGCAAGGGCTGCCGCGTGGTGTTTGTTCCGGGTAACCATGATGAGTTTGCCCGTCACTTCCTGGGGCACAGCTTTGGGGGCATCGAGGTGGCGGCCGAGGCTTTGCACCTGACTGCTGACGGCCGCAGGCTGTGGGTCATGCACGGCGATCATTTTGATGGGGTGATCCAGTACGCCAAGTGGCTGGCGTATCTGGGCGACACGCTCTACGAGTTCACCCTGCGCCTGAACCGGCATCTCAATTCGCTTCGAGCACGCCTTGGGCTGCCTTACTGGTCCTTGTCCCAGTATCTCAAGCACAAGGTCAAGACCGCCGTGAACTTCGTCTCCGATTTCGAGCGCGCTGTCGCTCAGGAGGCACGGTCTCGCGGATACGACGGTGTCGTCTGCGGACACATCCACCGCCCGGAAATGCGTACCATTGATGGCACGCTGTATTGCAACGATGGCGACTGGGTGGAAAGCCTGTCGGCCCTGGTGGAGCATCAGGACGGTCGGCTGGAGCTGATCCACTGGGCGGGCAGGCAGGGAGGTTTGCCTGTGGCGGCGGCACCGACGCCTGTGGCCGAGGTGGGTGCGACTGCCTGATCCGCCACGGTGCCGTGACAGCGGTGTGCATGTCGTGTCATCAATCTGACACGGTATCGTCTGAAAATAGTCATATTGACATGCTTCGCGGAGAAGAGCCCTTGCCACGCACGAGTGCCAGCACCACCAGCCACCGGGTCACCCACCAGCGGCCGCCCATGACTTTCCTGGATCGCGATCACAGCATCCTGGCCTTCAACGAAAGGGTGCTGGACTGGGCTCGCCGTGTCGATGTCCCCCTGCTCGAGAGGCTGCGCTATCTGAGCATCGTCTCGTCCAACCTCGACGAGTTTTTTGAGGTGCGCATGGCGCCCCAGGTCAGCGCCCGCAAGACCAACGAACAGCGGGGACTGTGCACGGTCGATACCTACCTCGGCATCTCCGAGAAGGTCCACCAGCTGGTGTCAGAGCAGTACCGCATCTACAACGATCAGCTGATGCCTTTGCTGGAGAAGAAGGGTATCCGGGTGGTGGCGCATGCCGATCGCAGTCCTGCACAGAGGCGGTGGGTCAAGGATTACTTCGTCCGCAATGTTCAGCCCCTGCTGATGCCGGTGGGTCTGGATCCAGCCCACCCGTTTCCCCAGGTGGCCAACAAATCCCTGAACTTCATCGTCCGTCTCTCGGGCAAGGATGCCTTCGGTCGCGAGAACGAGATCGCCATCGTCAAGGTCCCGCGCATCCTGCCGCGCTATGTGCGTTTGCCGGTGGCCAAGGGATCGCGGCAGCAGCACTTCGTCTCCATCTCCAGCCTGATCCGTTCGCACCTGGCCGATCTGTTTCCGGGTCGCCAGGTGACCGAGTTCTCGCAGTTCCGGGTGACCCGCCACTCCGACCTGGCGGTGGACGAGGAAGAGGTCAAGAACCTGCGCACCGCGCTGCGCAAGGGTTTGCAGCAGCGCCACTATGGCGAGGCGCTGCGCCTGGAAGTTTCTGCCGGTTGCTCCGAGCACCTGGCCAACTTCCTGCTCAGCCAGTTTGCGCTACCCTCCGAAGCGCTCTACCGGGTGGCGGGGCCCGTCAACCTGGTGAGGCTCAACCAGCTGATCGATCAGGTGGACATGCCCAGCCTGAGGTTCGAGCGTTACAGTGCCGGCTGGCCCGTCCAATTGACACCTGGGCAGTCGTTTTTCGAGCGGCTGCAGCAGGGCGACGTCCTGATCCACCAGCCTTACGAGAGCTTCGATGCGGTGCTGGCTTTCCTGAGGGAGGCGGTCGAGGACCCGGATGTGCTGGCCATCAAGCAGACCATCTACCGCACCGGCGCCAAGTCGGAGCTCATGGAGCTGCTTCGCGAAGCCGTCCGGCGAGGCAAGGAGGTCACCGCGGTGGTGGAGCTCAAGGCACGGTTTGATGAAGAAGCCAACATCAGCTATGCCGAGCGTCTGGAGTCGGTCGGTGCCCAGGTGGTCTATGGTGTGGTGGGTCTGAAGACACACGCCAAGATGCTGCTGATCACCCGGCGAGAAGACGGGCAACTCAAGCGCTACGCGCACCTGTCGACCGGCAACTACAACCCAGGGACGGCTCGCCTTTATACCGATCTGAGCTACCTCACCGCCGATGAGGCGCTGACAGCCGATCTCGATCAGGTCTTCCTGCACCTGGCCAGTCAGAACCGGCTGCCGCGTCTGAACAAGGTGCTGATGGCGCCTTTCCACCTGCACAAGGCCATGATCGAACGCCTGGATGCGGCGGGTGCCGCGGCGTCCAAAGGCAAGGACGTGCGGGTCGTGCTCAAGATGAATGCGCTGACCGACGAAGCCCTGTGCCGCGCCTTGGCGCAGGCCTCGCAGGCCGGGGTCCGGGTGGAGGTGATCGTCCGCGGCGCCTGCATCTTGCCCGCCCAGGTGCCCCAGCTGACGGACAACATTCGGGTCCGATCCGTCATCGGCAGGCTGCTGGAGCACTCACGCGTCTTCTATTTCAAGGTGGGCGAAGTCGAGGAGCTCTGGCTGTCCAGTGCCGACTGGATGAACCGCAACATGCTGCGCCGCATCGAACTGGCCTGGCCGGTCACCGATCCGTCACTGAGACAGCGCATCATCGAGGAGTGTCTGGACTGCTACCTCACCGACAACCGGGATGCCTGGCTGTTGCAGGCCGATGGCACCTATGTACCGGCGCTCAGGCTGAGCTCGGGAACCCGAGCCAAGGCTGCCGAGCCGGTGTCCGCACAGGCCCTGCTGATGGCGCGCTACGGCGGCAAGGGCTAGGCGCACCATGACCACGCCCGAGGACTGCACCATGGACCTGATCCTGTGGCGCCATGCGGAAGCTCAGGAACATCCCGACGGGGTTGAAGGACGTCAGGGGGATGAAAAGGATATGGCCAGGCGCCTGACGCCGAAAGGTGAGAAACAGGCCTTGCGCATGGCCCGCTGGCTGGACCGCCAGTTGCCGCAGGGCACCCGCATCTTTGTCAGCCCGGCGCAGCGCACCGAGCAAACGGCGGCGGCCCTGGGGCGCAAGGTTCGCATTGCTCCCGTGCTGGCACCCGAAGGCGACCCTGCGGCTTTGCTGGAACTCGCGCAATGGCCGAACGGCCGTTCACCGTGCCTCATCGTCGGCCACCAGCCGACTTTGGGGCAGGTGGTGGCCCGTCTGCTGAACCTCCGGCAGGAGGACTGCGCCATCAGAAAGGGCGCCGTCTGGTGGCTCAGACACCGGCAGCGCGACGGCCAATCGCAGACGGTGATCCTGACCGTGCAGACGCCCGAACTGCTCTGAGCCGCCCCGATGGGGCCTGACAGGGCAGAGCGGGGACGTTTCTTTTCCTCAGGCTGCGGCGGTGTCGGCGGGTGTGGCTGCAGGCGATGCGGCTTTGGCGGGAGCTGCTTTCCTGGTTGCCGCCTTGCGGGCCGGCGCCACCTGGGCCGTCTTATTGGCTGCAGGTGCCTTGGCGGTGGTCACTGGGGCTTTGACGGGCGTTTCCTTCTTGACCGATGGGCGGCGAGCGACTGGCGCAGCGGACGCCTTACCCACCGTGGGGGCAATTGCTGCCTTGACGGCCTGGGTCTTCTCCGCCACCGGGCGGCCGGTCTTGAGCGAAGGCACCGCCGCAATGGCCGCCTTGAAGGCGGCTTCGTCGGCCTTGACCAGCAGCATCAGGCCGGCGCGCAGCAACTCGCTTTTCTTGACCGACGTCCCTTGGGCAATGGCACGGGTCTTGAGTGCCTCAATCGCGGCGTATTCGCTCTTGGGAATGGTGAAACTGTCACGGACCAGCTTGGGTTTGCGGGCTTTTTCCTCTGTGCTCATGGCAACTCCTTGTTAACGATATAAACAGTATATACCGTTAGACTTGGTCTGGTCCCGGAGAACAGCCACCCACAACCTGGTCAGCGGATGTCGGCGCTGAACTTCCAGTCGGTCTTTTGCCAGGCCAAGGCCTCTTCGCTCAGCAGCCAGGCCGACTGCGGGTAGCGTTTGGCCCAGCCCGGTGTCGTGGTTACCTTGAACGTCCCGGACTTGAACGCCAGGCGGACCGCCTCGTACTCGGGCGTCTGGCGCGCGTGGCACAGGATGACCGCCAGGCGCAGGCAAACCAGCTGCTTGGCAAACAGCTCGTCGTTCAGGGACGACTCCATTTTTTTCAGCTTCCCGCGTTGCCCCAGCACCAGTTGGCTCATCCGGTGCAGCTCGGGAATTGAAAATCCAGGCGCATCAACGTTGTCCAGGATGTAGGCCCCGTGGTGATAGGAGCGGTCGTGCGAAATGTGGGTGCCGATTTCGTGCAGGCGCGCTGCCCAGGCCAGCTTCTGTGAGTAGCGGCCGCTCTGGGGATCCTCTGCGGCAATCTGGGCGAAGAGGGCGGTGGCCACGTCACTGACCCGCTTGGCCTGGCCTTCGTCGATCGAAAAACGCTCGGCCAGCCAGCGCACCGTGCGCTCACGCACGTCGGTGTCGTCACTCTGTCGGTCGATCAGGTCAAAAAGCGCGCCCTGGCGCAGAGCGCCCTGGGCCGGAATCATCTGCTGGATATCGAACAGGTCGAAGATGGCCCTCAGCACGCTCACGCCACCCCCGAGCACCGGCCGGCGATCGTCCTTGAGGCCGTCGATGCGAAGCTGGTCAAGGTTGCCCGCCTTGATCAGGCGATCCACCAGCCAGTCCAGACCTGAACGGGTCACGACACCGGATGCCCAGCCATTGGCCGCCAGCATGTCCGCCACGGCACTGACGGTACCCGACGATCCATAAGCGACCGTCCACTCGGTCGGCGGAAAGGTGTCCAGTGCTTCATCCAGCACCGCCTTGGCGGCGATCTCCGCCGTTTTGAAGGCGGCGGCCGTGAATTGCCCCCTCGCAAAATACTTGGTTGACCAGGCCACGCTGCCCAGACGGTAGGACTCCATCCGGCGGGCCTCGTAGTTCTGGCCCAGGATCATCTCGGTCGATCGGCCACCAATGTCGACCACCAGCCGCTTCTCGTCGGATTGGGGCAGCAGGTGGGAAACGCCCTGATAGATCAGGCGTGCCTCTTCCTGGCCGGAGATGACTTCGATGGGAAACCCCAGGATGGCCTGGGCCTCGCGAAGGAAGTCGTCGCGGTTGCGCGCCTCTCGCAGGGTCTGGGTGGCGACCGCGCGCACCTGCTGCTTCTTGAAGCCATGCAGGCGTTCGCCAAAACGGGCCAGGCACTCCCAGCCGCGCTGCATCGCCGCCTGGCTCAGCACCTTGTTGTCGTCCAATCCGCCGCCCTGACGCACGGCTTCCTTGATGTATTCGATCCGTTCAATATGACCGGAGTGATAGCGGCCAATTTCCAGCCTGAAACTGTTGGAGCCGAGGTCAACTGCGGCCAGGAGGGTTCCGTTCTGCATGGGGTCCTTGTGGGGCCCGGCGCACTTCAGCCGGGGAAATCTAGCGTCAGCAAGGGGGTAATTGTCTCCGATCGGGGCCGGCGTCGTGTCTGTCCGAGGTGAACGCGTCATCCCGGGTCTTTATGACAAATGTGTCTTGTCACAAAGATGTCACAGAGCATCCCTAGAGTTCAATCCGTCAACCAGTTTTTCCCCAACCAAGAGGACAACCGATGAACTCCAAGCGTACCTTGCTCAAGACCGTTGCCGCCGCCGCCCTGGCCACCATGGCGATGGGCACCGCCATTGCCGCCGACATCACCGGCGCCGGCGCCACCTTCCCGTTCCCGATCTACGCCAAGTGGGCCGAGGCTTACAAGAAGGAAACCGGCACGGGCCTGAACTACCAGTCGATTGGCTCGTCCGGCGGCATCCGCCAGATCCGCGCCAAGACGGTGGCCTTCGGTGCCACCGATGCGCCTGTGTCGGGTGCTGATCTCGACAAAGACGGCATGGTGCAGTTCCCCGCCATCATTGGCGGCACGGTGCCGGTCATCAACCTCGATGGATTCAACAAAGGTGAACTGCGCGTGACCGGTCCGGTGCTGGCCGAGATGTTCCTGGGCAAGATCAGCAAGTGGAACGACCCCAAGCTGGCCGCCCTGAACCCGGGCAAGAACCTGCCGGACCAGCAGATCACCGTGGTCCACCGCGCTGACGGCTCGGGCACGACCTTCAACTGGACCGACTACCTGTCGGCGGTCAGCAAGGACTGGGCCGACACCGTGGGCAAGGGCGCAGCGGTGAAGTGGCCAGCACCCACCTCGGTCGGTGGCAAGGGCAACGAGGGTGTGGCCGCCAACGTGACCCGCATCAAGGGTTCGCTGGGCTACGTGGAGTATGCCTACGCCAAGAAGAACAACATGAACGTGATGGCCCTGCAGAACAAGGACGGCAAGTACGTCATGCCGGACGACAAGACCTTTGCCGCCGCTGCCGCTGGCGTGAACTGGTTCAGTGTCCCGGGCATGGGCGTCTCCATGGTGAATGCCGCCGGTGCCGACAGCTGGCCGGTGTCCACCGCCTCGTTCATCCTGATGTACAAGGAACCGGCCAACAAGGCCGAGAGCGCCGAGGTGCTGAAGTTCTTCGACTGGGCTTTCAAGAACGGCAAGCAACTGGCTGTCGATCTGGACTACGTGCCGCTGCCGGACAGCGTGACCGCCGATATCCGCAGCAAGGTCTGGTCGCAGATCAACAACAAGTGATCCTCTGAGGACAAAGGCGCCCGGATGGCACGACAGGCCAACGGGCGCTTTTTCAGATTCCGCAGACCGGAGCTTTCATGAACCTGGATACCCCCATGAGCGCCACCCCAGATCGCGCCGAGACCGGCAGTCCGCAGATGATCCAGATTGCCCGCCGGCAACAGATCCAGGACGCCATCTTCCACCGCCTCACCCAGGGCTTTTCCCTGCTGGTGTTGCTGGCCCTGATGGGCATCATCGTTTCTCTCTTCATCAATGCCTGGCCCACTTTCCAGAAGTTTGGCGTGCAGTTCATCTGGCATGTCGAGTGGGACATCATCAATGAGGATTTCGGTGCCGCGATCGCCATCGTCGGTACCCTGGCCAGTGCGGCCATTGCGCTGCTGATTGCCGTGCCGCTGGCTTTTGGCATCGCGCTGTTCCTGACGGAAACCTGCCCGGTGTGGCTGCGTCGCCCGCTCGGAACGGCCATCGAACTGCTGGCGGCCGTGCCTTCCATCATCTACGGCATGTTCGGCCTCTTCGTCTTTGCGCCCCTGTTTGCCGACTACATGCAGGTGCCCCTGCAGAAGGTCCTCGGCGGTCTCCCGCTGGTGGGCTTTCTGTTCGGTGGCGCCACCAACGGCCTGGGCATCATGGCGGCGGGCATCATCCTGGCCTTCATGGTCCTGCCGTTCATCGCGTCCGTCATGCGCGACGTGTTCGAGATCGTCCCGCCCATCCTGCGCGAGTCCGCCTACGGCCTGGGCTGCACCACCTGGGAGGTGGTGCGTCGTGTGGTGCTCCCCTACACGCAGAAGGGTGTGGTCGGTGGCGTCATGCTCGGTCTGGGCCGGGCCCTTGGCGAAACCATGGCGGTGACCTTCGTGATCGGCAACGCCAATCGCATGCCCACCTCGCTGTTTTCGCCCGGCACGTCCATCGCGTCGACGCTGGCCAATGAGTTTGCCGAGGCGGCCGACTTCCACCTCTCGACGCTGTTTGCACTGGGCTTCCTGCTGTTCGTGATCACCTTCGTGGTGCTGACCGCTGCCAAGATCATGATCAACCGTGCCGAGAAAGCCAAAGGGATCTGACATGGACTTCAATCATCAACTCTATCGTCGCCGCCAGCGTGCCAACGCGGTCGGTCTGACGCTGTCCATGGGCGCCATGGTGCTTGGCCTGGTGGTGCTGCTCTGGATTCTGGTCGTGCTGTTCAAGAACGGCCTGTCGGCGGTGGACTGGAACATGTTCAGCCAGGACACCCCGGCACCCGGCACCGAGGGAGGCGGATTGCGCAACGCGATCGTCGGCAGCCTGATGATGGTCGGTCTGACGGTGCTGGTTGCCACACCCATCGGGATTCTGGCGGGTGTCTACCTGAGCGAGTACGGTGACGAGAGCAAGACCGCCAGCCTGACCCGATTCGTCACTGACATCATGCTGTCAGCGCCGTCCATCGTGCTGGGTCTCTTTGTCTACGCCATCGCGGTGGCCACGGTCGGCAACTTCTCGGGCTATGCCGGCAGTCTGGCCCTGTCCCTGATCGCCGTGCCCGTGGTGGTGCGTACCACCGAAAACATGCTGCGTCTGGTGCCTGGCAGCCTGCGCGAGGCGGCCTTTGCGCTGGGTGCGCCCCGCTGGAAGGTTGCCACCATGGTGACCCTGCGGGCCGCCAAGAGCGGCGTGATCACCGGTGTGCTGCTGGCCATTGCCCGCATCAGCGGCGAGACGGCGCCTCTGCTGTTCACCGCGCTGAACAACCAGTTCTTCAGCACCGACATGGGCAAGCCCATGGCCAACCTGCCCGTGGTGATCTTCCAGTTCGCCATGAGCCCGTATGACAACTGGATCCGTCTGGCCTGGGGTGGCGCGCTGCTGATCACGCTGGCCGTCCTGGTCCTGAACATCCTGGCGCGCGTGGTCTTCCGAGAGAAGGTCGCCCGCTGATACGAATGCCGAAACAGGTGAATCACATGACAACCGCCACCCTCGAGAAAAACGCGCTGGAAGTGCGCAACCTCAACTTCTACTACGGCAAGTTCCAGGGCCTGAAGAACGTGTCAATGGACATCGCCGAGAACAAGGTCACGGCCTTCATCGGACCATCGGGCTGCGGCAAGTCCACGCTGCTGCGCACGCTCAACCGCATGTACAGCCTGTACCCCGGGCAACGCGCCGAAGGGCAGATCAACTTCTATGGTCAGAACATCCTGGATGCCAAGCAGGACCTGAACCTGCTGCGCGCCCGCATCGGCATGGTGTTCCAGAAGCCGACACCCTTCCCGATGTCGATCTATGACAACATCGCCTTTGGCGTCAAGCTCTATGAGAACCTGAGCAAGGACGAGATGGACGACCGTGTAGAGTGGGCCCTGACCAAGGCCGCCTTGTGGGGCGAGGTCAAGGACAAGCTGCACCAGAGCGGCCTGTCGCTGTCCGGGGGACAGCAACAGCGCCTGTGCATTGCGCGCAGCGTCGCGGTCAAGCCATCGGTCCTGTTGCTGGACGAGCCGACCTCCGCACTGGATCCGATCTCCACCGGCAAGGTGGAGGAACTGGTGCACGAGCTCAAGAAGGACTACACCATCGCCATCGTGACACACAACATGCAGCAGGCCGCCCGCTGCAGCGACTTCACCGCCTACATGTACCTGGGCGAGCTGATCGAGTTCGGCGAGACCGAGCAGATCTTCTTCAAACCCAAGCGCACCGAAACCGAAGACTACATCACCGGCCGCTTCGGCTGATCAGGGAGACCGACATGGGTGACAAACACCTTTCCAGCCAGTTCGACGCCGAACTCAACTCCATCTCCACGCACGTTCTGGAAATGGGCGGGCTGGTCGAATCGCAGCTGCACCAGGCGATCTACGCTTTGGTTCACCTGAGCCTGGAGACGGCCGAGCAGGTGCTCGAGAACGAGAACCGGCTCAACCAGATGGAAGTGAACATCGACCACGAGATCATTTCCACCATTGGACGGCGCCAGCCCACCGCCCGCGACCTGCGCTTCCTGATGGCCATCTCTCGCACCACCCAGAATCTGGAGCGGGCCGGCGACGAGATCGCGCGCATTGCCCGCATGGTCAAATCCATCATCGAGGGCGGTTCGGCCCGGTCCTTGCCGATTTCCGAGCTGCGTCTGGCCTCCGATCTGGCCGCCGGCATGCTGCGAAAGACACTGGATGCCTTCGCCCGCCTGGACACTACCATGGCGCTGGCCATCATGAAGGAAGACAACGCCATCGATGTCGAGTACGACGGCTTCCTGCGCAAGCTCATCACCTACATGATGGAAGATGCGCGTACGATTTCGCCGAGTCTGGATCTGCTGTTCCTGGCCAAGTCCATCGAACGCGTCGGGGATCACGCCAAGAACATCGCCGAGCAGATCATCTTTATTGTCAAGGGCGAGGACGTGCGTCACTCGTCGTTGGCCAAAGTGGAGTCCGTGGTCGGATGAAAAAGTTGCCGCGTGTGCTGGTCGTCGAGGACGAGCCGGCCATTGCCGAACTCATTGCGGTGAACCTGCGCCACAACGGCTTTGCGCCGACGGTGGTGTTTGACGGCGAAGCCGCCCAGCGCGAGGTGGATGCCGTCCTGCCCGATGTCATCCTGCTCGACTGGATGCTGCCCGGGCAGAGCGGCATGGCGCTGGCCCGGCAGTGGCGCAAACAGGAGCGGACCAAGACCGTACCCATCCTCATGCTCACAGCGCGCAGCGACGAGACCGACAAGGTCCAGGGACTGGATGCCGGGGCAGACGACTACATCACCAAGCCTTTTTCCACGCAGGAACTGCTGGCCCGCATCCGCGCGGTGCTGCGCCGCCGCGCGCCGGAGATCGTCGATGACTCGGTGACCGTGGGCGAGCTGACCCTGGACGCTGCGACGTACCGGGTGAGTTTCCGCGGACAGGAACTCAAGGTGGGGCCGACCGAGTTCAAGCTGCTGCACTACCTGATGAAGCATGCCGAGCGGGTGCATACCCGTGGTACCCTTCTGGACAGGATCTGGGGGGATCATGTCTTCATCGAGGAGCGCACCGTGGATGTGCATGTCAAGCGCCTGAGGGAATCGCTGGGTGATGCCGCCAGCATGGTCGAGACCGTTCGTGGTGCGGGCTATCGCCTGACCGCACAAGGTCAGGCCCGAACGGCCGCATGATCCGCCGGGTCCTTGAGCCCGTCATCCTGGTTTCTCTCGGCGCCGTCTGGGGCTGGACCCAGGATGCCGCCACCTGGACGTACGCCGGTGCCTTGCTCGGTGCGGTGGCCTGGGGGGTGTTCGACGCCGTTCGCGCGGCCCGCCTGCTGGCCTGGCTGAACAAGCCGGATGCCTCTCGTGCGCCCCGTTTGTCGGGCGTGTGGAACGAGATCATCGAACGCACTCGCAAGCTGGTCAAGAAGCTGGAGAAAAAGGCCAGCAACAGCGACGCCCGTCTGGAGGACTTTCTATCGGCGATCCAGGCCTCGCCCAATGGCGTGGTGCTGCTGGATGCGGACTGGAAGATCGAGTGGGCCAACCTGACTGCGGCCAGCCATCTCGGCTTCGATCCCCAGAGGGACCAGGGTCAGTACGTTCGCAACATGGTGCGCGCACCGGCGTTCAGCGCCTACCTGGCCGAGGCTGACTTCAGCCACGAGATCGACATCGACGGGCCTGGGCCACGCCCGTCCCAGCCGACACGCATCTCTCTGCAGATCCATCCCTACGGCAAGAAGCGCAAGCTGATGATCACGCGGGACGTGACAGCGCTTCAACTGGCCGAAACCATGCGACGCGACTTTGTGGCCAACGTCTCGCACGAGATCCGCACTCCATTGACAGTGCTCAGCGGGTTTGTCGAAACCATGCAGAGCCTGCCGCTGGAGGAAGCCGATCGCACCCGCTACCTGGGTTTGATGGCCCAGCAGGCCCAGCGCATGCAGACGCTGGTCAGCGACCTGTTGACCCTGTCCCGGTTGGAGGGAAGCCCGGCGCCCGGCGCCGGCGAGTGGATCGCGGCCCGGGAGCTGTTGGAGCACGTGCTGCAGGAAGCACGGGGTCTCAGTGCGGTGATCGCCGACCCACCACACGACATCGCTGCGGATGCGGACGAGGAAATCTGGATCTCCGGTGCCAAGACGGAACTGCTCAGCGCCATGTCGAACCTGATGAGCAATGCGGTGCGCTACACGCCCCCAGGCAGAAAGATCAGTGCCGGATGGACACACCGCGAGGACGGATCGGCGGAGTTCCATGTCCGTGACACCGGGCCAGGCATCGCGGCCGAGCACATTCCCCGTCTGACCGAGCGTTTCTATCGGGTGGACCGAAGCCGGTCACGCGAGACCGGGGGCACCGGCCTGGGCTTGGCGATCGTCAAGCACGTGGTTCAGCGCCATGGGGGCCAACTGGACGTCACCAGCGAGCTGGGTAAGGGGTCCACTTTCATGCTCGTGATCCCAGCCTCCCGGGTGCGGGCTCGCTCAAGGCGTTGAGGCAGGTCGCACGCGCAGATACAGCAGCAAGCGTTCCTTGCGATCCGTCAGGCGGCGAACCGTGGCCTTGAAGGCCCACTCGGTCAGGTTCGTCCGCTCTGCCAGGCTGTCCTGCCGATCGGGCTCCACGATCAGTGCGCGGCAGGCGCCTTGACCGGGCTGACCGATGCGCACGAGCGTCAGCCCGCCGTGGTATCGCAGTGCAGATTCCTGGGCCTGGGTCAACCCATCGACGACCACACAGCTGTTGGCCGGCACCAGTGTGGCCATGCGCCGGGACAGTGGCCCGTAACTTCGCGCAAAGTCCAGAAGCGGCAGCCACAGACTCATGAGCAGGATCCAGCACAGGGTCGCGCCTGCAGCGGGCAGCACCAGACTCTTCCAGAGCGCCTGGCGGTGACGTCCCGCCCGCCAGCGCACCAGCCACAGCCAAGCGAGGGTTGAGCTCAGCCCCACCAGCAGCAGCCAGACGGAGAACTCCGGCTGGAAGCCGGGCGCCAGCTTGGCCACGTTGGCCGCAGGTTTGGCCGGAAAGCCGGTCATCATGGCCAACCAGATCACCCAGATGATCAACGCACAGCCCGAGAAGAACAGCAGGGTGAACCAGTCGATGAACGCCGAGACGCTGCGGCGCAGCGTCGGCAGCGCAAAGGCGGCGAGTGTGGCCATGGCGGGGAGGGCGAGCAGCAAGGCCCGATCCAGACGGTCCGTGGTCAGGCTGGCCACCAGACCAACGGCGGTCACCCACAGCGGAATCAACAAGTGTGGGCGCAGCCACTGGCGACGCCATCGCCATAGCGTCCAAAGTGCCAGGGGCCAGGCGGGCCAGGCAAACCACAGCACCATGCGGCCCCAGCGCTGCCATTCCTCGATGGCGGCGGGCAGGGCGGGGGAGACCATGGGCGCCAGCGTGTCCAGCCAGCCGGCCAGAAGCAGCAGTGCGGCCAGGGAGGCCGCGGCCAGCGGGACGCTCCAGCGTCGCGCATCGATCGCTGCAGCGGGCTCCCAGTCGGATGATGCCCGGGGCGAACTGCCAGCCGCAACGATGCCGATCAGCAGTCCGGCACCAAGCAGCAGGGCCTGCCACGGCGCACCGGCAAAAACCAGCAGCACCGAGCCCATCAACCATCCGACGACGCCTCGGTAGGGATGCCGGTTTTCCTGCAGCGCCAGCTGGGCGGCACCGTAGAACATGGCCGCGGTACCCGCCAGCCGCACCAGGTCCGGGGTGCCTTCGTGCGACAGCTGCGCCAGGCCCAGACAGGCCATCAGGGCCAACAGGGCAGCGTCGGCCAGGGTGCGTGCATAGTCCCTGGGGTTGGCTTCTCCCCCGAATGCCAGGCTGACGGGTTGTGCCGCAGGTTGTCTGGCCAGGTGGTACACGCTGTACCAGGTGCAAGCCAGTGTCAGGAGCAGCAGGGCAATGAAGGGCAACCTGGCGGCCGTGTCGGCTGCGAGGAAAGGCAACCCCTGAATGGCCCAGGCGCCCAACCAGTAGGCCAGCCAGCCGGGCACCTCGGCGGGTGCCCCCAGAACCCCAGGGTTCCACCAGTCACCACCCCGCGCGAGATCGAGCATGATCCCGAACGCGGTGACGTCGGCGGTTTTCCAGGGCTCGCGCCCGATGAAACCCGGCAGCACATAGGCGATGCAGAACAGCAGCAGCACGGGCCTTGGCAGGCGGCGAACCGCATCCTGGGTGACGATGGCGGGTGTGGTCTTGTTCACTGCGCAGGACTATACGGCAGGAGCATGAGTGCAATCAGGCGACAGGGGCCAAAAAAAACAGCCGGACAAGCCGGCTGTTTGTGTTGATCGGGCCAGGATTACTTGGCCGCGGTCTTTGCGTAGCGGTTGCGGAACTTCTCCACGCGACCACCCATGTTGTCCACGCTCTTTTGCGTGCCGGTGTAGAAGGGGTGCGACTCGCTGGAGGTATCAAGCTTGAACAGCGGCAGTTCACGGCCGTCGTCGGTCTTGCCCATTTCCTTGGTGTTCACACAGGAACGGGTGACAAACTTGAAACCGTTGGAGAGGTCCACAAACAGGACTTCGCGGTAGTTGGGGTGAATGCCTTCTTTCATGGCTGATCTTTCAGTTCAGGTGCGGCAGCCGCGGAAAACCCTTTTCTCCGTACTTGCCAGCAAGTTGCAAAGCCTTGGATTATATGAAATTTGCGAGGAATCAGCCACCGCGACGCATCATGTCGAAGAACTCGGAGTTGTTCTTGGTGGCCTTCATGCTCTTGAGCACCATTTCCATGGCCTCGATTTCGTCCATGTTGTACATGAACTGGCGCAGGATACGGGTCTTTTGCAGGATCTCCGGCTGCAACAGCAGTTCTTCGCGACGGGTGCCCGAACGGTTGAGCTGGATGGAGGGGAAGACACGCTTCTCGTAGAGGCGGCGGTCCAGGTGGATTTCGCAGTTGCCGGTACCCTTGAATTCCTCGAAGATCACCTCGTCCATGCGGCTGCCGGTATCGACCAGCGCCGTGGCAATGATGGTCAGGCTGCCGCCTTCCTCGACATTGCGCGCGGCGCCGAAGAATCGCTTGGGACGCTGCAGGGCGTTGGCATCCACACCACCGGTCAACACCTTGCCGGAGGATGGCAGCACGTTGTTGTAGGCGCGAGCCAGGCGGGTGATGGAGTCGAGCATGATGACGACGTCCTTCTTGAGCTCGACCAGACGCTTGGCGCGTTCGATCACCATCTCGGCCACATGCA
The DNA here is from genome assembly GCF_042665135.1 of Hydrogenophaga bisanensis. NCBI lineage: Bacteria > Pseudomonadati > Pseudomonadota > Betaproteobacteria > Burkholderiales > Comamonadaceae > Hydrogenophaga > Hydrogenophaga bisanensis. Next base: position 71,767 of record NZ_JBHTBX010000010.1, read on the forward strand.
CGTGGCGGGCAGCCGGCTCGTCGAAGGTGGAGGCAATGACCTCGCCGCGAACCGTGCGCTGCATCTCGGTCACTTCTTCCGGACGCTCGTCCACGAGCAGCACCATCAGTTCCACATCGGGGTGGTTGGTGGTGATGGCGTGGCAGATGTGCTGCATCATGACCGTCTTGCCGCTCTTGGGCGGGGCGACGATCAGGGCGCGCTGGCCACGGCCGACGGGCGCGATGATGTCGATGACACGGCCGGTGATGTTCTCGTCTGTCTTGATGTCGCGCTCAAGCTTCATCTGCTCCTTGGGGAACAGCGGCGTGAGGTTCTCGAACATGATCTTGTGCTTGTTCTGCTCGGGTGGCAGGCCGTTGATCTTGTCGAGCTTGTTCAGGGCGAAGTAGCGTTCGCCATCCTTGGGAATGCGCACCTCACCCTCGATCATGTCGCCGGTGTGCAGGTTGAAGCGGCGGATCTGGCTGGGCGAGATATAGATGTCGTCGGTGGACGCCGTAAAACTGGTGTCCATGTTGCGCAGGAAGCCGAAGCCGTCGGGCAGGACTTCGAGGATGCCGTCGGCAAAGACCTGCTCCCCGGCTTTGGCGCGCTTCTTGATGATGGCGAACATCAGCTCCTGCTTGCGCATGCGGCCGGTGTTTTCAATCTCGAGGGCTTCGGCCTGCTTAAAGACTTCAGACACATGCAGTGCCTTGAGCTCGTTGAGGTGCATGGATTCGACTCCGTGGGGAGTGTCAGTGAATTCGGGGAGGTGGGCGCGATAGGCCGTGGGTCGGGCCTGCGCAGTGGACACCGGGCTGTGTCAGCCGGCTGGGAAAGATTATGACAGGAAAAAATGCGGCGCCAGAAAGGACCCGGGCGTTGCACCCGGGTCAGGCCGCAGACGATCAGGCCAGTTGCTGGTCGATGAACGCGGTCAGCTGGGCCTTGCTCATGGCGCCCACCTTGGTCGCTGCGAGCTGGCCGTCCTTGAACAGCATCAGGGTCGGGATGCCGCGGATGCCGAACTTGGCAGGCACTTCGCGGTTCTCGTCCACGTTCACCTTGGCCACTTGCAGCTTGCCGGTGTAGGCGGAGGCGACTTCATCGAGGATCGGCGCGATCATCTTGCAGGGGCCGCACCACTCGGCCCAGAAGTCGACCAGCACGGGCGTCTGCGCGCTGAGCACATCTGCCTGGAAGCTGGTGTCGGAAACGTGTTTGATGAGGTCGCTGGCCATGGTCCGTCCTGTGGAACGATTGCTAGGAATGAAATGGAAGGCGGGCATACTCGCCAAGCAAGCGAGCATTTCCCAATACGATCAGATTGTGACAGAAACCGCATTTCCACGATGAGCCCCACCACCGAAGGCCCTGATGCGAACATGACCGCCAGGATGGCGGAGCCGCCTTGGGAAGGGTGGTTGCTGCAACTGGAGCAGCGACTGGCCTCTGAGGGCGTGATGCCTTCCCGGGTGGTGGTGGTGCTGCCCTACGCCCAGATGATGGCAGAGGGGCGCCGTGCCTGGGCGGCGCGACACCCCAGCGGTCTCTCGCCCCGGTTTGAGACCACCCGCAACTGGGCGGCTGCGCTGGGGCCTTTTGTGCCGTCGGGCGACGACCTGACGGGTGACATGGCCAGGGACAGTCTGGTGGCGGCCGCTTTGCTGGATCGGGTGGCCGGACGTCGCGCTGACCGGTCCCTGCATCCGCTGCTGGTCTCCCGGCTGGTGGAGATGGCCCGCCAGATTGCCCCGCTGGCGGCCGCGCGGCCGCCGGGCGAACGGGCCGCCTGGGCGCAGTCCCTGATGGCCGATCTCGTCCCATCGTCGCAGACGCTTCAATGGGAGGGCCTGTTGGCCTCCCTGGCGCTCACCTGGGCCGGTCACTCTGCCTATCCGACCGATGCCCTCTGGGCACCGGTGGCCGAGCCTGGCGTGGTGGCGGACCTTTTGATCGTGATTCCCGGTTTTCAGGAAGATCCGTTGACCCAGGCCCTGCTGAACCGGTGGGGTTCGCGCGGGGACCAGGTGGTAGCCACGTTGCCCCCCCGGTCGCCTGTCGCATCGGCAGAGATCATGCTGCATGCCTGCGCAGATGTCCACGACGAAGCCGAGCGCGCGGCGGCCTGCGTGCTGGCTCACCTCCAGGCGGGACGTCGGCCGGTCGCGCTGGTGGCCACCGACCGGCTGCTGACGCGGCAGGTGACCGCCTTGCTGGCCGGCAGAGGTCTGGTGCTGGTGGATGAAACCGGCTGGCGCCTGTCGACGACGCACGCCGCCGCCAAGGTCCTGGCCCTGCTCAGGGCTGCTTCGCCCCGAGCCAGTCTGGATGACGTGCTGGACTTGCTCAAGGCGGGCGATGCCTGGCCCCAGCGCCTGGTGGACCGGCTGGAGTCGGCAGCCCGTCGGCACGGGATCGCCAGTTGGTCTTCGGCTCGTGCCCATCCCACGCTGTCCCAGCTTCTGCCCGAAGGTTTTTCGTCCTTGCTCGAGGCGTTGCAGCCGTCCCGTTCTCTGGACCGCTGGCTGGCTGCGCTGCGTGAGGGATTGCGACAATGTGGATGGGACGGCTGGTTTGCCGGGGATGCCGCGGGGCAACAGCTGTGGGAGGTGCTTCGACTGGGAGAAGGGCGATCTCAGGAGCTATGTGGCCTTCAGGGCCATCATCCAGGCGGGGAGGAGCGCTCGCCAACCTGGTCATTGGCGGCGTTCACCGGTTGGGTTCGGCAGGTATTGGAGTCCGTCAACTTCACGCCCGACGCGGCTGCTCGCCCGGACGTGGTGGTTCTTCCCATGGCGCAGCTGCTGGGTCGACCGTTTGGAGCGGTGGTGGCCGCTGGTTGTGACGAAATACGCCTTCCCGCCTCACCGGAACTGCCCGGACAGTGGACCGCGGGCCAGCGCGAGCAACTGGGCTTGCCCGCCAGAGACACCTTGGCACTGGCGGCGCTGCGGGCCTGGCAGCACCTGTTGACCCATCCTTCCATCGATATCCTGTGGCGCACCCAGGAGCAGACCGAGCAGATCCTCCCTGCACCCTGGCTCCGACCCATGGTCGAGCGAGAGGCCGGGGCGGCCGTGGCGGCCCCAGACCCCAGGGCGATGAAGGTGGTTCAACGTGAACCCGCCGGACCACCGGCTTGCAGTGCCGCCGATCTGCTGCCGTCCAGCCTCTCCGCCAGCGCCTACCAGGACCTGCGGGATTGCCCATACCGCTTCATGGCGCTGCGGCAGTGGCGCCTGAAGGAAGACGAGGAACTGGACGACACGCCGGACAAGCGGGACATGGGACTCTGGCTGCATGCGGTGCTGGGGCGGTTTCATGAGGAGCGGCGCGACCGGCGGCACCCGGATGAGCCCGATGATCAGCGACTCGACCGCATCGCGCGAGAAGAGGCGCAGGCGCGCGGTCTGTGGGCCATGGACGGATCGGGGTCCCCTGGTTTCCTGCCTTTTCTGGCCGCTTGGCCGACCCTTCGGCAGGGCTATCTGAGCTGGCTCGGGCAGTACGAGGCCTCGCCCGAACGCCCGGTGTTCGGCCAGGCCGAGGCTTCGCTCTCGAGCCGGGTTGGCCGATGGCGTCTGGTGGGACAGCTGGACCGCATCGATGTATTGGAGAGCAGTTCGGATGGCACGCGCATGGTGATTGACTACAAGACCGAGCCGCGTGACAAGACCCGCGCCAGGGTGTCTGAGCCGCTGGAGGACACGCAACTGGCCTTCTACGCCGCGCTGGTGGATCCGCAAGGGACTGGCGCGGTCAGGGGCGCCTACCTGAGCATTCAGGACAGCGCCAGCGGCAAGGGCGTTGATGGTCCGACGCGGCTGTTCGAGCAAACAGAGCTGGCCAGAGCCCGCGATGCGCTGCTCCAGGCACTGCCTGCCGAGATGGACCGGATTGCTCAGGGGCACGTGATGCTGCCGCTGGGCGAGGGGCGGGTCTGTGAGTATTGCGCGGCAAGGGGTCTGTGTCGCAAGGATTTCTGGGAGCCGCAGGCATGAGCACGGAAGCGGCATATCGCGTCAACGGCCAGCTGGTGTCGCGCGAGCAGTTCTATCGGGTGGCCTGTGATCCGCAGCGCAGCGTCGCTGTCGAAGCCTGTGCGGGTGCCGGCAAGACCTGGATGCTGGTCTCCCGCATCCTGCGGGCGCTGCTGGAGGGCACCGAGCCACAGGATATTCTGGCCATCACCTTCACCCGCAAAGCGTCGGCCGAGATGCGTGAACGCTTGACGGTCTGGTTGGCCGATCTGGCGCGTACGACCGACGAACGCCGGGAACAGGAGCTGACCAGCCGCGGGATGTCGGCCGAGCAGGCGCGGCGGCTGGCGCCCGCCCTGCTCACGCTCCATGAGCGCCTGCTGGCCTGCGGGCGCCCGGTCCAGATCAGGACCTTTCACAGCTGGTTTGCATCCTTGTTGCGGATGGCTCCGCTGTCGGTGCTGCAGGAACTGGGGCTGCCACCCGAGCACGAGCTGCTGGAGGACGACGAGGAGGCGGTGGCGCTGGCCTGGCCGCTGTTCCAGCGCGCTGTGGTGCAGGATAAGCACTTGCGCCAGGACTATCTGGACAGTGTGGCCCGTTTCGGTCGCAGCCAGACCGACAAGGCCCTGAAGAACGCCCTCGACAAGCGGGTTGAATTCTCCTTGTCGGATGAGGCCGGCCAGCTGGAGACCTCGATCGAGCCCTTCGGGGCCCTGTATCCCGAGTGGTCGGGACTGCCTTCGCCACAGCAGATGCTGCAGGAGCCGGCCACGCGTGAACGTTGGCTCCTGAGGGCTCGGATTCTGGGGGCGGAAAAGAACAAGACGCCCCAGGACGCTGCCAATGCCATCGTGGATGCATTCGCGGGTACCGATGAACCGCAGGCGATGGCCAGTCGGCTGGAGGCCTTGCGCAAGGCCTTCTTTGTCGCCAACGAGGACAGGCTCAAGCAGCACCTGGCCCGCCACGAGGCCGCCCAGCAGGCCGAGGCCGAGTTGCAACGCCTCCTGGCCGCCTGCCGGCAGCACGAAGCCTGGCAGCACCAGCAGCGGATGACCCGCCTCACACGGGTCCTGCTGGCCACCTACGCGGCGCTCAAGCGCGAACGAGGGTGGGTGGACATGAGCGATGTCGAGCAGGCGGCGCGCCGCCTGCTGGGCGACGCGGAACTCTCCGGGTGGATGCAGCAGCGTCTGGACGCAAAGGTGCGTCACCTGCTGGTGGATGAGTTCCAGGACACCAACCCGCTGCAGTGGCAGGCGCTGTACGGGTGGCTCAGTGCCTATGCCGGGGCGGGGTCTGGCGACGGTCCCCGGGTGTTCCTGGTGGGGGACCCGAAACAATCGATTTACCGGTTCCGGCGGGCCGAGCCGCAGGTCTTCCGGGCTGCACAGGCGTTTGTGGTGAATGGATTGGGCGGCTCACTCCTCAGCTGTGATCACACGCGCCGCTGTGCGGTTTCTGTCGTGGACACGCTCAACGCCGTGATGACTGGTGCCAGCGATGATGCAGGGTATGCAGGCTTTCGACCGCACACCAGCGAGAGTCGGGACCCGGGCGAGGTGCTCGCACTGCCTCGCCTGGAGCGGGCCCGGGATGCGGGGCAGATCGCCGACACAGATACCGGCTCTGGCACCGGCGCGCATGACTGGCGCGACAGCCTGATCACACCTCGCGTGCTGCCGGAAGACAGCATCGCCACCCATGAAGCGCGGCAGGCGGCACGGTGGATCGCTCGGGAGCTGGCTGGCGGAGGTATCCGACCGGCGGATCTCATGGTACTGTCGCGCCGTCGTGACCGCCTCAGCCGCGTGCACGAGGCCCTCACGGCGCTCGGGGTGCCGGCCGATGAACCCGAAAAGGCCGACCTGGCCGATAGTCCGGCGGTCCAGGATGTGGTCGCTCTGCTGGATGCGCTGGTCTCACCGCAGCATGACCTCAGCCTGGCACGCGCGCTTCGCTCGCCGATCTTTGGCCTGGACGAATCCCGGCTGACGCTGATTGCGAAGGCCCGGCGCGACTGGCCGGTGGGTGACCTGCAGTCAGAGCCTTCCTGGTGGGATGTCATCGGTCAGTTGGCCCGGGAGCCGGGGTGTGACGCCCAGTGGCCGGCCGTTGCGCAGCGATTGGCTCGCTATCGGGACTGGGTGAGCGCCTTGCCCCCCCACGATGCGCTGGTGGCCATCTATCAGGACAGCGACCTGATGGCCCGCTACGCTGCGGCGACGTCGACCCACCGGCGCGATGCCATGCTGGCTTCCCTGCGTGCCTTGCTGGGGCAGGCCCTCGCCCAGGACGGTGGACGCTATCTCACGATGTACCGCTTCGTCAGGGCCATCAAGGCAGGAGGCATCCGCCTGGGGGCCTCCGCGCGGCCGGACGCTGTCCGTCTGCTCACCATTCACGGTGCCAAAGGGCTGGAGGCCCACACCGTGCTGATGCTGGACACCGACGCCCCGCCATCACGACCGGACACCATGGGGGTGCTCGTGGACTGGCCGGGCGAACTCCCTCAGCCCCGGCGTTTCATTTTCCTGGCCAGTGAAAAGCAGCCACCCTCGTGTGCGGCCGCCGCCCTGGAGCAGGAGCAGCAGGCCCGGAGCCTGGAAGAACTCAATGCGCTGTACGTCGCCCTGACCCGAGCGGCTTCCCGCCTGGTGATCTCCAGCAGCGAGCCCCACCAGCGGGGATCGGTCACCAGCTGGTATGAAAGGCTCCGGCCGTTTCTCACGCCGCTGGTCGTGCAGGATGAGGCGCCATCGCCCCTTCGCTCCGTCGAACCCAAATCGCTGTACCTGCCGAGTCTCCCGGCCCTGCCTTTGCCAGTGCAGTTCAGTGCTGGCGCGCCAGAGCAAGGGGAGGGTGCTGGTCAGGACCGCGACGAAGACAGCAGTCACACGCGCCTGGGCCTGGCGCTTCATCGGCTGCTTCAGTGGGCGCCGACGCCCCTGTCGGGCTGGACCCCTTCAGACCACGGCATTCAGGCGGTGTGCCAGGAGTTTGCCCTGGATCCTGCACAGGGTCGGCAGGTCGCCAGCATGACCGAACGCATCCTGGGTGGCCCCGCCCGCTGGGTCTGGGACGATGCCCAGGTGGACTCCTGGGGCAACGAGGTCGAAATCTGGCTGGACGGCACGCTGTTGAGGATCGATCGCCTGGTTCGCCACCGCGAAAGCGGACACTGGTGGGTGCTTGACTACAAAAGCGCCCTGGCGCCCCAGACACAACAGGGGTTGCGGGAGCAACTGCAGGGTTACCATCGCGCGCTCGCCCTGACGCAGCCCGCAGACACCATCCGTCTTGCCTTCATCAATGCCCAGGGCCAACTGATTGAAATTGACCCGCCCACATGACCTCTGACGCCCAGGAACCCCAGTCACTGCCGATTGCATCCGTGGATGTGGCCATCATCGGGGCCGGCCCTGCCGGTCTGATGGCGGCGCAAACCCTCGCGGCGCATGGCGTCGACGTCGATGTGTACGACGCCATGGCGTCGGCGGGACGCAAGTTTTTGCTGGCAGGCAGAGGCGGGCTGAACCTGACCCATGCCGAACCCCATGAGACCTTCGTGCGGCGCTATGGTGACCGGGCTGAATGGGTGTCCGCCTGGCTTAACGCCATGGGCGGGCAGGCGGTTCGCGAGTGGGCGGCTTCCCTGGGCGTCGATACCTTTGTCGGTACTTCGCAGCGGGTATTCCCGGTGGGCATGAAGGCCGCGCCCCTGTTGCGGTCCTGGCTGCATCGCCTGCGTCATCCGCAGGACGGACAGGGACAGGTGCGCTTTCACATGCGCCATCGGTGGTGCGGCTGGTCCGACACCGACCCCGCAGGAGCCGGTGGCCTGATGATGACCAGTCCTTCGGGCGCTGTCCGCTTGCAGGCCAGGGTGTTGATCCTGGCCCTGGGCGGCGGCAGCTGGGCGCGGCTGGGATCCGACGGCGCCTGGGTGCCCTGGCTGGAGGAGGCCGGCGTTCCTGTCGCGAGCCTGCGGCCATCGAATTGCGGTTTCGACCTGGCTGGCACGCACGCCAGCACCGGGCAAGTTGGCTGGAGCGAACACTTTCGCAGCCGTCATGCTGGAGAACCTTTCAAATCTGTCGTCCTGCGATTCGAGGACAGCCAGGGGCGACGCTTTGAGCGCAAGGGAGAGTTCGTCGCCACCGACAGCGGTATTGAGGGAAGCCTGGTGTACGCGGCCTCAGCCATGCTGCGCGACGAGATTGCCCGGGCGGGAACCGCGACGCTGACGCTGGATTTGCTGCCGGACCGCAGCCCGGACGATGTGCAGCGCCAGGTGTCGCATCCCCGCGGATCACGCAGTCTGTCGAGCCACCTCAAGAGTCGCCTGGGGCTGGACGGCATCAAGATGGCCCTGCTCCACGAGTGCCTGAACCGTGCCACCATCAACGACCCGGTGTCGCTGGCGCGGTCCATCAAGGCACTGCCACTTACCCTGTCAGCTCCCCGCCCGATCGACGAAGCCATCAGCACCGCCGGCGGCGTGCCGGCGCAGGCACTCGACGAAGACTTGATGATCAGACACCTCCCGGGTGTGTTCTGCGCCGGCGAGATGCTCGACTGGGAAGCGCCGACGGGTGGCTACCTGCTGACGGCGTGTCTGGCGAGCGGCCGGTGGGCGGGGGAGGGTGCCTGGCGATGGCTGACGCGAAAACCATCGGGCCATTGACCACCTCCAACACTGTCATGATCGGTTCACGCAGGCCCTATACCCTTGCGGTGTCCGTTTTCACGATCACCATCCGATACGCTCACCCATGAAGTTCCGCTCGCCCACGTCCCACCAGCGCCGATGCCTGCTCAAGCTTGGAGCCGCCACACTGGCCATGGCAGGCACGCTGTCACACGCAGACACGTTCCCATCGCGCACGATCCGTGTGGTGGTGCCCTTTGCCGCCGGTGCCGGCACCGACGCGATGGGGCGACTGATCGCCGAGAAGCTGTCAGTGGTGCTGCGGACCAGCGTGGTGGTGGAAAACAGGGTGGGGGCCTCTGGCGCCATCGGTGCCCAGGCTGTGGCCCAGAGCGCGCCGGACGGTCACACCCTGCTGCTGGCGGCGGCCCCGTTCACCACGGTGCCGGCGGCCTTGCCCTCGGCAGGCTACGACCCCTTGCGTGATTTCACGCCGGTGGGCATGTTCGCCCAGGGACCGCTGGTGTGGGCCACCCATCCTCGCCTGGGCGTGAACACGCTGCCGGAACTGGTGGTGCTGGCCCGACGTCAACCCGGCGCGCTGAACTATGGCTCTGCCGGGGTGGGAGGCATCAACCATCTGGTCCTCGAGTCGCTCAAGGCACGAACGGGGACGTTCATCACCCACATTCCCTACCGGGGGATTGCCCCAGCCACCCTGGACACGGTGTCCGGCGAGATCCAGTTGCTCACGGGCACCATCCCGGCCCTGGCTCCCTTCATCCGGGACGGTCGCCTGAAGGCACTGGCGGTCACCAGCCCGCAGCGCAGCCCGGCACTGCCGGATGTTCCTGGCATGCAGGAAGCGGGCATGCCGGATTTCAATGTGCTGAACTATTTCGCTCTGGTGGCCCCCCGCGGCACGCCAGGCGACGTGGTGGCGCGCATCAACGCGGCGATGTCAGCGATCGTGGCAATGCCGGACGTCAAGGCTCGCCTGCAGCGTGACGCAGTGGAACCGGCGGTGGGGACTCCCGCCGAACTGGACGCCTTTCTGCGTCGTGATTTCGAGGGATGGAAGCAGGTGGTCCAGCGTCAGGGTCTGAAAATCGACGCTTTCTGATCCCGACAACCCCTGGGCGGCTTCAGCCTTGCGCGGCCTGTTCGATGGCTTCGCTCAGTTCCAGCCAGCGCATTTCGCAGGCCTCCAGTTCGTCGCTGACGGCTTTCAGCCGTCTCCCGGCCTGAGCGATGTCGTCTGGCGTCAGGGTCCCGCTCAGGGCGGCTTCCAGGCTTTCCTTCTCGGTACCCAGGGCGGCCATGCGCTGTTCGACCTGGGCCAGTTCCTTCTTCATGGGCCGCAGTTTGTCGGCCATCTGCTGGCGGCGCTGCGCCTCCAGCCTGCGCTGTTCTGCGCCGCGAGGGGCGTTGTCCGGCGTTCCCGATGGCACGCCACCAGCGTCGGCGCTGCTGCCCGATGCCTCTCGGTTCTCCTGGCGCTGCATCTCGCGAGCCTGGCGCGCCACGTCCAGCAGGTAGCGCTGGTAGTCGTCCAGATCGCCATCAAAGGGTTCGATACCGCCGCGCGAGACCAGCCAGAACTCGTCACACACCGCGCGAAGCAGGGCACGGTCGTGGCTGACCAGCATGACGGTGCCTTCGAACTCGTTGAGTGCCACCGACAGCGCCTCACGGGTGGCCAGATCCAGGTGGTTGGTCGGTTCGTCCAGCAGCAGCAGGTTGGGGCGTTGCCAGACCAGCATGCACAGCACCAGCCGCGCCTTCTCGCCCCCGCTCATGCTGCCGACCGCCTGCATGACCTGATCGCCCGTGAAGTTGAAGCCACCCAGGAAGTTGCGCAGATCCTGCTCGCGGGTGTCCTGTCCGCTGAGCCGGCCTTGCGCCGCGCAATCCTTGGCCAGGCGGATCATGTGCTGCAAGGGGTGTTCGTCCGGGCGCAGCACGTCCAGTTCCTGCTGGGCGAAGTAGCCAATGTTCAGGCCCTTGCCCTCGGTGATCACGCCCGCCAGCGGCGCGAGGGCCCGGGCGATCGTCTTGACCACCGTCGACTTGCCCTGGCCGTTCGCCCCCAGGATACCGATGCGCTGGCCGGCCTGCACCGAGCGCGTCACGCGGCGCACGATGGTGACGGGCGGCAATGCCTCGGTGGCTCCCGGATAGCCGAAGTCGACCTCCCGCAGCGCGAGCATCGGGTTGGGCAGGTTGGCCGGCTCGGCGAACTCGAAGCTGAACTCGGCATCGGCCAGCACCGGTGCAATTTTCTCCATGCGCTCCAGGGCCTTGACGCGGCTCTGGGCCTGTTTGGCCTTGGTGGCCTTGGCCTTGAACCGGTCAATGAAGCGCTGCAGGTGCGCCATTTTTTCCTGCTGGCGCGTGAACGCGGCCTGTTGCTGGGCCATCTGTTCGGCCCGCATCTCCTCGAAGCGGCTGTAGTTGCCGCCGTACCGCGTCAGTTGCGCCCGCTCGATGTGCAGGGTCACGGTGGTCACCGCATCCAGGAACTCGCGGTCGTGGCTGATGACCAGCAGCGTGCCTTCGTAGCGCTTGAGCCAGGCCTCCAGCCAGACCAGGGCGTCCAGATCCAGGTGGTTGGTCGGCTCGTCCAGCAGCAGCAGGTCGCTGGGACACATCAGCGCTCGCGCCAGTTGCAGGCGCATGCGCCAGCCGCCCGAAAAGCTGTTGACCGGACGTTCGAGCTCATCCAGCCGGAAGCCCAGACCCAGAATCAGCGACTGGGCCCTGGCGGAGGCATCGTGGGCACCCGCATCCTGCTGCAGCATGTAGGCGTGTGCCATGCGCTCGCCGTCGCCCGAGGCTTCAGCCTCGGCGACCGCCTGCTGCGCCGCGGTCAGGCGGGTGTCTCCCTCGACAACGAACCGTGTGGCCGATTCCCCGGTCTCGGGCATGTCCTGGGCCACCTGCGCCATGCGCCACTGCGCGGGCACCTGGAAATCTCCCCGGTCCTCGTGCAGCTGACCATCCAGCAGGCGGAACAGGCTGGACTTTCCCGCGCCGTTGCGGCCAACCAGGCCCACCTTTTCTCCCGGGTTGATGACGCAAGATGCGCCATCCAGAAGCACCTTCGCGCCCCGACGAAGGACGATATCCTTGAGGATGATCATGCGTGGAACCGCCGGAGAGATTCAGCCGTGACCAGCAGCAACTGCTCGTCGCCCGCGCTGGTGCTGAGCCAGACCACGTCCAGACCGGGGAACGCATGCTCGAAATGGTCTTTCTCGTTGCCGATCTCCAGCACCATCACCGCATTGGCGCTCATTCTCGACGGCGCGTCCCTGAACAGGGTTCGGACAAAGTCCATGCCGTCATCGCCGCCAGCCAGGGCGATTTCGGGTTCCGCCCGGTACTCGGCGGGCAGGACGGCCATGCTGCCCGCGTTCACATAAGGCGGGTTGCACAGGATCAGGTCCCAGGGGCCAGGGCACCGGGCCAGGCCATCCGACTCCAGCAGGGTGATCCGGTCCTGCAGGCCATGACGCGCCACATTCTTGTGCGCCACCGCCAGGGCATCCGGTGAGATGTCAGCGCCGATGACGCGGATCTCGGGCCAGGCCATGGCGGCCAGCACCGCCAGGCTGCCGTTGCCGGTGCACAGGTCGAGCACATGCCGCGTGTCCGGTGACAGCCAGGCATCGAAGCCACCCTCGGCGATCAGTTCGGCGATGAAGCTGCGGGGAACGATCACACGTTCATCGACATGAAACGGAACGCCCTGCAGCCAGGCCTCGCCGGTCAGGTAGGCCGCCGGCTTCCTGGTCTCGATTCGCCGCACAATCAGCTCACGCACCGCCTCGGCGTCCGCGTCCTTGACGGGCTTGTTCCCCTGGTCATTCAGGTCGGTGTCGAGTGGCAGACCCAGCCGCCACAACACCAGCCAGGCCGCCTCGTCGTGGGCGTTGGTGGTGCCATGGCCATAGGCCAGGTGAGCGGCGTCCAGCCGGGCTGTGGCCTCGGCCAGGATGTCCTGCAGTGTCATGGGCGTCAGGGTTGGACCGCGCGTGACAGGTTGTCCAGCACACGGTGGTAGATGTTCTTCAGGGGTTCGATGTCACTGACCACCACATGCTCGTCCACCTTGTGGATGGTCGCGTTGGGCAGTCCCAGCTCCACCACCTGCGGACAGATCCGGGCAATGAAGCGGCCGTCGCTCGTGCCACCGGTGGTGGACAGCTCGGTCTCGATCCCGGTCTCGGTGCGGATGGCGTCCCGCACCGCGTCCACCAGGGTACCCGGTGTGGTGAGGAAGGGCAGGCCACCCACGGTCCAGGTCAGGTCATGGTCTCGCCCGGCCTGGAGCCCGTGGCGGGCAAGAATGTCGGCCACCCGCTGCTGCAGGCCCTCTGGCGTGGATTCGGTGCAGAAACGGAAGTTGAAGTCCAGCACCACGGTGCCGGGAATCACGTTCGACGCCCCGGTTCCGCCATGGATGTTGTTGACTTGCCAGCTGGTCGGCGGGAAAAAGGCATTGCCGCCGTCCCAGACGGTCGAGGCCAGCTCTGCCAGGGCCGGCGCCACCATGTGGATCGGGTTGCGTGCCAGGTGCGGGTAGGCGATGTGGCCCTGCACGCCCTTGACGGTGAGCTTGCCGCTCATGGTGCCGCGGCGGCCGTTCTTGATCATGTCACCCGTGCGTTCGACCGACGTGGGTTCGCCGACGATGCACCAGTCCAGTCGCTCCCCCCGGCGCTGCAAGGCCTCGCAGACCACCACGGTGCCATCGACGGCAGGGCCTTCCTCGTCGCTGGTGAGCAGAAAAGCGATGTCGATACCGGGTTCGGGGTTGGCCTGCAAAAACTCCTCGCACGCCACCACCATGGCGGCCAGCGAGGTTTTCATGTCGCTTGCGCCCCGACCGAACAGGCGCCCGTCACGGTGGGTCGGTGTGAACGGATCGCTGCCCCACTGTTCCAGCGGCCCGGTGGGCACGACATCGGTGTGGCCCGCCCACACCAGTGTGGGGTGGCGGCCATGGCCGCGCCGGGCCCAGAGGTTGGATACCCGGAAGTTGTCGGGGCCGCTGTCGATGCGCTCGCACTGGAAGCCCAGGGGCGCCAGCCGCTGGGCCAGAAGATCGAGGCATCCGGCGTCCAGCGGGGTGACAGAGGGGCGCGCAATCAGCTGCTCGGCCAGAACAAGGGTGGCGGTCATCAGAACTTGACGTCGAGGGTGAATTCCGTGAAGGTGGCCTGGTCGCCCTGATCCTCCTCGGTGGCTTCGGCCACCTGGGCCGACTTGGCGCCCTGGAAGTCGTTCTGCAGCCGCCACATCAGGTTGTTGGGCGAGTCGGCATAGGCCAGACCTTCGTTGCGCGACACCAGTCCGTCGTTGATCAGGCGGGCAATGTCCTGTTCAAAGGTCTGGGAGCCTTCGGCCAGGGATTTCTCCATCGCCTCGCGAACGCCGGAAAAATCGGCCTTCTGGATCAGGTCCGACACCAGCGCGGTGTTGAGCATGATCTCCATGGCGGGCACGCGGCTGCCCGTGTGGGTGCGCAGCAGGCGCTGGGAGACGACTGCCCGCAGCGCGGCGGCCAGATCGCCCAGCATGGTGGGTCGGACTTCGACGGGGTAGAACGACAGAATCCGGTTGAGCGCCTGGTAGCTGTTGTTGGCGTGCAAGGTGGCGAGCACCAGGTGGCCCGACTGTGCGTAGGCGATGGCTGCCGACATGGTTTCCCGATCACGGATTTCGCCGATCAGGATGACATCGGGCGCCTGGCGCAGTGCGTTCTTCAGGCCCACCTGCAGCGACGCCGTGTCCGAGCCGATCTCGCGCTGGTTGATCACCGATTTGCGGTTGCGGAAGATGTACTCGATCGGGTCCTCGATCGTCAGGATGTGTCCGCTGGCGTTCTCGTTGCGGTGGTCGATCATGGCCGCCAGCGTGGTGGACTTGCCGGCACCGGTGGCCCCCACCATGAGGATCAGGCCACGCTTTTCCATCACCATCTCCCCCAGGATGGGGGCCACATTCAGAGAGTCCAGGTGCGGGACATCGGAGGGGATGAACCGGATGACCACCGCATAGCTGCCCCGCTGGCGCAAGGCGCTGACACGGAAGTTGCCCACGCCCTCGAGCGGGATGCCCATGTTGAGCTCGCCGGTCTCCATGAGCTCTTCGATGCGGGTGGCCGGGGCGATCTCGGCGAGCAGGTTCTTGGGTGCCTCAGGGGGCAGCACCTGGCTGTTGATGGGAATGGTCTGCCCGTTGATCTTGATCATCGCCGGCGCGTGCGCCGAGAGGTAGACGTCCGAGGCCTTCTTGTCGGCCATCAGGCGCAGGATGCGCTCCATCGTTCCGCTGCTCATGCCGTGTTCCCTTGCTGCTTGTTGTGAATGATTCTGCCCACCGGCCATCTGGTCACCGGACGGCCGGTGCCCTCATCAGGGACGCAACAGATCGTTGAGGCTGGTCTTGGCGCGTGTCTGGGCATCAACGCGCTTGACGATCACCGCCGCGTACAGGCTGTACTTGCCGCCATCCTTGGGCAGGCTGCCGCTGATCACCACCGACCCAGCCGGCACGCGACCGTAACTCACCTCGCCAGTGGCCCGGTCATAGATCGGGGTGCTCTGGCCGATGTACACACCCATGGAGATGACCGAGTTCTCCTCGACGATCACGCCTTCCACGATCTCGGAGCGGGCGCCGATGAAGCAGTTGTCCTCGATGATGGTCGGATTGGCCTGCAGGGGCTCGAGCACACCGCCCAGGCCCACGCCGCCCGACAGGTGAACATTCTTGCCGACCTGTGCACACGAACCAACGGTGGCCCAGGTATCGACCATGGTGCCTTCGTCCACGTAGGCACCGATATTCACGTAGCTGGGCATCAGGATGGCGCCCTTGGCGATATAGCTGCCACGGCGGGCCACGGCCGGGGGCACCACGCGAACGCCAGTGGCTTTCATCTCCGCCTCGGACAGGTGGGCAAACTTGGTCGGAACCTTGTCGTAGAAGGCCAGATCCCCGGAGCGAATGATCTCGTTGTCCTTCAGGCGGAACGACAGCAGCACGGCCTTCTTGACCCATTGGTGCACCGTCCACTGGCCGACGCCTTCACGGGTCGCCACGCGCAGCTTGCCCACGTTGAGTTCAGCGATCACATGCTCGACCGCATCCATGACTTCCTTGGGCGCCGTCGAAGGGGAGAGCTCGGCACGGTTGTCCCAGGCGTTGTCGATCAGGGTTTGCAGTTGTTGGGTCATGTTGTCTCTGAGATGAAGAAAAAATACAAACGAAGGTAAAGGAGAGGGCAGGGTCAGGCGTGCTGACGGACGAACTCGGCGATCCGGCGGGCGGCCTCGAGGCATTCCGCGGGCTCGGCCACCAGGGCCATGCGCACGCGCCCGTTGCCGGGGTTGACGCCGTTGACGGTTCGCGAGAGGTAGCTGCCGGGCAATACGGTCACATTGTATTGAGCCAGCAGTTCCCGGGCGAACGCCTCGTCGGCGCTCAGGCCGGGCACCCGGTTGGCGAACGACGCCGGCACACCGGCCCAGAGATAGAACGCGGCATCGGGCAGCGCCACGTCCAGCACCTCGGCCAGCAAAGGGGTGACCTGGGCAAATTTCTCGCGGTACTGGCGTCGGTTGTCGATCACATGCGCCTCGTCATTCCAGG
The DNA here is from genome assembly GCF_042665135.1 of Hydrogenophaga bisanensis. NCBI lineage: Bacteria > Pseudomonadati > Pseudomonadota > Betaproteobacteria > Burkholderiales > Comamonadaceae > Hydrogenophaga > Hydrogenophaga bisanensis. The sequence continues at coordinate 88,051 of NZ_JBHTBX010000010.1, forward strand.
CCGCGACGCTGGCCGCCTGGACGGCCGGGCTCATCGCGCTGCCATGGTAGGTGCGGTACAACAGAAAGGACTTGATCAGGGCGGCGTCACCCGCCACGAATCCGCTGCGCAGTCCGGGCACGTTGCTGCGCTTGGACAGGCTGGTGAACATCATCAGGTTGCGGAAATCCCGGCCCAGCCGGGTGGCCGCTTCCAGTCCGCCCAGCGGAGGCTCTTCGCGGAAGTAGATCTCGCTGTAGCACTCGTCAGAGGCGATCACGAAGCCGTGGCGGTCACTCAGGTCGAACAGCATTTTCCATTCGTCCAGTGGCATGACGGCTCCGGTCGGGTTGCCCGGCGAACACACAAAGATCATCTGCGTGCGCGCCCAGACATCCTCGGGCACGCTTTGCCAGTCGACGGCGAAGTTGCGCCCGGGCACGCTGGGCACGTAGTACGGTTGTGCGCCCCCCAGCAGCGCGGCCCCCTCATAGATCTGATAGAACGGATTGGGAAAGGCGAGAACCGGCGACGGTTTGGAGCTGTCGAGCACGGTCTGCGCGAAGGCAAACAGGGCCTCACGGGAGCCATTGACGGGCAGGATCTGGCATGCGGGATCGACCGTCACCCCGTAGCGCCGCTGGAGCCAGTCGGCACAGGCTTGCCGCAGTGCCGGCTCACCAGCGGTCGCCGGGTAGCCGGTCAGGCCGGTGTCCAGGGCAGCCGCGAGCGCGTCCTTGAGCATCTGGGGGGTGGCATGCCTGGGCTCACCGATACCCAGACTGATGGGACGCAGGTCGGGGTTGCCCTGGACGCCGGCAAAGAGTTGGCGCAGCCGCTCGAACGGGTAGGGCTGCAGGAGGGACAGCTTGGGATTCATGGGCGAGATTATCCCCAGCCGGCGACCGCTGTCGCGCCACTGCGGTCGTGACCGCGCCACAAGGTATCATCCAGCATCGGTTTTCTGCCCCCGGGGAAGGGGTTTTTTCTTAAAAATCAAGCAGTTGCAAGCTGCACAACGTCACCCGTGCGCCTCACATCGATCAAGCTCTCAGGCTTCAAGTCCTTCGCCGAGCCCACGGCATTCATGCTGCCCGGCCAACTGGTGGGGGTGGTGGGGCCCAATGGTTGCGGCAAATCCAACATCATGGACGCCGTGCGCTGGGTGCTGGGCGAGTCCAAGGCGTCGGAACTGCGTGGCGAGTCCATGCAGGACGTGATCTTCAACGGCACCAACACCCGCAAGCCGGCCAGCCGCTCCAGCGTCGAACTGGTCTTTGACAACAGCGACCACCGCGCCGGCGGCCAGTGGGGCCAGTTCACCGAGATCGCCGTCAAGCGCGTGCTCACGCGCGACGGCACCAGCAGCTATTACATCAACAACCAGCCGGTGCGCCGGCGTGACGTGCAGGACGTGTTTCTTGGCACCGGACTGGGTCCGCGCGCCTACGCCATCATCGGCCAGGGCACGATCAGCCGCATCATTGAATCCAAGCCGGAAGAGCTGCGCCTGTTCCTGGAAGAAGCTGCGGGCGTGTCCAAATACAAGGAACGCCGGCGCGAGACCGCCAACCGCCTGTCCGACACCCGTGAGAACCTGACGCGGGTCGAAGACATCCTGCGCGAACTCAACGCCAACCTGGAAAAGCTGGAGAAACAGGCCGAGGTCGCCGCGCGCTACCACGAGCTCAATGCCAGCGCCACGCTCAAACAGCACCAGCTGTGGTTCCTGCGGCGGGCCGAGGCTGAAGCCGATCAGGCCCGCATCAAGACCGACGCCGCCCAGGCGGTGAATGACCTGGAGTCGCGGACCGCCGACCTGCGCCGCGTGGAGGCCGAGCTCGAGACAATCCGCCAGGCCCACTACGCAGCGGGTGATCAGGTCAACCAGGCACAGGGCAAGCTGTACGAAGCCAGCGCCGAGGTCGGCAAGCTCGAAGCCGAAATCCGGTTCGTGGTGGAAGGCCGCCAGCGGGTGGAGCAACGTCTGGTGCAGCTGCGCGAACAGCTGGGCTCCTGGGCCACGCGCCGGGAAGATGCGGCTGCCGAGCTGGAGCAACTGGCGGGCGCCATGGTTGAGGCCGAAGAGAAGGCAGCGATTCTGGAGGCCCAGGGCGAGGAACAGTCGGGCGTGCTGCCCTCGCTGGAGGATGCCTTGCGGCAAGCCCAGCAGCGATCGAACGAGCAGCGGGCTGGTGTCACCCAGATCCAGCAACAGATCCAGGTGCTGGCGGCCGAGCAGCGCAGCATCGAGGAACAGGCGCGCCAGATCACGCAGCGCAGGGAGCGCCTGATGGCGGACCGCAATGCCCTGGCGGCCCCCGACGAGGCCCGCGTGCAGGATGCACAGGCCCAGCATGCGCAGGCCGATGAGGCCGCCCAGGTGGCCGAGGCGGTGCTGCACGAGCTCCAGGACAGCGTCCCCCAACTGGACGAACAGCGGCGCCAGGCGCAGCAGGCCGTGAACCAGGAAGCGGCACGACAGGCGGACCTGTCGGCGCGTCTGGAAGCGCTCAAGGCCTTGCAGGAGAAAGTCCGGACCGATGGCAAGCTCAAGCCGTGGCTGGCCAAGCACGGGCTGGATGGACTGCAGGGCCTATGGAGCCGCATTCACATCGAGACAGGTTGGGAGACGGCGCTGGAGGCTGCCCTGCGCGAACGCCTGTCGGCCCTGGAGGTGTCCCGGCTGGAAATGATCAAGGCCTTCGGCAGCGATGCGCCGGCCGCCAGGCTGGCCTTCTACAGTCCGCCCCCGGCGGCTGCGGCAGCGACTGCCCATCCGATATTCAAGGCCCTGTCCGACTGGCTCCGCGTCACGGATGCGAGCCATAAGGCACTGCTGGACGAATGGCTGCAAGGTTGTCTGACCGCGGCCACACTGGATGAGGCCCTGGGCCGGCGCCATGAGCTGCAGCCCGGGCAGGTCATCTTCGTACCGGCCGGCCATGCGGTGACCGCCCACAGCGTCAGTTTTTACGCGCCCGACTCGGAACAGGCCGGTCTGCTGGCCCGCGCCCAGGAAATCGAGAACCTGGACAAGCAGCTCAAGGCGCAGGTCCTGATCACGGAGCAGGCGCGCACGGCCCTGGTGCGGGCTGAAGCGGGTTATGCCGATGCGTCACAGCGTCTGGTGGCCGCACGACGCGACGCCGCCGAAGCACGCAACCGTGCGCATGAGCGGCAGGTGGAAGCCTTGCGGCTGGCGCAGCAGGCCGAACAGACACGGGCACGCAGCGAACAGCTCGCGGCTGATATGGCCGAGGTGGATGAGCAGCTGGAAAGCCTCCAGGAAAGACGGGTGACTGCCGAGGCACGTTTCGAAGAACTGGACATGCAATTGGCGGACAGCCAGGAACGCCATGCCCAGTTCGATGACAAGGTCATCGAGGCCGAGCGTGCACTCAACCAGGCCCGTGAGCAGCAACGTTCCCTGGAGCGCACAGCTCAGGAGGCAGCCTTCGCGATGCGGACCCTGGCGGCCCGCCAGGGTGAATTGCAGCGTGCGCTGGAGACAGCCGCCGCGCAGGAACGCACGCTCACCGAGGAACAGGTGAGGGCCGCCGACGAGCTGTCGCGCCTGACCGACGCGGCCGCCCAGGCAGGGCTGCAAGCGGCACTGGCGGCCAAGCTGGAGCGTGAACAGGCTCTGGCGGCCCTGCGCAGCCAGTACGATGACCTCACGCTCAAGCTGCGTGCGTCGGATGAGCGCCGCCTTCAGCTCGAACGTGAACTGGAACCTCTGCGGCAACGCATCACCGACTTCCAGCTCAAGGAACAGGCCGCCCGCCTGGGTGTCGAGCAGTACTCCCAGCAACTGGCGGAGGCACAGGCCGATCTGGCGGCGGTGGGTCAGAGCATCGCTGAAGGCAATGTGCGCCTGGCGGGCCTGCAGGGCGAGATCGACCGGCTGCACCGCGAGATCCAGTCGCTGGGGGCGGTGAACCTCGCGGCGCTGGACGAGTTGACGGCAGCCCGCGAGCGCAAGACATTCCTGGACGCCCAGTCCGCCGACCTGAACGACGCCATCAACACGCTGGAAGACGCCATCCGCAAGATCGACAACGAGACGCGCGATCTGCTGGGCAATACCTTCGAAACCGTCAACGGTCACTTCGGACGCATGTTCCCCGAGCTGTTCGGGGGCGGCAATGCCCGTCTGGTGATGACCGGTGAGGAAATCCTGGATGCGGGCGTGCAGGTCATGGCCCAGCCTCCCGGCAAGAAGAACCAGACCATCCATCTGTTGTCCGGTGGTGAGAAGGCACTGACGGCCATTGCCCTGGTCTTTGCGATCTTCCAGCTCAACCCGGCACCTTTCTGTCTGCTGGACGAGGTGGATGCCCCCCTGGACGACGCCAACACCGAGCGGTACGCCAAGCTGGTGCGGGCGATGAGCAGCAAGGGCACCCAGTTCCTGTTCATCAGCCACAACAAGATTGCCATGGAGATGGCCGAACAGCTGATCGGTGTCACCATGCAGGAGCAAGGTGTCTCGCGTATCGTGGCGGTCGACATGGAGTCGGCGGCCGGCATGCTGGAAGCCTCCTGAGTCCCACACACCATTGCCCGCATCATGAGCACTTTGCAGATCAGCCTGGCGATCATCGGTGGCCTCGTATTGGCCGGTGTGGTGGCGTACAACGCATGGGTCACACGCCAGAGCACGCCACGCACCGCCAGAGAGACAGAAGACCATGCCGAGCGCAGCAGCAACGAGCCGGCGATGTCCCACGGGCCGCTGGATCCCCAGGAGCACAGCGAAGCTGACCGCATTGAACCGGTGCTTGACGGCGAGTCGCTGGCATCCGAAGAGACCCCGGCCGGGGCCTTGCACGGATCGGGAACCGGTGAGGCGGTGCGGCCTCCGGTTCCCCTGGTGACGCTCAACCACGTGATTCCCTCGCCCGAAAAGCGTCCGGGGCTGGACGCCCTGATCGATGTGATCGCTCCGCTCTCGCTGGACTCGGTGGTGTCTGGCGAAGCGGTGCTGGCGGCGCTGCCGTCGACCCGGCGCGTGGGCAGCAAGCCCTTCGCCATCGAAGGCCTGAACGAGAACACCGGGGAATGGGAGTCGGCTCGCCCCGGTCAGCGCTACTCGGCCCTGCAGGCCGGCGTTCAGCTGGCCAACCGGTCCGGTCACCTCAATGAAATCGAGTTTTCGGAGTTCGTGGTCAAGACACAGGCCTTTGCCGACGCGGTGGGTGCGGCCCCGGACTTTCCCGACATGCTGGCCGAGGTGGCCCGTGCCAGGGAGCTGGATACCTTCGCCAGCGGACACGACGCCCAGCTGGGCTTCATGCTGCGTGCGCGCCGGGCCGCGTGGAGCCCGGGCTATGTCACCCAGCACGCGAGCCGGCTGGGGTTTGTGCCCGGCGTGCTGCCCGGGCGGCTGGTGCTGGCGGGCAGCCAGCCCGGACAGGCTCCCATTCTCAGCCTCTCCTACGACGCTCAGGCCGCCATGGCCGAGGACCCGGAGCAAAGCGCCTTGCGCGAAATCGCCCTGTCGCTGGAGGTCACCCATGTGCCCCGCAACGAGCAACCCTTCGTGCGCCTGCGTCAGGCCGCCACCGCGCTGGCCGACGCCATGGACGGGGTGGTGACCGACGATGCCGGCCAACCGCTGTCTGCCGAGGTCATGGACAGCATTGGTGCCGACCTCGAGAGCCTTTACGAGGCGCTGGAAGCGCGCGATCTGGCGGCGGGGTCAGCCCAGGCGCGCCGCCTGTTCTCATGAGCACCCCCGATCTGTTTGATGAGGCCGGTTTGTCCGACCCTGTGATTCCCTCTGACCGGGCCGCGGAGCTCCGGGCCATCCTGCATCACCATGCCCACCGGTACTACGTCCTGGACGAGCCTGAAATTCCCGATGCAGAGTATGACCGCCTGTTCCGGGAACTGCAGGCCATCGAGGAGGCACACCCTGAGCTGCTGACCCCGGATTCCCCCACCCAGCGGGTGGGCGGGAAGATCCTGGACGGCCTGGTGCCGGTCCGGCATGCCGTGCCCATGCTGTCCATCCAGACCGAGACGGACACCACCTCGGTGGGTGCCCAGGCGTTCGACAACCGCGTCCGGCGCGAGCTCGGGCTGTCCGACGATGCGCCGCCGATCGAGTACGCGGCGGAACTGAAGTTCGATGGTCTGGCCATCAACCTGCGCTACGAGCAGGGGGTTCTGGTGCTGGCGGCCACGCGTGGCGACGGTGAAACTGGTGAGGATGTGACCCAGAACATTCGAACCATCGGGCAGATACCCCTTCGTTTGATCGGGTCGTCCCCCGAGGTGCTGGAAGTCCGGGGTGAGGTCTACATGCGCCGCGATGACTTCGAACGGCTCAATGAGCGCCAGCGCGTCAAGGGCGAAAAGACATTCATCAACCCACGCAACACCGCCGCCGGCGCGGTTCGGCAGCTCGATTCGTCCATTACCGCGCAGCGCCCGCTGTCCTTTTTCGCCTACGGCCTCGGAGAGGTCCGTGGCTGGGATACGCCTGCCACCCACAGTGGTGTGCTGGACGCGCTCTCCGCCATGGGACTGCCGGTGTGCCCCGACCGGTGTGTGGCGGCAGGATCTGCCGGACTGGTGGCCTTTCATCAGCAGATCGAGGGCCGGCGCGATCAACTGCCCTTCGACATTGATGGCGTGGTCTACAAGGTCAATTCGCTGGCGCTGCAGCGCGAGCTCGGGTTCAAGACCCGGGAGCCCCGGTGGGCAGTGGCCCACAAGTACCCCGCCCAAGAGCAACTGACGCAGGTGCTGGGCATCGACGTGCAGGTCGGTCGCACGGGCAAACTCACGCCGGTGGCCAAGCTGGCTCCGGTGTTTGTCGGCGGTGTGACCGTGACCAACGCCACCCTGCACAACGAGGATGAAACGCGCCGAAAGGACGTGCGGGTGGGGGATACGGTCATCGTCCGGCGTGCCGGCGATGTCATCCCCGAGGTGGTCGCCGTGCTGCCCGACAGGCGTCCCGAGGGGGCGCAGGTGTTTTCGATGCCCGGTACCTGCCCGGTCTGTGGCAGCGCCGCCGTGCGCGAAGAGGGTGAGGTCGACTTCCGCTGCACCGGTGGCCTGTACTGCGGTGCCCAGCGCAAGCAGGCGATCCTCCACTTTGCCCAGCGGCGGGCGGTGGACATCGAGGGTCTGGGAGACAAGCTGGTGGAGCAGCTGGTGGATGCAGGCGTGGTCAAGACCCTGCCGGATCTCTACCGGCTGGGCGTCATGGCCCTGGCCAACCTGGACCGGATGGCCGAGAAATCGGCCCGCAACGTGCTGGAGGCACTGGAGAAGTCCAAGCAGACCACCTTGCCACGCTTCCTGTTTGGTCTGGGCATCCGGCATGTGGGTGAAGCAACCGCCAAGGACCTGGCCCGCCATTTCGGCAACCTGGATGCCATCATGAATGCCAGCGTCGATCAGCTGCTGGCCGTCAACGATGTGGGGCCAACCGTGGCCCAGAGCATCCGCACCTTCTTCGACCAGCCCCACAACCGCGAGGTGGTCGAGCAGTTGCGCGCCTGTGGGGTCCACTGGGAAGAGGGCGCTCCGCTGGATGCCGCCTCACTGCATCTGGCCGGCAAAACCTTCGTGTTGACCGGCACCTTTCCGACGCTGCGGCGCGAAGAAGCCAAGGCCTTGCTGGAAGCCTCGGGCGCCAAGGTGGCGGGATCGGTCAGCAAGAAAACCGATTATGTGGTCGCGGGCGAGGAAGCCGGCAGCAAGCTGGACAAGGCCCGCGAACTGGGGGTCGCGGTCATCGACGAGGCGGGCATGCTGGCCTTGCTCAGGCCGTAAGGGCCCGTCTCGCCCTTCCACTCATTTGAACTTGTAGTGGTCGCGGTTGAGCACCGCTGCCACTGCAGTGACGTCCTCGGGGAACAGTCCGAGGTTCATGGTCGTGTTGCACATCTCGACCATCCCCCGCAACAGGCCGGCCGTGTTGATCTTGCCAGCCGGTTTATACATGGCACTGCCATCTCCCCCGACCTTGCTGATATGGCACTGCGTGCACTTGTGTTCGGCGATCAGCTTTTCACCCAGCGCGATATCGGCGCCCTTGAAAATGTCGGCACCCTGGGCGCGCGCGACCCCGGCGGTCCAGACCAGACCGCCCGCCACCAGCAGGCACGCCAGCCACCGCAGGCGACGGCTGCCCAGGGATTCATGACGGGGAGCTGTTGTTGTGGATGGCTTCATGGGGGTCTCCGGTGAAACGGGTGTTTCTCTGCAAGAATTGACTCTACCGGGCTCCCGGGTGAATGCCATCGGGGGTATTCCCGGTACCGATCCTCCTTTCATTATTCAATGCCCATGACTGTCCACGCCATCCTCAAAATGGGTGACCCGCGCCTGCTCAGGGTTGCCCAAGCGGTCACCGCCTTCGACAGCACCGAGCTTCATCAGCTGATCGCGGACATGGACGAGACGATGCTGGCGGCCAACGGGGCTGGCCTGGCCGCACCCCAGATCGGGGTGGACCTCCAGGTGGTGATCTTTGGCACCGGTCGCCCCAATCCCCGGTACCCGGATGCTCCCATCGTGCCCCGCACGGTGCTGATCAACCCGGTCATCACCCCGCTCGATGCCGAGGAAGAAGAGGGCTGGGAAGGCTGCCTGTCGGTGCCAGGCCTGCGCGGAGTGGTGCCTCGCTGGCGCCGCATTCGCTACCAGGGATTCGATCCGTTCGGTCGCCCCATCGAGCGGGAGGCAGAGGGGTTCCACGCGCGGGTGGTTCAGCACGAATGCGATCACCTGATGGGTGTGCTCTATCCCATGCGGGTGCGGGATTTCACCCGTTTTGGCTTTACTGAGGTCCTGTTTCCTGGTCTGGATGCGTCCGCTGACGACGACTGAAGCTGGGCCTAACCAGCCATCAGGCCGCCAGCACCTCCAGCAGCCGGGTTTCGATTTGGATCTGTCGCTTGTTGACCTGAAGTTGCGGACCGCTGATGAGGAAGGTGTCTTCCACCCGTTCCCCCAGGGTCGAAATCTTGGCCAGTTGCACGCTGATGTCGTGCTCGGCCAGTACCCGGGCAATGCCGTACAGCAGACCGGCGCGATCGCCCGCCGATACGTTCAGCAGCCAGTGCTGCGCCTTTTCGTCGGGCCGAAGGTCGACCCTTGGTGCGATCGGAAAGCTCTTGACGCGGCGTGACAGTCGGCCTTTGGTCGGCTGTGGCAGCGGGTTGCTGACGTCAATGGCCTGTGCCAGGTTCTTCTCGACCATGGCCACCAGTTCGCGGTAGTGCTCGGAAAGTGAAGGCGAGACCACCTGAAAGGAGTCCAGGGCGTGACCGTCACGGGTGGTGTGGATGCGCGCCTCCAGAATGGAGAAACCGGCGTTGTCGAAGTAGCCGCAGATGCGGGCGAACAGGTCCGACTGATCCCGCGTGTAGACCAGCACCTGCAGCCCCTCTCCCTCGGGGGAGAGTCGCGCACGAACCACGGTCGGTGAGGTATCGGCGCTGGTACCGTCCTGGGACCGCAGGGCCAGTGGGCGCGAGATCATGCGTGTGTGCCAGGCGATGTCATCGGCCTGGTGCCGCATGAAATAGCTCACATCCAGGGTGTCCCACAAGGCCTTGTGTGCCATGTGCGGCAGGGCGTGCAGCGCCAGCAGTGACAGTGCCTCGCGCTTTCGGGACTCGACGACGGCATCCGGATCGGGTGCCCTCCCACCCAGCGCGCGCAGGGTGTAGCGATACAGGTCTTCCAGCAGCTTGCCTTTCCAGGCATTCCACACCTTCGGACTGGTGCCCCGGATGTCGGCCACGGTGAGCAGGTACAGGGCGGTCAGGTAACGTTCATTGCCCACCCGGCGGGCGAAACCGGCGATCACCTCCGGGTCGCTCAGGTCCTCCTTCTGGGCCATCCGGCTCATGGTCAGGTGCTCGGACACCAGGAACTCGATCAGCCGGGCATCTTCCCGGGCGATACCGTGCTGGCGACAGAAGGTGCGCACGTCGCGGGCACCGAGTTCGGAGTGATCACCACCCCGACCTTTGGCGATGTCGTGGAAAAGGGCAGCCACGTACAGAATCCATGGCTTGTCCCAGCCGGAGGCCAGTTGAGAGCAGAACGGATACTCGTGGGAATGCTCGGCGATGAAAAAGCGGCGGACGTTGCGCAGCACCATCAGGATGTGCTGGTCGACCGTGTAAACATGGAACAGGTCGTGCTGCATCTGCCCCACGATGTTCCGGAAAACCCAGAGGTAGCGGCCGAGCACCGAGGTCTGATTCATCAGCCGCATGGCGTGCGTGATGCCTTCAGGCTGCTGAAGAATGCTCAGAAACGTGGCCCGGTTGACCGGGTCGTTGCGGAACCGGGCGTTCATGATCGGTCGGGCGTTGTACAACGCCCGCAAGGTGCGCGCCGAAAATCCCTTGATGCCCACCGTGGTCTGGTAAAGCAGGAAGGTCTCCAGGATGGCGTGCGGCTGTTGCACGTACAGATCATCAGACGCCACTTCCAGCATGCTGGATTTGTCGAAGAAGCGCTCGTTGATCGGCCGCATGGGACGGACGCCTGCTTCGTCGCTGGCCAGACGTTCCTCGATGTTCAGCAACAGGATCTGGTTGAGCTGGGCCACCGCCTTGGCGGCCCAGTAGTAGCGCTTCATCAGCTGTTCGCTGGCACGCTTGGTGCCGCGGGCATTCGGTGCGTTGCGGGTGCCCTCCGAGGCCAGCAGTGGCGGCACGACCGCCTTGTAGCCGAAAGACTCGGCCACCGCCGTCTGCAGATCGAACACCAGCCGGTCTTCCCGGCGACCCGAGATCAGGTGCAGGCGAGAGCGGATGAGGCTGAGCAGCGCCTCGTTTGCCTTGATCTGCCGGGCTTCCAGCGGCGTAGCCAACCCCTTGCGGGCCAGTTCGTCCCAGGTGCGCCCCAGACCTGCCGCCTTGGCCACCCACAGGATGATCTGCAGATCCCGCAGGCCCCCCGGCGACTCCTTGCAGTTGGGCTCGAGCGCGTAGGGTGTGTTCTCGAATTTCTGGTGACGCTGGCGCATCTCCAGGGTCTTGGCCACAAAGAAAGCCTTCGGGTCCATCGCCTCGCCCAGGCGTGACACCAAAGCACGGAATGCCGTGCGGCTGCCGGTCAGCAACCGGCATTCCAGCAGGGACGTCTGGATCGTGACATCCCGAGATGACTCGGCCACGCATTCGTCCATGGTGCGCACCGATGAGCCGATCTCCAGACCGGCATCCCAGCAACTGCCGATGAATGACTCGATACGGGTCTTCAGCGAATCGTCCCGCTCAACCTGGGTGCCGTCTGGCAACAGCACCAGCACGTCCACGTCCGAATGCGGGAACAGTTCGCCCCGACCGAAGCCACCGACGGCAATCAGGCTGAAGCCCACCTCGAAACCCGCTTTTTCCCACAGGCGCACCAGCAGCCGGTCGGTGCTGAGGGCCAGCTGGCGCAGCACCTGACGCACACCTCGGGGCGCCACGCCTTGCTGCAGCAAGGTGGCGCTCAGGCGGGCCTTCTCGTCTCGGTATTCCTGCCGCCACAGGGCAATTTCGTCCGGAAGCTGCGACATTGACGTGTTCTCTCAGGGAAAAAGCCCCGCCCGGCAACGGCGCCAGGGGAGGGTGGCGGCGATTGCACTCAGGCGGCGCCGATCGCGCTGGCTGGCACGAACGCCGGCAAGCCGGGATAGCCGTCCGACATCGTGAGCACTTCAAAGCCCGATTCCGTCACGAGCACCGTGTGCTCCCACTGGGCCGAGAGAGACCGGTCGCGGGTCACGATGGTCCAGCCGTCGCCCTGTTCCTTGATCTCGCGCCTTCCGGCATTGATCATGGGTTCGATGGTGAAGGTCATGCCGGGCTTGAGCACCTCCATGGTGCCAGGCTTGCCGTAGTGCAGCACCTGAGGTTCCTCATGGAACTTCTGGCCGATGCCATGCCCGCAGAACTCCCTTACCACCGAATAGCCGTGGCCCTCTGCGTAGGTCTGGATGGCATGCCCGATATCGCCCAGCCGCACGCCCGGCTTGACCATCAGGATGCCTTTCCACATGGACTCGTAAGTGACCTGGCACAGACGCTTGGCCTGAATACTGGCCGCCGCCTCGCCGCCGACCAGGAACATGCGGCTCGTGTCGCCGTACCACCCGTCCTTGATCACGGTCACATCAATGTTGACGATGTCGCCTTTCTTGAGCGGCTTCTCATTGGGGATGCCATGGCACACCACGTGGTTGACCGACGTGCAGAGGTGGCCAGGGTAGGGAGGGTAGCCCGGTGGCTGGTACCCGACGGTGGCCGACACGGTTCCCTGCTTTTTCATGTACTCGGCCGCCAGACGGTCGATCTCCAGTGTCGTGATGCCCGGCTGGATGAACGGCGTGAGGTAGTCCAGCACCTCGGAGGCCAGCCGGCCGGCCAGGCGCATGGCGGCAATGCCCGCTTCGTCTTTGTAGGTGATGCTCATGGCTGCGATTATCCCATCGCGACCCCACTTCGGTATGGGCACGGTTCCCGGCCCCTGTCGCTGCAAAGGTAAAATCAGAGGCTCCTCACCCCATCCCCGGGCGTCAAATCCCGCCCATCAGCCACAAGGCCACCCGCCGTGACCCTGCACCTGCGCTTTTTCGATGGCGGCAACGCTGTCAGCGACTTCAAAGTCCAGCAACTCCTGCCCCGCCTGCAAGCGGTTTCCGACAAGATCACGGGCCTCTCGGCCCGTTTCGTGCATCTGGCGTCCTTCGATGCCGCGCCGGATGCGGCCACGGTGGAGCGCCTCGGCCAGCTGCTGACGTACGGTGAACCGGCAACCGAGGCCTTCCAGGCTGCCGAAAAGGCTGGCGCTCCGGCCCTCTATGTGCTGCCTCGCCTGGGCACGGTCTCGCCCTGGGCCTCCAAAGCCACCGACATCGCGCACAACTGCGGCCTGGGCCTGCACCGCGTCGAGCGTCTGGTGGAGTTCCGCATCGGTCTCAAGAGCGGCCTGCTGGGCAAGGCCAGCCTGTCCGATGAGCAACTGCGCGCCGTGGCAGACCTGCTGCACGACCGCATGACCGAGTCGGTGACCACCGAGCGCAGCCAGGCCGAGGCCCTGTTCACCGAACTGCATCCGGCGCCCATGGAGCACGTGGACGTGCTGGGCGGTGGTCGTGCTGCGCTGGAAAAGGCCAACACCGATTGGGGTCTGGCCCTGGCCGACGACGAGATCGACTACCTGGTCAACGCGTTCAAGGGCCTGAACCGCAACCCGACCGACGTCGAGCTGATGATGTTTGCGCAGGCCAACAGCGAACACTGCCGCCACAAGATCTTCAACGCGCAGTTCACCATCGACGGCGTGGCGCAGGACAAGAGCCTGTTCGGCATGATCCGCCACACGCACCAGACGTCGCCGCAGCACACGATCGTGGCGTACTCGGACAACGCATCGATCATGGAAGGCCACCAGCTCGAGCGCTTCGTTGCCAAGGCCGGTGGCAACGCATCGCCCGCCTACCAGGCCGAGGCCGCGACCCACCACATCCTGATGAAGGTGGAAACGCACAACCACCCGACCGCGATTTCCCCGTTCCCCGGCGCCTCCACCGGCGCGGGCGGCGAGATCCGCGACGAGGGCGCGACCGGCCGCGGCTCCAAGCCCAAGGCCGGCCTGACCGGTTTCACCGTCTCCAAGCTCTGGGGCGGCATGAGCGACCAGCCAGGCGGCAAGCCCGAGCACATCGCCAGCCCGCTGCAGATCATGACAGAGGGCCCGCTGGGCGGCGCCGCGTTCAACAACGAGTTCGGCCGTCCGAATCTGCTGGGCTATTTCCGGGAATACGAACAGGACGTGGGCGGTGTGACCCGCGGCTACCACAAGCCCATCATGATCGCGGGCGGTCTGGGGCAGATCGACGCCGGGCAGACAAAGAAGATCGAGTTTCCGGCCGGTACGCTGCTCATCCAGCTCGGCGGCCCGGGCATGAAGATCGGCATGGGTGGCGGCGCCGCCAGCTCCATGGCGACGGGCACCAACGCCGCCTCGCTGGACTTCGACAGCGTGCAGCGCGGCAACCCGGAGATCGAGCGCCGGGCGCAGGAGGTCATCAACCACTGCTGGGCGCAGGGTGAGAAGAACCCGGTGCTGTTCATCCACGACGTGGGTGCGGGCGGCCTGTCCAACGCCTTCCCTGAGTTGGTGAACGACGCTGGCCGTGGTGCCCGCTTTGACCTGCGCGCCGTGCCGCTGGAAGAGAGCGGTCTGGCGCCGAAGGAAATCTGGTGCAACGAAAGCCAGGAGCGGTACGTGCTGGCCATTGCACCCGAATCGCTGGAACAGTTCAAGGCCTTCTGCGAGCGTGAGCGCTGCCCGTTCGCGGTGGTCGGGGTGGCCACCGAAGAGCGGCAACTGCAACTGGTGGACGAGGGCAAGGAAAGCCCTGTGGACATGCCGATGGACGTGCTGCTGGGCAAGCCGCCCAAGATGCACCGGGACGTCAAGACCGTGCAGCGCCAGTTCCAGCCGATGGACCTGACCGGCGTCTCGCTGGAAAAGGCTGTCATCGACGTGCTGAGCCACCCGACCGTGGCCTCCAAGCGCTTCCTGGTCACCATCGGCGACCGTACCGTGGGCGGCCTGACCCACCGCGACCAGATGGTTGGCCCCTGGCAGGTGCCGGTGGCCGACTGCGCCGTGACCCTCGCCGACTACGCTGGTTTCGCCGGTGAAGCCATGTCCATGGGAGAGCGTACGCCGCTGGCAGCGATCAACGCCGCGGCGTCGGGCCGCATGGCAGTCGCTGAAGCCATCACCAACCTGCTGGCCGCACCCATCGAACTGCCCCGCGTCAAGCTGTCCGCCAACTGGATGGCTGCCTGTGGTGAGCCCGGTGAAGACGCCGACCTGTACGCCACCGTCAAGGCCATCGGCATGGAACTGTGCCCGGCGCTGAACGTATCGGTGCCGGTGGGCAAGGACAGTCTGTCCATGCGCACCCAATGGCAGGCCGATGGCGAGAAGAAAAAGGTCACTTCCCCCGTCAGTCTGATCGTGAGCGCCTTTGCGACGCTCGCTGATGTGCGCGGCACACTCACGCCGCAGCTCAACCGCGACCTCGACGACACCACCCTGATCCTGGTGGACCTGGGCAAGGGCCGCCACCGCCTGGGCGGCAGCGTGCTCGGCCTGACACTGGGCCAGCCGGGTGACGAGGTGCCCGATCTGGACAGCCCGCAGGACCTGATCAACCTGGTCAACGCGGTGAACGCCTTGCGCGCCAAGGGCCAGATCCTAGCCTACCACGACCGTTCAGACGGTGGCCTGCTGGCCGCCGCCGCCGAGATGGCCTTTGCTGGTCATGTGGGCGTGGCTCTGAACGTGGACATGCTGGTCACCGAAGGCGACGGCATCAGCGACAGCCGCATGGACACCGGCGACGCCAAGAACTGGGCATCGCAGGTCAGCGCCCGCCGCGAGGAACTCACCCTCAAGGCCCTGTTCAGCGAAGAGCTGGGCGTGCTGCTGCAGGTGCGCACCGAGGACCGCAATGCGGTGATGCAGACCCTGCGCGAGCACGGCCTGTCCAAGCACAGCCACTTCGTCGGCAAGACCCGTCCCGCGTCCTCGTCCATCGACGTGGGCAAAGGCCAACTGCAGGTCTGGCGCGACACCAAGGCCATCTTCAGTGCCAGCCTGTACGACCTGCATCAGGTCTGGGACAGCGTGAGCTGGAAGATCAACCAGCAGCGCGACAACCCGGCCTGTGCCGACAGCGAACACGCGGCCGCCGGGCTGCCCGAGGACCCGGGCATGCACGTCAGCCTGTCCTTCGATCCGCTGGACAACGTGGCGGCGCCCTTCCTGAACCTGAGCCGTCCGAAGGTCGCGATCCTGCGGGAGCAGGGCGTGAACTCGCACGTGGAAATGGCCTATGCCTTCACCCAGGCCGGTTTCGAGGCCTACGACGTGCACATGACCGACCTGCAGTCGGGCCGCGCGAAGTTGGCCGACTTCAAGGGTGTGGTCGCCTGCGGTGGCTTCAGCTACGGCGACACGCTGGGCGCCGGTATTGGCTGGGCCCGCAGCATCACCTTCAACCCAGTGCTGTCCGAGCAGTTCCAGGGTTTCTTCGGCCGCGCCGATACCTTCGGCCTGGGCGTGTGCAACGGCTGCCAGATGTTCGCCGAGCTGGCCGACATCATCCCCGGCGCCGAGGCCTGGCCGCGCTTCACCACCAACCAGAGCGAGCGCTTCGAGGCCCGCCTGTCCATGGTCGAGGTGCTGGACTCGCCCAGCCTGTTCCTGCAGGGCATGGCCGGCAGCCGCCTGCCGATTGCCGTGGCGCACGGCGAAGGTTTTGCCAACTTCAAGCACCGCGGCGATCCGGCCAAGGCGATTGCCGCCATGCGCTTCGTGGACAACAGCGGCGCGGCCACCGAGCAGTACCCGTTCAACCCGAACGGCAGCCCGGGTGGCCTGACGTCCGTCACCACGGCCGACGGCCGTTTCACGGCCATGATGCCGCACCCCGAGCGCGTGTTCCGCAACATCCAGATGAGCTGGACCAGTGGCAACCCGTCCGACCTGAGCCCGTGGATGCGCATCTGGCGCAACGCGCGCAAGTGGGTGGGCTGAGCGCCAGTGGCGCCGAGAAGCAACAACAACCAAGCACAGGGAAACACCGATGGCTTCCAGCCTGCTCGCACTCATCGACGACATTGCCACCTTGCTGGACGATGTGGCGGTGATGACCAAAGTGGCCGCTCGCCAGGGCATGGCTGCTGCCGACGACGTGGCTGCCATGACACAGATGGCGGCCAAGAAGACCGCCGGTGTACTGGGTGATGACCTGGCGCTCAACGCGCAGCAGGTCACCGGCGTCAATGCCGATCGCGAGCTGCCCGTGGTCTGGGCAGTGGCCAAGGGTTCCCTCCTGAACAAGGCCATCCTGGTGCCGGCCGCGCTGGCCATCAGTGCCTTTCTGCCCTGGCTGATCACCCCGCTGCTCATGCTGGGCGGTCTGTTTCTCTGCTTTGAAGGTGCAGAGAAGCTGCTGCACAAGTTTTTCCACGCCAAGGCCGAGGACGACGCTCACCACGCCGAACTGGTCAAGGCGGTGGCTGACGAGCAGGTCGACCTCGTCGCCTTCGAGAAGGACAAGGTCAAGGGAGCCATCCGCACCGACTTCATCCTGTCGGCGGAAATCATCGTCATCACCCTGGGTACCGTCGCAGCCGCGAGCTTCGCCCAGCGCGTATCTGTGTTAGTGGGCATCTCCATCCTCATGACGGTCGGCGTGTATGGTCTGGTGGCGGGTATCGTCAAGCTCGACGATGCCGGGTTGCGCCTGAGCCGCAGCGCGTCGGGAGCAGCACAGGCCTTCGGCCGAGGTCTGCTGGCCTTTGCGCCCTGGCTGATGAAGGCGCTGTCAGTGTTGGGCACGGCGGCCATGTTCCTCGTTGGCGGCGGCATCCTGCTACATGGCGTGCCTGCGCTGGGCCACGCGGTCGAGCACTGGGCCGAGGGCATGGGCTGGGTGGGTGGACTGATCAGCAACCTGGCCGGTGGTGTGGCTGGCGTGCTGGCCGGAGCCGTGGTGGTTCTGATCGTCACCACCATCCAGCGGATGCGCGGCGGCAGCAACAGCCATTGACATGCATCAAGGTGAGTTGGATGGCGCAGCCTAGACTGGCGTCATGCCAATCATGAGTGTGCTGTGCATTAAATCGGACACCGTGATCGGCCATGACCAAAGGAGCCACCATGTCCGACAACACCCCCATTGATACCGATGCCCCGCTGACCAATTTCAACAACTGCCATGTGGGCATCGTCAGGCGGCTCAAGGCCCTGGATGAACTGCCTGCATTGCTGGAGCCGGCCGCGCGTGCCCGCCAGATTGCCGAACAGTCGCTGGAGTTCTTCCGGGAAGCCATCTTCGAACACCACCTGGAAGAGGAGCGCGAACTGTTCCCGGCGGTCATTGCCAGTGCTCAAACGGGTGATGAGTTGCAGCGTGTCAAGGCCCTGGCACAACGCCTGACCGACGAGCACCGTGCCATCGAGAAGCTCTGGAAAAGCCTGGAAAAAGGGCTCAAGCAGGTGGCCAAGGGGCATGGTACCGAGCTGGACATCAGCGATCTGCACCGCCTGGTGACCGAGTACCAGGCCCACGCGCACTTCGAAGAGACCGAATTCCTGCCGCTGTCGGAAAAGATCCTCGGGCGCAACAGCAACCACATGGCTGCGCTGGGACTGAGTCTGCACATGCGACACGCCAAGCCCGTCAACGCCTACATCTGATCAGGCCGCAAGATCCCCTGGAAGGGCTGGGCTTCATGGTCTGGGGTACAGTCCCCGGCCATGAAAATCATGACATCACGGTCAGTGCAGGACGTTCCAGAGCACTGGCACAGCGAAGGCGCAGACGGCGTCGCGGTGCTCAGCATTCCGGGCCTCAACGGGCGGCCTCGTGTTTTTGATGTGGACGCCAGCCTGACCGTGGACGTCCCTGAACAAGCAGCCAATGCCTGGCTGGAACTGACGGTCGAGTTCGATGGCCAGCGACAGTGGTCCCGCCGCATCCAGGCGCACAATCCCGGGCAGACGGACAGCCTGGACTACCATCAGAGAATTCGTCTGGAGGCTGAGCAGGGCATCCGTATCCGGGCCGTGGCTCAACTCCATGGCGTGCGTCTGCGGCAACTGCTGCTCGAGGCGCGGGAAGACGCCTGAGGGCTCAGGCTGGGGTCGCCGGCCGCGTCCGGTAGAACTTGACCGGGCTGGACGGCACCGCGTTCATCACGCTGCGCTTGATCTTGCCCACCACATGCATTTCGCAGGGCTTGCAGTCGAATCGAAGCGTCAGCTTTTCCTTGCCGTTGATCAGCTGCATGGGCTCTGCCTTGACCGTACCTTGCACTCCGGTCACGCCCTTGGCCTGCTTGGGGCAAAGGCTCAGGCTGAAGCGCACGCAGTGCTTGGTGATCATCAGGCTGACTTCGCCTTCTTCTTCGTGGCTCTCGTAGGCGGCCGCGATCACCTTCACGCCGTGTTTGGCGTAGAAGTCGCGCGCCTTGTGGTTGAACACGTTGGCCAGGTAGCTGAGCGTGTCTTCGGGGTAGGGCACGGGCGGCTCGACGGGCTTCGCACGCGGCAGGCGGTGCCAGGCGGCGGCGCGGGTGGCTTCCAGCCTCTCCACCGCTTCGCGGCGCAGGGCGTTGAGCTGCGAAGCCGGTACGAAGCGCGGGCCGTTCAGGTTCAGCGCCACGTCCAGCGGCTGGAACAGCGTGTCGCCCAGGCGTGAGAGGTTCTCTCTCAGCCTGTTCTCGGCCTGGTTCGGGTCTTTGGCGTCCTGCAGCGGGCCGGGCAGGGTGGCCTGTCCACTGTGGCCATCTTCGTCCGTCACCGTCAGGGTGAGGCCACTGGCAGATTCTTCCAGCCGCAGCCAGGCGCCGATGCGGCGCTCAGCGGATTTCTTCTCCAATCCGCGCACCCAGTCCATGTCGCGGTTGCGGTTGACCTGCACGCCCTTGCGCAAGTCCTTGAACCCCTCCATCGGATCCTTCGGGAACACCCGCCACAGGCCTTTCTTGTTGACCGCTTCGGCGCGGTTGATCTGCAGGCCCACCAGTTCCTTCTGCAGGTCCAGGTAACACAGGCCGTCACCATTGTGGATCACGGTGGCCGGGTCGTCGGTCTGCAGTTCGACGAAATTGGCACCGGTGGCGGTCACATAGCCGATGGGACGACCTGGGTTCTTGGGTGTGTCGAAAGCGCCGATGTCTTCCTTGCGGCCATTGACGAAGTAGTCGGTGAACTCGCGGTTGAAGTTCTGGTCGGGGTCTGGCCGGAAGAAGAAGGTGCACTCGCCGCTGCTGGCGCGGCCGAGTTCCGGGCGCTCTGCCAGGATGTCGTCCAGCAGCACGCGATAGTGCGCAGTGATGTTCTTGACATAGGCCATGTCCTTGTAGCGGCCTTCGATCTTGAAGCTGCGAACACCGGCGTCGATGATCTGGCGCAGGTTGTCACTCTGGTTGTTGTCTTTCATCGAGAGCACGTGCTTGTCGTGCGCGACGATGCGGCCCTGGCTGTCTTTCACTTCGTAGGGCAGGCGGCAGGCCTGCGAGCAATCGCCTCGATTGGCGCTGCGCCCCGTGTGGGCATGGCTGATGTAGCACTGGCCGCTGTAGGCCACGCAGAGAGCGCCGTGCACGAAGAATTCGAGGATGGCTCGGCCGGGCGCGTCCTTCGGGCCGAGCGCGGCGTCGATGGCGGCGATCTGCTGCAGCGTCAGTTCGCGCGCCAGCACGATCTGGCTCAGGCCCGCATCCTGCAGGAATCGGGCCTTTTCGGGCGTGCGGATGTCGGTCTGGGTGCTGGCGTGCAGCTGGATCGGCGGCAGGTCGATTTCCAGCAGGCCCATGTCCTGGATGATCAGCGCGTCCACCCCCGCGTCGTACAGCTGCCAGGCCAGTTTTCGCGCTGGCTCCAGCTCGTCGTCGCGCAGGATGGTGTTCATTGTCACGAAGATGCGGCTGTTGAAACGGTGTGCGTGCTGCACCAGTCGCGCGATGTCCTGCACGCTGTTGTCCGCCGTCGCACGGGCGCCGAAGCCAGGCCCGCCGATGTAGACCGCATCGGCCCCATGGTTCACCGCCTCAATGCCTATCTCGGCGTCACGGGCGGGGGCAAGCAGTTCGAGCTGGTGGGGCAACATGGTGGGGATGTCCGAAGAAAGGCGCCTGGCCCGCCAGGGGCGGACGATGAAGGCAGAATGCGGGCTAACCCTGTATTGTCCCGGAGATCGAGCATGTCTGCATCCGATGCAATGGCGGATACCGCCATCGTTCTGGTTCATGGTGCCTGGCATGGCGCCTGGTGCTGGAAGAGGGTGCTGCCGCTTCTGCGGGGTGCGGGGATCGAAACGCATGCGGTCACCTTGACGGGCGTGGGCGAACGAGCCCACCTGCTTTCTGCAGATGTCGATCTGCACACGCACATCCAGGACGTGGTCGGGCTGATCGAGGCAGAGGAGCTGCGTCGTGTGGTGCTGGTGGGGCACAGCTACGGCGGCATGGTCATCACGGGTGTGGCAGACCGGCTCGAGCGTGACCAGCCCGGCCGGCTGGCCCGCCTCGTCTATCTGGATGCTTCAGTACCCAGCCCGGGCGACAGTTGGAGCACCCCGCACCCGCCGGAAACCCGTCAGGCCAGAATCGATGCGGCCACCGCCAGTGGTGGACTGAGCTTTCCGCCGCCCGATGCCACCGTCTTCGGTCTGGAGGGGGAGGACCGTGTGTGGGTCAACCGCCGCCAGACACCTCAGCCGTTCCGGGTTTACCAGCAGCCGCTGGAGTTCGATGCCGCCCGGGTGGCCTCATTGCCGCGCACCTTCATCGACTGCAATCGACCGGCGCTGCCCACGATCGCCGCCGCCAGGAAGCGCGTGCGCGAGGAGCCAGGCTGGCAGGTTTTTGAGCTGGCGACAGGACACGATCCCATGGTCAGTGAGCCTGAGGCCCTCGCGTGGATGCTACTGGCGATTTCGAGGGCATGAATCCCTGCGTCAGCGGCCGGTCCGTCGACGTGATCAGAGGCTCTGACCCCGGCTAGACACAGAACGGCCGAAGAAACTGGGCGGCCACAAAGAGATCGCGCTCGATGGCACGACGCACACCGGTACAGTCCCGGCGCAGCAGGGCCTGTATCGCGTCATCGTGGGCGTGATTGAGCACCGTGCTCGCACCCTCTGCGTCGAACAGGCGGTTGGACAGCGGACCGATCTTCAGCCACACCGTTTCGATGAGTGCCATCAACATGGGAGAACCGGCGGCCTGATAAAGACGCAGATGGAACAATTCGTTGGCGGCCAGGTAGTCCTTGCCGTCACCGCGTTCGAGGGCCTGCGCCATTCGCAGATCGAGTTCCTGCAAAGCGGCCACGCCGTCGGTGTCAATCCGGTGGGCGCCCCGTTCGGCAGCGGTGCCTTCGAGCATCAGGCGTGCGTCCAGCACGTCATCGAATTCGGCCACCGACAGTTTGGGCACAGTGACACCCGCGTGGGGGACATTGACCAGCGCCCCTTCGGCGGCCAGCCGCTGCAGCGCGGCTCGCACCGGCATGACCCCCAGGTTCAGACGCTGCGCAATGTCGTGGATTTTCAGCCGCTGTCCGGGCAGGACCTCACCCACGGTCAGCCACTGGCGCAACAGCTGGTAGGCGGCGTCCTGCCGGGGAGGAGAGGGCAGCGTTTTCACGACGGCGTGGTGATCTGGCGCAGCACCTGGTCCAGCGCACCGAGCAGGCTCTCCACGTCGGCTGCTTGCGTGCAGGGACTGATGAGCATCATGTTGTGGAACGGTGTGATCATCACCCCCCGGTTGAGCAAGCCGAGATGAAGGATGTGCTCGAGTTCACCGTCCAGGATGCGATCCGCCTCGCTGCCGTTGACTGGCGGCGTGGGGATGAACTGGAACTCGACACGCGCGCCGACCTGGGTGACACACCAGGGAAGGCGATACCGGGAGATCATTTCTTTCAGGCCGCGGGCCAGTTGCCCGGCCTGCGCCAGCATGTGGTCGTAGGCTTCGGACGTCATCACCTCGGTCAGCGCCGCCCGCATGGCCGCCATGGCCAGCATGTTGCCGGTCAGGGTGGTGCCGATGCCGCTGTGGCCGGGAGGCGCGCTGTGCTTGGCCTGCATGGCGCGTTCGGCCAGATCTGCGCTCATGCCATACACCGCGCAGGGCACGCCTCCGCCCACCGGTTTGCCCAGCACCAGGGCATCTGGACTCAGACCATGGGCGCGGGTGTAACCGCCCGGGCCCGTGCTGATCGTGTGGGTCTCGTCGAGCACCAGCAGCGCCCCATGGCGGCGGATCACTTCCTGGGCCTGTTCCCAGAATCCGGCGGCAGGCAACACCATACCGATGTTGGTCATCACCGGTTCGGCCAGCACGCAGGCCACGTCGCCGTCCGCAAGCGCCGCTTCCAGGGCAGGCAGATCGTTGAACTCGACCACAACCGTGTGTTCCAGCAGGTTGTGCACCTGACCGAGCAGACTGTCTCGCTGCACGGGCCGGCCGTCCACCAGATCGACAAACACGTCTTCGATGGTCCCGTGGTAACAGCCATTGAACACCAGGAGCTTGCTGCGTCCGGTGGCAGCACGGATCCAGCGCACGATGTAGCGGTTCGCATCGGTGGCGCTCATGGCGAATTGCCAGAATGGCAGTCCGAAGCGGCTGGCCAGCTGTTCCCCCACCACGGCGGCGTCCTCGCTGGCCAGCATGGTGGTGTAACCACGGCTGGCCTGCGCGGCCAGCGCCCGGGCCACCGGCTCGGGCGAGTGCCCGAACATGGCACCCGTGTCGCCCAGGCAGAAGTCCACGCGGGTGTGGCCGTCAACGTCCGTCACCTGTGCGCCGCTGGCGTGGTCCACATGCAGGGCAAAGGGCGTCCCCCAATCGCGCATCCAGTGAAGCGGCACCCCGAACAGCAGGTGCTGCTGGGCACGCTCGGCCAGGGCGGCCGACCGCGGATTGTTCCGGGTAAAGGCCTCCCGTTCAGCTTGGGCAAACGCCTGGGCACGGCCCCAGTCGATGCCCTGGCGGGTGTTTGGCTTGTGCATGCTCGTGTTCTCCGCTTCAGACCAGCAACAGCAGATGCTCGCGCTCCCAGGAACTGATCACGCGGTTGTAGGTGGCGTACTCCAGTTCCTTGACCGCCAGAAACGCGTCAATGAATGCGCCGCCCAGCACCTCTCGCAGCGGTTCACATTCGCGCATGCGGCGTATGGCGTCCTCCATGTGGCTGGGCAATTCGTGGTCCATGTCCCAGGCGCTGGATTTCATGGGCTCGCTGGGTTGGCGTCTTTCCATCAGGCCCAGGTAACCGGCAGCCAGGGTCGCCGCCATGGCCAGATAGGGGTTCACGTCCACCCCGGGGACGCGGTTTTCCAGGCGCCGGTTCGCGGGGTCGGACTCAGGCACCCGGATGCCGCAGGTGCGGTTGTCGTAGCCCCACTGGACGTTGATCGGCGCCGACATGAAGCGGGAAAGCCGGCGGTATGAGTTGACGTAAGGGGCCAGCATGGGCATCAGCTGGGGCACGTAACGCTGGAGCCCGGCGATGTAGTGACGGAAGTGCGGGGTCACCGCACCATCCTCGGGTGCGCTGAAGATGTTGTGGCCGCTGGCGCTGTCCAGAATGCTCTGGTGGATGTGCATGGCGCTGCCGGGCTCTGCCTCCATCGGCTTGGCCATGAAGGTGGCGAAGATCCCGTGCCGCAGCGCGGTTTCCCTCACGGTCCGCTTGAACAGGAAAACCCGATCGGCCAGCTCCAGCGGCTCACCGTGGGTGAAGTTGATTTCCATCTGGCCCGCGCCCGCTTCGTGGATGAGGGTCTCCACCCCCAGTCGGTGCACCTCACAGAAGCGCGAAAGCTCCAGGAAGAAGGGGTCGAAGTCATTGACCGCATCGATGGAGTACGACTGACGGCCCGCCTCGGGTTTGCCGGAGCGGCCCAGCGGAGGCTGCAAGGGTTCGTGCGGGTTTTGCTGGCGAGCCACCAGGTAGAACTCCATCTCGGGCGCGACCACGGGTTGCCAGCCTTGTGCCTCATACAGGGCCAATACCCGCTTGAGCACGCTGCGCGGTGACAAGCTCACCGGCGATCCGTCAAACTCCTCGCAATCGTGAATGACCACGGCCACCGATTCCGCAGCCCAGGGCACCACGCGGGCGGTGCTGGCATCGGGCACGCAGACCATGTCAGGATCGGTTTCGCCGACGTAGGGGGTGTTGTCGGGTTGTTGGCCATTGACCGTGTTCAGTAAGACACTCTTGGGCAGGCGCATCCGGCCAGCATTGAGAAACAGGTCCTTGGGCAGGATCTTGCCCCGGGCAATCCCCGTCATGTCCGGAATGACGCATTCCACTTCATGAATGCGGTGTTCGCTCAAGAAATCCTGAAGTGTGGTGGGGGTCGCCATGTGAGATATTTGATCAAATCGAGAAGCAAATTCTCACCGAAGTTCCATGAAACTCAAAATTTGATCAAATAATCGAGAGATCTCCTTGCACTGGCCGAAAAAAAACGCGGCTGTTGCCGCGTTTTCTGGGGACCGTGAGACCAGGCGTTACTGCACCTTGGCCTTGGTACGCAGCGATTGCTGGTATTCCTGCATCTTCTGCTGCTGCATCTGCTGTGCGATCTGGCCCTTGACTTCGTCGAAGCTGGGCAACTGTGCCTGACGGACGTCATCCACACGGATGATATGCCAGCCGAACTGGCTCTTGACCGGTGCGTCGGTCATCTGTCCCTTGTCCAGCTTGACCATGGCTTCGGAGAACTCGGTCACATAGCTGGCCGCATTGGCCCAGTCCAGGTCGCCACCGTTGGCGCCGGATCCGGGATCCTTGGACTTCTGCTTGGCCTGCTCCTCAAACTTGGCGCCACCCTTGATGGCAGCAATGATGGCCTTGGCCTCGTCTTCCTTTTCCACCAGAATGTGGCGGGCACGGTATTCCTTGCCGGCGTTGGCACTGGCGAACTTGTCGTACTCCGCCTTGATCTCGGCGTCGGTCACCGGGTTCTTCTTCTGCCAGTCGGCAAACAGCGCGCGGATCATGATGGTCTGACGCGCCAGTTCCATCTGGGCCTTGAATTCGGGAGTGGCGGCGATGCCGCGCTTGCCGGCTTCCTGCATGAACACCTCGCGCAGGATCACTTCTTCCTTGAGCTGCTCGCGCAGGGCGTCGTCCAGCGGACGGCCGGTCTGTGCCGTCACCTGCTGGGCCAGCGCATCGAGGCGGGCGGTCGGCACGGCCTTGCCGTTGACAATGGCCACGTTCTGCGCAAACGCAACCGGGGCGGCGCCGATCAGCAGTGCAGCGGCGACGGCGGACAGGGTGAACTTCATGAATTTCCTCAAAAGGGATGGAACGGGACAGATTGGAGCCGAGGAACCACCGAATGTGCTGTCCGCTCGACCGCAGATTGTGTCCAAATGTGAAAGCCAGGCCCCTGCGGAGCGACGGGCCGCATCAGGACACGATTTCGATGGCCAGCGCGTGCAGTCCCGCCTCCGTGTAGGAGCGCAGAGCATCATACACAAGCCGATGCTGGGCCACTCGGCTGCGGCCGGCGAACGCGGGTCCGCCGATCCGCACCCTGAAATGCGTGCCGTAGCCCAGGCCGTTGGCACCGGCATGACCGGCATGGGCCGCACTTTCGTCGATGACATCCAGGTGTTCTGGCGACAGGGCGCTGCGCAATGACGCCTCGATGGCAGAGGCCGTGGGAACGGGCAGGGCGGCGGGTGTGGACATGTGATGGACTGTGCTGAATCATGTCAGGACTGGCCGGCATCCTTGGGCTCGTCCTTGAGGTGTCGTGCAATGTACAGGCCCTGGCCAACAATGAAGATGACCGGAAACACATATCCCCACAGCTTGAAGTTGACCCAGTCTTCGGTGGAGTAAAAGGCCGCGACGTAGCCGTTGATGCCGGCCATGAACAGGAAGTACCCGATCCAGATCACCGTCAGGCGCCCCCAGACCGCGTCGGGCAGGGACAGCTGGCTGCCCAGCAGTACCTGCAGGAAGTTCTTCTTCCAGATCCACAGCGCCGCGCCCAGCACGATGGCCATGCTGGCGTAAAGCACGGTGGGTTTCCACTTGATGAAACGTTCATCCTGAAGCACCAGGGTCAGCACGCCGAAAACGATGACGAGCAGCAATGTGACCTTGTGCAAGGTCTGCAGCTTGCGGTCAATGGCGTAAATGAGGCCTGTCTGCACCACGGTGGCCGCCATCAGCACGGCCGTCGCGACATAGATGTCGTGCAGCTTGTAGGCGGCAACGAACAGGCCGATCGGGAAGAAATCGATGAGAAAACGCATTTGGCGATTATCCGGCCTGGGTGAAAACCCCCGGCGCGGCCCCCACAGTTTTTTCCTCTGGTGCCGATAAATAGCCTGTGACCCGCGGACTGGGCGAATGCTTGTCCGCGACATCATTGGAAAAAGGGTGATCGCATGAACGACGACGAACAGTTTGAAAACTTCAAGACTTCGCTGGCTGCCTTTCTTGAGCAGACCAACAGGCTGGTCGACTGGGTGCTCTCGGATGAGGCCACCAAGTCCCACCTCAGTCCCCTCGTGCCCTGGGTCAGCGAGGTGATGTCGGCTTCGATGGAAAGGGAGTTTGTCGAGAAAGTCGCTCTGGCCTACTGGTCGCGCATGGGCATGACATCCACGTCGTCCCCGGCGCGCCTGAAGATCATGGAACTGGACGGGCTTTCGACGGCCATTGGACAGTGCATGCCGGCCAGTGGCCACGCAGAGGCGGCACCGGGCCAGAGCATCCTGACCCGCCAGCAGACCCACCTGCTTTGGGTGTGCAGCCTGACGGTGGGCAGCCTGCTCGACGCCATTGGCGACATGTTCCCCCTGGTGCGCGGCATCCTTCGCTCGACCCAGGACGCGATCGACGTGGCTCGCAGCTGATCCCGAGGAACTCCGCAGCGGGGTGCTGGTCTACCTGCTTTGACCACAGGAGGACCTTTATTCATGGATGCCCGCGAACAACAATCGATCCTGACCATCGCCTTGCTGGCAGCTTTTGCCGACGGAGAAAAGGCGGACCACGAGCGGGAGGCCATCCGGCGGATGGCAGAGAGTCTGGGCCATGAGCCGGGTGGCACGGGGTTGGCAGGTATCTACCAGGACGTCCTGCTCAAGCGGGTGACGATGGCCGACGCTGCCAGTCACCTCAAAGATCTGGGGCAGCGGCAGTTGGCGTACGAAATGGCGGTCTGCGTGTGCGACGCGGACGGCCGCCAGAACGCGGCCGAGGCAAGCTTCCTTGCCCAGCTGCGTCAGACCCTGGCACTGGATCCCGGACAAGCATCGGAACTCGGGCGGCAGCCGGATGCCGTGGCGGATGCGGTCTCTGCCTCTTCGCCAGCGCAAGCGGTGGTACCGGTTGCCGCTGTGTCGGCCGTGTCAACCCCGGACACATCATCCGCCAGGGCAGCAGTCGACGCAGAACTGGACAAGTCCATCCTCAACCACGCCTTGTTGACGGGCGCGCTGGAGTTGCTGCCGCAGTCCTGGGCCTCCATGGCGATCATTCCCCTGCAGATCAAGATGGTGTACGGCATTGGCAAGGCCCATGGCGTTGAACTCGATCAGGGTCACATCCGGGAGTTCATCGCGGCCGCCGGTGTGGGCATCACCTCGCAATATCTGGAACAGTTCGGACGCAAGCTCATCGGCGGGCTCCTGGGCAAGTCCCTGGGCCGGACTGCGGGTGGCATCGGCCGCGCGGCCACGGGCATGGCCATGTCCTTTGCCACCACCTACGCTCTGGGGCAGGTGGCCAAGCGCTATTACGCGGGTGGGCGGGTCATGAGCACCGAGGTGCTGCGACAGAGCTTTCAGGAACTGCTGGGGCCGGCCCGCCAGATGCAGGAGCGCTACCTGCCGCAGATGCAGCAACAGGCGGCCGGGCTGGATGCAGCCAAGGTCATGGACCTGGTGCGAGGTCGATGAAACGGTACGTGGCGTTACAGAACAGCGCCACCGTTCGTGCAGAATCGCTCGAACCGGTGGGCCCGTCGCCCGCTGTCATTCGGAGAATCCATGAATATGCATGCCCATACCTCTTCGAGCGCCTGGCGCTGGATATCTGTCGCCGTCCTCAGCACAGCGCTGGCCGCTTGCGGTGGCGATGATGACCCACTGGACACCGACAATTCGTCCGACCCGGTGGCCAAGTACGTGGGTTCCTGGGAAAGCCGCTGTGTGGCCGACAGTGGCGCATCGGCGCGACTGCGCGCGGACCTGCGCAAGATCACACCGGACACGCTGGGCGGTGATGTCATTGCCTATGCCTATGCAGGAACCTCCTGCTCCGGCCCGGACCTGCGCGACAAGAAAGTGTTGTCCGACATGCGCATGACCCTGGTGGGCAACCAGCCCATCGCCGGCGTGACGGCTGACCGCTTCGTCGGCACCTCCGCCCAGGGCGAAGGCAAGGTGCTGATGTACACCAACGGCAGTACGCTGATGATCGGCGATCCCGATTCACCCGACAACGCGGACGGCTACCCCACCGAGTTCCTGGAAGAGAGCCTCTCGCGCATGAAATGACCCGGGGCGATCGCCGGATGCCTCACATGGAGGCGTCCAGCATCGCCCGGTAGTCGTCCTCGCTGGCCAGGCGAGGGTTGGTCTTGTGGCAATGGTCGGCCATGGCCCCCGCAATGATCCGGTCGTACCAGTCCCGCTCCACGCCCATGGCCGCCAGCCCGGTGGGCAGACCCAGGCGGGCGCTCATGTCCCGGATGGCATCAGGAATGTCTGTGCCGCTGGGTAGCCCCATGACCTGAGCCATCCGATCCAGGCGCTGCTCGCGCTGGATCGATTCGGCGCCGGCATTGAACCGCACCACGGCGGGAAGAAAGACCGCGTTGAGGGTGCCGTGATGCAGCCGGGGGTTGACGCCACCCAGGCTGTGGCTGAGGCTGTGCACGCAACCCAGGCCTTTCTGGAACGCCATCGCTCCCTGCATGGATGCGCTCATCATGTTCAGCCGTGCTTCACGGTCCGATCCGTCGCGGGTCGCCCGTTCAATGTGCATCCATCCCCGCCTCAGTCCATCAAGCGCGATGCCATCGGCGGGCGGATTGAAGGCAGGCGCCATGAAGGTCTCCATGCAGTGCGCGATCGCATCCATGCCCGTGGCCGCTGTCAGCATGGGCGGCAGGCCCAGGGTCAGTTCCGGGTCGAGCAGGGCGGTCCTGGGGACCAGATGCCAGCTATGGAAACCGAGTTTTCGGCCATCGTCCACGATCACGATCGCTCCCCGCGCCACCTCGCTGCCGGTGCCCGCCGTGGTCGGAATGGCAATCAATGGGGGCACTGCGGCGGTGATCTTCGGTGATCCACCCTCAATGGTGGCGTAGGTCTTGAGCGGTCCTTCGTGGGTAGCTGCAATGGCCACGCCCTTGGCGCAATCGATGGCGCTGCCGCCACCCAGAGCGATCAGGCCGTCACACCGTTGATCCTTGTAGACAGCAACGGCAGCACGCACGGCCGCCTCCGTCGGATTCGAGGGCGTCTGGTCAAAGACGGCCACCGGCATGCCGGGCAGGGCAGACAGTGTCTTGTCCAGCAGTCCCACAGCACGCACGCCTGCATCCGTCACCACCAGCGGCCGCCGGATGCCATGCCGCTCACACTCTGCGGACAGTTGCCCCAAAACGCCGAAATCGATCAGGATGTTGGTCACATAGAGGATCTGGGCCATGCTTGTCTCGCGTTATCGTTGGGGTTGGGAAGAAAACACGACTATACGGAGGGGCGACGGCCGATCCAAGTCATCGTTCCTGCCGCCCGTCACCCACCGGACAGCCATACCTGCACCGCATGTCACACCACGCCAACCCCCGATCCCTCCTGACGCCAGCCATGCGCGGCGTGCTTGACCGCATTGCCCGCGCGGGTCATCCACCAATGCACGCCCTCTCGCCAGATCAGGCCAAACGGGCCTACGAGGCTGGTGCAGGGGTGCTGGACATCCCGCCCCACAAGCTCGCGAGGGTGGAGGACCTGGCGATCCCCACACGGGACGGACACCAGATCCCCGCACGTCTCTATGCGCCGGCTAGGCCCGACCAGGGCATGTTGCCAGTGCTGCTGTACTTTCATGGGGGAGGCTTCACTGTCGGCAGTGTCGCCACCCATGATGCGCTGTGCCGCCACCTGGCACACCTGTCTCACGGTGCGGTGGTGTCGGTGGACTACCGGCTGGCACCACAATGGAAATTTCCCACGGCTGTCGAGGACGCCTGGGACAGTCTGGTGTGGCTGAGGGAACAAGGCCAGACGCTGGGTCTGGACACCACCCGGATCGCCGTCGGTGGGGACAGTGCCGGCGGCACCCTGGCCGCCGTCACCGCCATTGGCGCCCGTGACGATGACTGGCCGCTGTGCCTGCAACTGCTGTTCTACCCGGGCTGTGCGGGGCACCAGAACACCCCGTCACACCACACGTTCGCCAAAGGCTTCCTGCTGGAAGAAGCGCACATCAACTACTTTTTTGGGCACTACCTGCACACGCCAGCCGACCGTGATGACTGGCGGTTTGCACCGCTGGACGGACGGGGCGAGGACGGCTTCGAGCGGGATCTGGACGGCGTGGCGCCCGCGTGGATCGGCCTGGCCGAGTGTGATCCGTTGACCGATGAAGGGGTGCGCTACGCCGACAAATTGCGCATGTCGGGCGTGGCGGTGGACCTGGAAATCTACGCCGGCGTGGTTCACGGGTTCATCCAGTTCGGCCGCGCCATTCCCGAAGCGCTGACCTCGCACAACGATGCGGCGCGGGCCTTGCGGGCGGCCTGGCAACGGTGATGTCAACTCAGTGACCAGCGGGTGCTCACGGTAGGCGCCGCTGCCCACTCGTGCCGGCTGCCTGCCACATGGGTCCATTCCCGGAGCGAGGCGGTCAGTGGATCGCTTCCCGTCTGGATATCTCTTCGGATACAAAGCGTCAGGCTGCTGCGCGTTCCGTACCCGCGTGAGGGCATCCGGACGAACGGGCAAGCCAGGGCCGCCTCCACCTCGGGTGGCACGCCGGTGTCGGGCAGCAGGGCGGGCGTGGCCGGCATCTGATCCGCCAGCACGTCCACCGCAGACGAGAAGTTGGGATCCGACAGTGCCATCCTCAAACGTTCACTCTTGTGCCAGGGCGTGTTCAAGGAGGCGTTGGACAGCGCATAGACGCCTGGTTGAAGAGGGCGCCTGAACACGCCGGGACAATGATCCGTGTGGGGTGTGCGCGGATCCCGGTTGCTGACCCAGTGCCAGTCCTCACCCGCCCAGTCGCCCACCACCAGATTGAAGCCGCCATAAGCGGCCGCATCCAGCGTGGACAGCCAGTCATCGAAGGGTTGTTCGCTGCCCAGCCACCCGGCCACCAGCGCTCCCCTCGATCGATCGCCGGTGGCTGCCCCAGCGCTTCGCACGTTCGTGAGCATGGCGATCCGCCCCGTTTCTGACAGTCCGAGCCAGGTGCCGCCTTCCCGCAGATCGCGCCCGGCCAGGACCCGAATGCCATTCTCCAGTGTCCACGGGTGCAAGGCAGCGGTCGGCCGATCCAGGTACTCGTCGCGATTGGACGCCAGCCTCACCGGCTCCAGCGGGTCTGAGCCTATGGCAAAGGCGATCAGGCACATCGAACCAGTCGCTCAGATGTCATCCAGCAAGGGATAGGGCAGGGGCAGGACCCGCATCGGCGGCCCTCCTGCCGACCCGAGGTGCAGGGACCCGTCCTGGGCAGAACTGGTCTGCATCGACACCACCGCGTGCCAATTGCCCTGTGGCGAGGCGGCGCATGCCGCCACCGTTCCGGTGGGCTGCTCATCGTCGCTGCTGTGAAACACGTCCTGCCCGACAGACATGGGCTCATCGCAGACCACCAGGTAAGCCCGGCGCTTGAGGGTGCCCCGGAACTGGCTGCGCGCCACCACCTCCTGTCCCGGATAGCAGCCCTTCTTGAAGTTCACGCCACCCACCGATTCGTAGTTGAGCATCTGAGGCACGAACGCTTCGACGATGGGCGCACTGACCATGGCCACGCCGCTGATCACCTCCAGCCAGTTCCAGACCGCTGGAGACAGTTGCGGCCCAGGCGGTGCGTCGTGGCCGGTGGGCGCCACCCAGAGGCAGCGGTGCTGACCTGCGGCCGGACAAAGACCGATCCGGGCGATCCCTGGCGGAGCGTCCAGCTTCTGCCAGGCCTTGACTGTCCCGCCAGCCGCATCGCCGGCCTGACCCCACAGTTCGAAGGCATCCGTGGCGTCCGTCAGCCTGACTTTCGCCCGAAGCACAAACATGGTCAGGCGTTTGAGGGTCGCCGGCAACACATCGCGATGACAGACCAGCAGAATGTCATCGTGTGCCAGCTTGAATCCGATGAAGCTGGCCAGCATTCTTCCCTTGGCAGTACAAAATGCGGCCAGACGGGCCTCGGAGAGGCCAAGCAGCGAAAAATCCTGGGTCAGCTGCCCATGGAGAAACTTGGCGGCGTCTTCACCTTGGGCACGGATCACACCCCAGTCGGTCAACCGGGTGGAGCCATGAACCGGAGAAAACGCCAGGCCAGGGGTGACAGGAGATGGCGCGATGCTGTTCATGGTGTGGAGCAGGTCGGTCTTGCAAATGACTGTCGATTATCATGCGGAGCCTTCTCACGCTCTGGTTGGGCTGCCCCCTTGTCCCTGCCAGCTTCGCAGCCATCCTTTCCTGCCCGATGCGTACCCTGCTGGCCCTACTTCTTGCTGCAGCGCTCGCCCTTGCTGTGATCGCCGTCGGGGCGTGGTGGTGGCTGGATCAGCCCCTTCGCCTGAGACCGGATGTGTCGTCCGAGCCTGAACCCGAATTCACGATCGAGCGCGGCAGCTCGGCCCGTCAGGCGGCCAGTCAGGTGGTCCGGGCAGGGGCCGACGTGCCCGATCTCTGGCTGCACGCCTGGTTCAGGGTGTCGGGACAGGCCCGTTCGATCCAGGCGGGCACCTATGCGCTGACGCCTGGGTTGACGCCACGCACCCTGCTGGATCGCCTGGTGCGCGGTGAGCAGGTGCTGCGCAACATCACCCTGATCGAGGGTTGGACCTTCTCTGACATGCTCAAGGCCCTTGAGGCCAGTGAAAACCTCAGACAGGACCTCAATGGCCTGTCCCCCGGGCAGATCATGGAGCGCCTGGGCAGGCCAGGCATCCACCCCGAAGGACGCTTCTACCCGGATACCTACCGCGTCGCCCGCCACACGCCGGTATCGGTGGTGCTGCAGCAAGCCGCCCAGGCCATGGACAGGCAACTGGCCCAAGCGTGGTCGCAGAAACATCCGGACAGCCCGCTGCGCAGCCCCGAAGAAGCGCTGATTCTGGCCAGCATCATCGAGAAGGAGACCGGGTCTCCCGAAGACCGTGCGCTGATTGGCGGCGTGTTCAGCAACCGGCTGCGCATCGGGATGCGCCTGCAGACAGATCCCACCGTGATCTACGGTCTGGGCGTCCGATTCGATGGCAACCTGCGCAAAATCCATCTGCAGACCGACGGCCCCTACAACACGTACACCCGGGCAGGCCTTCCCCCGACCCCGATCGCCATGCCCGGGCAGGCCTCGCTGATGGCGGCGGTTCGCCCGGCATCGACGCGCGCGCTGTACTTTGTCGCCCGCGGAGATGGCAGCAGCCATTTCAGCGAAACCCTGGACGAACACAATGCCGCCGTGCGCCGCTACATCCTCAACCGCTGATCTCGACCGCCAAGCATGACCAATTCCACCCAGGGCCTGTTCGTCACCTTCGAGGGGATCGACGGTGCCGGCAAATCCACTCACATCGCCGGGCTGGCCGATGCCTTCCGCTCGGCGGGCAGGACGGTGACGCTCACCCGTGAACCAGGCGGCACACCGCTGGCCGAAAAGCTGCGCGCGCTGGTGCTCAACGACCCGATGGACCCCCTGTGTGAGGCCCTGCTGATGTTTGCCGCCAGGCGCCACCACCTGCTGGAGGTGATTGAACCGGCGCTCGCGCGGGGCGAAGTGGTGTTGTGCGACCGCTTCACCGACGCCACCTTCGCCTATCAGGGATACGGCCGTGGATTCGACTTGTCGGTGCTGGGTTCGCTGGAACAGTGGGTCCAGCACACCGGGCAGGATGGTCAGCCACTGCGCCAGCCCGATCTCACGGTCTGGTTTGACCTGCCACCGGAAGTGGCTGCCCAGCGACTGTCCCAGGCCCGCAGCCCCGACCGATTCGAAGCCCTGCCGACGGAGTTCTTTGCGCGGGTGGCCCACGGCTACGGTCAGCGTATGGCGGGCGATCCGCAGCGTTTTGCGCGCATTTCCGCCAACCAGCCGGTCGAGGCGGTCTGGCAGGAGGTGCAGTCGGTATTCCGCCTGCGCGGCTGGATTGCCTGATCCATTCGGTTGCCCATCATGCCGGAAACCACCAACTCCATGGCCCCCTGGCTGCAGCGGCAGTGCCAGCAGACACAGGGACACCGCGGTCACGCGCTCCTGCTGGCAGGACCGTCGGGACTGGGCCAGTACGACCTCGCGCTGGCATTGGCGCGCGCCTGGCTGTGCGAGCAGCCGGGAGAAGAGGGCGCCTGCGGCCAATGTCCCAGTTGCCATGCGATCGATGTGCGCACGCACGCCGACCTGTGCGTACTCATGCCAGAGACGGTGGCACTGGACCTGGGCTGGCCCCTGGACGAGGGAGCCCAGAAAGAGATTGACGACAAGAAGCGCAAGCCCAGCAAGTTCATCCGCGTCGAGGCAGCACGCCAGGCCATCGCGTTTGCCCAGATGTCCCACTCGCGCGGGTGTGGCAAGGTGGTGTTGGTGTTCCCGGCCGATCGCATGAACATCGAGTCGGCCAACACACTGCTCAAGACCCTGGAGGAACCGGTGGGCGACGTCCGGTTCGTGCTCGCCACCGAGGCCGCGCACCAGCTGCTGCCCACCATCCGAAGCCGCTGCCAGACCCACCTGATGCAGTGGCCCGACCCCGACGAGGCCGTGCCGTGGCTCGTGCAGCAGCTCCAGCAGCGCGGGGCACGCACCGACGTCGATTCCGCCCAGGTCCGCATCCTCCTGCGCGCCTGTGGCGGTCGTCCGGCCGATGTGCTGACGCTGGCAGCGCAGGGTCTCCGAGCCGATGTCTGGGACCGGCTGCCCGCGGCCATCGCCCAGGGCGACTGGAGCGCCATGAGCGACTGGCCGCCGGCGCGACAGCTGGACGTGCTGCAAAAGCTCTGCCACGACCTTCAGGCCACCGGCGCCGGCGGGGCACCCCGCTACTTCGAACCGGCCGCCCTGCCGACGCATGCGCATCCGCAGCGACTGTCCGCCTGGGCCAAGGAATTGATGCAGGCCTCTCGCACGGTCGAGCACCCGTTCCAGGCCGGTCTGCTTCAGGAAGCATGGGCGGCCCGTGCCCGGCAGGTGCTTTCCCGCTACACTAGGAATTCATGAGCACGCCCGCATCCACAGCGCCTCGCCCGAGCGTCATCCAGCTTTCCATCAAGGAAAAGGCTGCGCTGTACGCTGCGTACATCCCACTGTTTGCGGATGGGGGCATCTTCATACCTTCGACGCGGGAGTACCGCCTGGGCGACGACGTCTACGTGCTGTTGAGCCTGCCCGATGACCCCCAGCGTTATCCGGTGGCGGGCAAGGTGGCTTGGGTCACGCCTGCCAAGGCAGCCGGTGGCCGTACCCAGGGCGTTGGCATACGCTTTCCTGCCGACGAAAAATCCCGGCAACTCAAGGCCAAGATCGAAGACATCCTGGGGGCGCACCTGGCCTCGGACCGTCCTACCCAGACCATCTGACGCCCGCCAGGTACGCCGGCGTTGCAGCGCGGCGGGGCAGGCTGGTCATGCTGTCGTTCTTCATGTTCACCGACTCTCATTGCCACCTGAGCTTCCCCGAACTGCGCCATGACATCGCCGGTGTTCTGCAGGCCATGTCCTCGGCCGGCGTCGACCGGGCCCTGACGATCTGTACCACCCTGGAGGAATTTGAGGATGTCCACGCCCTGGCCGCTGGACATGCCCAGTTGTGGGCCACGGTGGGTGTTCACCCCGACAACGAGGGTGTGAGGGAACCCTCCGTGGACGAGCTTTTGGCGCTGGCCCGCCGGCCACGGGTGGTCGGGATCGGCGAAACCGGTCTGGACTACTACCGCCTCAATGGGCGGAGCGTGGCCGACATGGCCTGGCAACGGGAGCGATTCCGGGTCCATATTGAAGCAGCCCGGCGCGCCGACCTGCCGGTGGTCGTACATACCCGCAGTGCATCCGAGGACACCCTGGCCATGCTGGGCCACCACGGCGGTCTGTCCGCTGGCGACGATGCGCTTCCGGACCTGGCCCCATTGCGTGGTGTGCTCCACTGCTTCACCGAGACCGAGGCGGTGGCCCGCGCAGCCCTCGACATGGGGCTCTACATCTCCTTCTCGGGCATCATCACCTTCAAGAACGCCGCCGATCTGCGCGAGGTGGTTCGCCTGGTGCCCATGGACCGGATCCTGATCGAAACCGACAGCCCCTACCTGGCGCCGGTCCCCTACCGGGGAAAGACGAATTCCCCGGCGTTGGTCCCTTACGTGGCGGCCTGCATCGCCGACGTCAAAGGCGTGTCGGTCGAGTCCGTGGCGGAGTCCAGCAGCCGGAACTTCGAGGCGCTTTTCTCAGCTGTACTGAGTTGACTGCCTTGAAATAAATCAAGAATCAACATGAAGTTTGGTAAAAAGCTTTTTGTTTTTACTTGTTTTTTTTCTTCAGTCCTGTCGACAGCCTGGGCCAACTCGTTCGAGCGCTTCTTCACCGCGGCCATGCGCAACGACGAGTCCACGGTGATCGAGTTGACCCTGCGCGGCTTCGACCTGAACACCCGCAACGAAAAGGGTGAAACGGGCCTGACCCTGGCCATCCGCCAGGGGGCCACCAAGGTGGCCAACTTCCTGCTGGACCAGAACGTGGTGGACGTCAACAGCAAGAATGGAGCAGGGGAGACGCCACTGATGCTGGCCGCGATCAAGGGTGAGGTGGCGCTGGCCCGCCGACTGATTGTGGATCGCAAGGCGCAGGTGAATCATCCCGGATGGACGCCCCTGCATTACGCCGCCAGCAGCAAGGAACCAGCCAGTCGGGAAGTGGCCCGCCTGTTGCTGGAGCATCACGCCTATATCGACGCCGAGTCGCCCAACAAGACCACGCCCCTGATGATGGCCGCCCAGTACGGCCAGTTCGAGGTGCTGGAACTGTTGCTGGAAGAGGGCGCAGACGCCAGCCTGCGCAACCAGCAGGGGCTCAATGCCATCGACTTTGCCCGTCGCGCCGGACGGGAAGCCGCTGCCCGCCGGATTGCCGAGGCGGTCCGCGCGGCCCAGCCGACCGGACGCTGGTGACCTCGGGATCCGACTCACCGTAGGTGTAACCCACATGCCCGGCAGGGCTCCTCAGGCCCACAATCGGCCGGTTCCACCAATAAGAGGAGATCTCCCGTGGCACTGGCCAGTCAGAAAGACTTCTTCTCCGGGCTGATGTTCACCGCTGTCGGCGGTGCCTTCGCCTGGGGCGCACGTGAATACGAGATCGGGGAAGCGGCCCGCATGGGTCCAGGGTACTTCCCCTTTGTGCTCGGCATCCTGCTTGCCATCCTGGGGATGGTGATCATGTTCAAGTCATTCACCTCCGGACCTCCGGGCGGTGATCGCATCGGCGCGTTCGCATGGCGCCCCATGGTTTTCATCCTGGGGGCTAACCTCGCGTTTGGTGCCTTGCTGGCAGGTGTGCCTGCCTTGGGTTTGCCGGCTTTCGGTCTGGTGGTGGCCATCTATGCCTTGGTGGTCATCGCCAGCTTTGCACGTCCGGGCGCCAGCCTGAAGGAAAGCCTGATCCTGGCGACGATTCTGGCCGTCGGCTGCTATGTGGCCTTCGTGTATCTGCTGAAACTGCAGTTCCCCGTGTGGCCTGCCTTCCTGACCAACTGAACGGGGACCCTGTCATATGGAACTCATCGAGAACCTGACGCTGGGCTTCGGCGTCGCTTTCACTTTCCAGAACCTGGTCTACGCACTGGTCGGCTGCCTCTTGGGCACCCTCATCGGCGTGCTGCCTGGCCTCGGCCCGGTGCCGACCATCGCCATGCTGCTGCCCGTGACATACGGGTTGCCCCCTGTGGCCGCCCTCATCATGCTGGCGGGCATCTACTACGGTGCCCAGTATGGTGGCTCGACAACCGCCATCCTGGTGAACCTGCCCGGCGAATCGTCTTCGGTGGTGACCGTTATCGACGGTTACCAGATGGCCCGCAAGGGCAGGGCAGGCCCTGCGCTGGCCGCGGCGGGCATCGGTTCGTTCTTTGCGGGCTGCGTCGGTACCCTGGTCATCGCGGCATTTGCGCCTCCATTGACAGAAATTGCCCTGGAGTTCGGCCCGGCCGAGTACTTCTCGCTGATGATCGTGGGCCTGATCGGCGCCGTGGTGCTGGCCTCCGGTTCGCTGATCAAGGCACTCGCCATGATCGTCCTGGGCCTGCTGTTCGGTCTGGTCGGCACGGACGTGAACTCCGGCGTCGCCCGCTACAGCTTTGACATCCCCGAACTGACCGACGGCATCAGCTTCATCGTCATCGCGATGGGGGTGTTCGGCTACGGCGAGATCATCAGCAACCTGTCCCAGTCCGACGAGCAGCGCGAGGTGTTTACCGGCAAGGTCAAGGGCATCATGCCGACAGCCGAGGACTTCAAGCGCATGTTCCCCGCGGTGATCCGCGGGACGGCCCTGGGTTCGGCACTGGGCATCCTGCCCGGCGGTGGTGCGCTGCTGTCGGCATTTGCCGCCTACACCATCGAGAAGAAGACCAAGCTCAAGCCCGGTGAGGTTCCGTTCGGGCAAGGCAACATCCGTGGTGTCGCTGCCCCCGAGTCGGCCAACAACGCAGGTTCGCAAACGTCCTTCATCCCGCTCCTGACGCTGGGCATTCCGCCCAACGCCGTGATGGCGCTGATGGTGGGTGCCATGACCATCCACAACATCCAGCCGGGTCCGCAGGTGATGACCAGCAACCCGGAGCTGTTCTGGGGTCTGATCGCGTCCATGTGGATCGGCAACCTGATGCTGATCGTCCTGAACCTGCCGCTCATTGGCATGTGGATCAAGTTGCTGACGGTGCCGTACCGCTGGCTGTTCCCGGCCATCGTGCTGTTCTGCGCCATTGGTGTGTATTCGACGAACAACAACAACTTCGACATCTGGATGGTCGCGTTGTTTGGTTTCATCGGATACCTGTTCCTCAAACTGGGCTGTGAGCCGGCGCCCTTGCTGCTGGGCCTGATCCTTGGTCCGATGATGGAGGAATACCTGCGGCGTGCGCTGCTGATCTCCCGCGGTGACTGGTCGGTGTTTGTGACCCGTCCGTTGTCGGCCAGCTTGCTGGCGGTGGCTGGTCTGCTGCTGATCGTGGTGCTGTTGCCATCGATCAAGAAGAAGCGCGAGGAAGCCTTCGTCGAGGATTGATCCAAATCGACTCGTCACAGGAGAACCGAAGGACCCGGGTCCTTCGGTTTTTTCTATCTTTTAAATATTCCACGATGTATATTATGTTAAGTTGAATTGATTGCCAATGAACGACACCTCATCGCTCTGGCATGAGGTTTGCGCATTAGAGACACCTATCGGTGGAAACACCATCGTGGTGCACGAATAAATTGGACTGCCCAACCCTACAATCGGGATCCTGTCCGGGAGTCCAATCGGTTCCAGGCCTTCTTTTCAACACTCTGAGGAAATCCATGAAACACCTGTTTCTGACCGCCGGTCTGATCGGCGCTGTCACTCTGGCTGGCTGTGGCAAATCGGAAGCGCCGGCGCCTGCGGCCGCTCCTGCTGCACCGGCAGCCGCTCCGGCACCGGCTCCGGCCGAGATGCCCGAGCTGAAGGTCGCCATTGACCCGACCTACGAGCCGTTCACCTTCAAGACGGCCGACGGCAAGCCCACCGGTTTCGATGTGGACATCGCCGAAGCCCTCTGCGCGGAAATGAAGCGCAAGTGCGTGTACGTCGAACAGGTCTGGGACAGCATGATCCCCGGTCTGCAGGCCAAGAAGTACGACGTGATCATCAGCTCGATGTCGATCACCGACGAGCGCAAGCAGGCTGTCGATTTCTCGGACAAGTACTACGCCACCCCCAGCCGCATCGTGGTCAAGGAAGGCACGGCTTACACCGACCCGGCTTCGCTCAAGGGCAAGAAGATTGGCGTGCTCAAGGGCAGCACCCAGGAGAAGTACGCCATGGGCGAGCTCAAGCCCGCTGGCGTGAATGTGGTGCCCTACGAGGCCCAGGACCAGGTCTATCTGGACATCAAGTCGGGCCGTCTGGACGGTACCGTGGCTGACCAGGTCGAGGTGAACGGTGGCTTCCTGCGCAAGGACGAAGGCAAGGGCTACGGCTTTGTGGGTCCGGTGCTGGATGACATCAAGTACTTCGGCTATGGCGTTGGTGTGGCCCTGCGCAAGGGTGAAGACGATCTGCGCAACCAGCTGAACGCCGCCATCGCCGCCATCCGCGGCAACGGTGTCTACGAAACGGTGGCCAAGAAGTACTTCGACTTCGACCCCTACGGCGTCAAGTAATCCGAAGGAACTTGCCTTTGTCCGGCTACTTTGCCTCCATCCTGCAGGGCGCTCTCCTCACGGTGGGCGTCTCTCTGGCGGCCCTGGCGGTCTCCATCTTGCTGGGCCTCTTGGGGGCAGCTGCCAAGCTGTCAGGCCGACCGCCTCTGGTCGGCCTGGCCACGGTGTACACCACGCTGGTGCGTGGTGTGCCCGAACTGGTGCTGATGCTGCTGATTTTTTACGGCGGCACCATCGGCATCAACCACCTGCTGACGCTGTCGGGCGGCAAAGCCACTGTCGACATCAATCCGTTTGCAGCAGGTGTGCTCACCATCGGATTCATCTACGGCGCCTACATGACCGAGACTTTCCGTGGCGCCATCCTGTCCATCCCCAAAGGGCAGATGGAAGCGGCCTGGGCTTTCGGCATGGGTCGTCTGCAGACGTTTCTCCGCATCACGCTGCCCC
This sequence comes from Hydrogenophaga bisanensis, assembly GCF_042665135.1. Classification (NCBI taxonomy): domain Bacteria; kingdom Pseudomonadati; phylum Pseudomonadota; class Betaproteobacteria; order Burkholderiales; family Comamonadaceae; genus Hydrogenophaga; species Hydrogenophaga bisanensis. The sequence goes on from NZ_JBHTBX010000010.1 coordinate 129,662, forward strand.
AGATGGTTCGCTACGCACTGCCCGGTTTCACGAACAACTGGCTGGTGCTCATCAAGGCCACCGCCCTGGTCAGCCTGATCGGGCTGCAGGAAATGACTTACCTGGCCAAGCAGGCCAGTTCTGCCACTCGCGAGCCGTTCACGTTCTATCTGTTTGCTGCGGGCTTGTTCCTGGTCTACACCTCGGTCTCCCTGTGGGCCCTTCGCTGGCTCGACCGGCGCTACAGCCTTGGCGTTCGCCGGGGACAGGTCTGAGCCATGCGCTGGGACATCATTTTCCAGGCCAAGAATCTGGCTCTGTACTGGGAAGGTCTGGTCACCACGGCCAGCCTTCTGGCGTCTTCCCTTCTGATTGGTGCGGTACTGGCCCTGATCTTCGCATTGGCCCTGACCAGCCAGGTGGCGGTGCTGCGTTGGGTGGTGGGTGCCTATACCTATGTCATTCGTGGCACGCCACTGCTGATTCAGGTCTACCTGATCTACTACGGCATCGCCCAGCTTGAGTGGGTGCAGGATCGCTGGAATGACGTGTGGCCCTGGATTTATTTCAAGGAACCCTTCTTCTGCGCCCTGCTGGCCTTCAGCCTGAACACGGCGGGGTATACCGCCGAGATGATTGCGGGCGCGATCCGGGAAACAGCCCACGGCGAGATCGAGGCCGCACAGGCGATGGGCATGAGCCGCTGGCAAACCATGCGGCGCATTGTGATGCCCAGTGCCCTGCGCAGAACCTTGCCGGCTTACAGCAACGAGGTCGTCATGATGCTTCACAGCACCAGCCTGGCCAGTGCAGTGCCCGCCATGATGGATGTCACCGCCGCGGCGGGCCGCATCTATTCGGATTTCTACCTTCCGTTTGAAGCCTACATCTTCGCGGCGGCGATCTATCTGTGCATCACCTTCACGCTGGTGGGGTTCTTCCGTCTTGCTGAACGGCGCTTTCTGGCCCATCTGGCACCTCGCCGTCATTGAACTTCCCTCTGGAATCTCGCATGCGCCGCGTTGAACATGAGCTTCTCAGCCCGAGCCTGGGCAGCCGCAAGAATCTGGTGTCGTTCCACTATGGCACGCCCGGCGCCAGGCCCAAGGTTTACATCCAGGCCAGCCTTCATGCCGAGGAATTGCCCGGCATGCTGGTTGCCCATCACCTGAGGTCATTGCTCGATCGCGCAGAAGCCGCCGGCGCCCTGGCGGGTGAGGTGGTTCTGGTTCCCGCTGCCAACCCGATCGGATTGGGGCAGCGGATCGACCATCACGCCCAGGGCCGGTTTGAGTTCGACACCTCCGAGAATTTCAATCGCCACTATCCCGATCTGGCAGACGCTGTCTGGGCCACACTGTCTCCCAGACTGGGTGGCGATCCACAGAAAAATGTTGCCTTGGTCCGTGAGGCAGTGGGAGCCTGGCTGCAGGACTGGCAGCCTCAGACCGAACTGCAGAGTCTGCGCCGGCAGTTGCTCATCCTGGCGCACGATGCCGATGTCGTGCTCGATCTCCACTGTGACTGCGAGGCCGTCCTGCACCTCTACAGTGAAGATGCCTGCTGGCCACCACTGGAACCTTTGGCACGCCTGCTGCAGGCCAAAGCGGTGCTGCTGGCCCGGGAATCCGGGGGGGGACCATTTGATGAACGGCTCTCAGGTCTTTGGTGGCAGTTGCGTGACCGCATGGTGGCCTCGGGCATGCCAGGCGCTCTCGAGCAAGGTTGCGCCAGCACCACCATTGAACTGAGGGGCGAGACCGATGTCCGGCACGAGTTCGCCGAGCAGGATGCCGCTGCCATCCTGGGCTACCTGGTTCATCTGGGCGTCGTGCTCGGCGATAGGCCCGCCCTGCCTCCCCTGCCCTGTTCCCCCACCCCCCTCTCCGGGTCGCAGACACTGCGTAGCCCGGTCCCTGGTGTCCTCGCACTGCTGACCAAACCTGGTGAGGTGGTTCAGGCCGGTCAGGTGGTTGCCGAGGTGATCGACCCGACCGCCGAAGATCAGTCCCGCGTGTGGCCCGTTTGCGCCGAAGTCACAGGCGTGCTGTACGCGACCGTACGTGAACGCTACCTGCACGCAGGTGGCGAGATCGGCAAGATTGCCGGTGCCACACCCTTTAGAACCGGTGACCTGCTGGGCGCCTGAGTCCACTCCACTCATGAACACGAACCCGACCTCTGCCGATGCTGTCCTGCTGGATGTGCATGACATTCACAAGCGCTTTGGCAACAACGAAGTGCTCAAAGGGGTATCGCTGCAAGCCCGGGCGGGCGATGTGATCAGCCTGATCGGCAGTTCGGGCTCTGGCAAGAGCACCCTGCTGCGCTGCATCAACCTGCTGGAGAAGCCCAACCAGGGACGCATTGCCCTCAGCGGCGAGGTGCTCGAACTCAAAGCCGATCGCCATGGTGAACTCCAGGCCGTCAACGCGGCCCAGTTGCAGCGCATGCGAACCCGCCTGGCCATGGTGTTCCAGCATTTCAACCTGTGGGCCCACATGACGGTCCTTCAGAACATCATCGAAGCCCCGGTCCATGTGCTGGGTGTGCCGCGCGACCAGGCGGTGGAAACCGCCCGCAAGTACCTGGAACGCGTCGGCCTCAAGGGGGTCGAGGACCGGTATCCGGCGCACATGAGCGGTGGGCAGCAGCAGCGGGTAGCCATTGCCAGGGCACTGGCGGTGGAACCGGCGGTCATGCTCTTTGACGAGCCCACGAGTGCGCTCGATCCCGAGCTGGTGGGCGAGGTGCTGCGGGTGATGAAGCTGCTGGCCGAAGAAGGCCGGACCATGCTTGTGGTCACCCACGAAATGGGGTTTGCCCGAGAGGTCTCCAACCACGTCATCTTCCTGCACCAGGGCCGTATCGAAGAGCAAGGCATGCCCAAGGAGGTGTTGGCTCGCCCCCGCAGCGAACGCCTGGCGCAGTTCCTGTCAGGCAACCTGAAATAGGCTCCAAACGCTTGAAAAGGCGGCCTGCAGCTCGCTTGTTGTGAGGTTTGCTCACGGCGCTTTTCCCGGACGATAGCCACATTCCGCAGATGCGGCCGTCCGTGATGAAAGGAACCGCCATGAGCTCCGTTGAAAGTCTCTTCTCTCCCACCAGCCTGTTCATGTCGGGCATGGCCAGTCAGCTTCAGGCCAAGGCCATGAAAAAACTGGACACCGATGCCGACGGCAGCGTGACCCAGACCGAGTTCCAGGCGGTGCTGGAGAAGGCCGCGGGCAAACTGGGCGTGGAACTGGGCGAAGGCGAAGCCGCCGGCATGTTCTCCAACTTCGACGGCGATGCCGACGGCAGCCTGAACCTGTCCGAAGTGGGCAATGTGGTTGGTGGTCTGCTGTCCTCGCTGGGCAACGTCCAGAACTACATGCAGAACCAGGCTTCCGGTTTCTCGGCCGATTCGTTCGCCAGCCGTGATACCGATGGTGATGGCGTACTCAGCCTGGCCGAGTTCACCGGCGAGTCCGCCAGGAGCGCTGCCCCGATCGCCTACCGGACAGTGACCACCCAGACGGTAGAAACCACCGTGCTCCCGCAAGGCGGCATGCCGAGCATGCCCGGTATCGCACCGATCAGCACTGACACCGGCGCCGTTGACATGACCAGCGCGGTCTCACCCACCGGTTCAACACCCGTGGCCGCGGCCGACAACACCACCACAGCCGGTGACAGCCAGGCCAACACTGTCGAAAGTCTGATGGCCTCGCTCGATGCCAACAAGGACGGTCAGATCAGCGGCGAAGAATTGAGCGCCTTGGTCAACCAGATTGAAACCGTGGTTCAGCGCTACAACGAAACGGCCCTGGCCAAGAGTACCGCCACCTCCACCAATCCCCTGGTCTGAGGCAGGCTCATCCGTTCAAGGTCGCAGTTTCAGTTGACTGATCCAGAGATCGGGTGAGAGCTTCAACGACCGATAGCCGACATCGGCCCAGGTCCGGGCCATGTCGCGGTAACGCGGCGAAAACACATTTCCACTCTGCCCGGTCTGGTAGATGAAGACCGAGCGTTCGGGATCGGCGAGGTCATACACGGCCCTCAGGCTGGCGGCGTGCCGGTTGGCATACGGTGCATCCACCTTGTCGAGATGGTACTGGCCGACGTTCACGGTGAAGGGGTCTCCGCCGGTGTCGGTTCTCACTTCGAACCAGGGGGCCAGCGCTTTGACATTGCTCAGTGGTCGGTGCACCGAAATGGCCGGATGGGCCTTCCCCCAGCGCCAGGCGGAGACGTCGCTGCCCTGCTCCCTCTCCAGCCGCACCAGCGCGCGATGGAGAGCGTCAGAACTGGCAGGACCACACCCGGCATCGCCACACCAGTCACTATCATCGCGCTCCAGAATGCCTTCGATGGCGCTGCGGAACAGGCGCTTGCCGTACAGGCCTTCAAACCGTTCGCGTCCCAGCCGCTGCCCGATCACGCCACGCGTCAACTCGTCGATCCACACGCTGTAGATCAGCGCAGCGGCGCTGTCGACACGCATCTGCCCGTCAAAATCTTCTAGGGCATGCAAGGCCTGCCTGCCCAAGGGATGATCGGACTTCGTCCTACGGAGAAAGGGCAGCAGCCGCACCGTGGCGTGGGACATCAGGTCACCATGCAAGCGCTGGAAGCTGAGAAGGTCATGTTTCGGGCTGGCTTCCAGCAATGCTTCGATGCGCTCCTGCCGGTACGGAGGCGCCCAGTCCTGGGTCAGAAAGTGGGGATAGTCCGGACCATGGACGCGCTGATTGGCGGTGGCAATCCAGCCACGGCGACCGTCATCTTCGGGTGTCTGATCGAACGGTAACCAGCCTTGCCAGTCATAGCGGGGGTCCCATCCGGGTGAGGGTGCAACGCCCCGGATGTCATTGTCCGGATGGCGGACAGGCACCTTTCCAATGGCCTTGAAGGTAATCCGGCCGCTGCGGTCAGCCATCAGGGCGTTCTGCATGGGGGCATGAAACTCCCTGAAGGCTTCGGTCAGTGCCTCCACCGACTGGGCCCGGTTGGATCTCAGGGTGGCCAGCACATTGCCGCTGTCGGCATCCAGCGCGGTCCACCGCAATGCCAGCGCATACCGCCGGGTGTCGATCAGGGACCGCGTGCGCCCCGGGACGTCGCTGATCACCGGACCGTGGCGTGTGTGGCGCACGGTATGCACCACATCCGCCTGCCCTTTGACGCGGATCACTTCTTCTCGAGTGTCGAAACCTTGCCATCTTGGTTCGGCGTCCGGTGACGGGATGCGATAGCGGGAGGAGTCCGCAGGATCAATGGCCTCGATGAAGACATCCTGCACATCGGGACCGGTGTTCGTGAAGCCCCATGCGACACCATCGGTTCGACCGAGCACCACAAAGGGTGTCCCCGGCAAGGTGGCGCCAATCACATCCATGCCTTCGATGCCGTCGACCGTGGGCGCCTTGAGCCTGGCGAAGTACCAGATCGCCGGAGCCGACAAACCCAAGTGTGGGTCATTGGCCAGCAGCGGTTTGCCCGAGACCGAGCGCTCTGCGCCAACCACCCAGTTGTTGGAGCCTTTGCCCTCGATGTTGCCCAGTTCGGCCGCCCACTCACGAACGTCCTGGCCGGCCTGGGCCAGCCAACCGCCCGGAGGCGTCTGGTGACTGGCCGAAGGCCGATCGGTCGCCGGGGCGTAGATGTCCAGACTCCGGTAGAGACCGGCCAAATCGGCGCTGGCCGCGCGCTTTTCACCCGGGTAGGGAGGGAACAGTTCCCAGAGCCGATCGGTGTCCAGAACCTGGAGCGCACTCAGGCGTGCGATCTCGTTGCCCCAGTTGCCGCCCAGATCCAGTGCCATCATCAGGGACCAGCCAACGCTGTCAACCGGGTCCCAGTACGTGCCGGCGCGCGCCTCCTGGGCCGGATCGATGCCGAGCAGGAGAAATTCGGGCGACAGGGCCTGCCGGCGGTCGGCATGAAAAGCGTTGACTCCCGCGCTGTAGGCCTGCAGCGCTGCGCGCGCCTCTTCGGGCAACCGGTCATACTGGGCTTGGGCGGCCTGACGGATGCCCAGGGTGCGCATCAGGATGTCCGTTTCCAGGGTGGCCGGCCCCAGCACCTCGGAGAGCCTGCCCCGCATGACACGCCGGTTGAAGTCCAGTTGCCAGGTCCGCTCCTGGGCGTGCACATAGCCCAAGGCCATCCAGACATCGCGAGGATCCGAGCCCACCACATGCGTCACGTCGCCTTCATCGCGCCGGACATCCACAGGATGGCGAAGCCCGGTCAGCGTCAACTGTCCATCCATCGTGGGAAGCGACCTGAGCACATACAGAGACGCCACCGAGCCCGCCAGCAGGCCTGTGAACAGGACAGCCAACACCAATCTGCGAATCCAGCGCACCGTGTCCTCCTCGATGGTTGTTCAGTCGCGCAAGGGGCCCCGGCCGAGCACCATGGCGCCGTCCACGAGCCTGAAGCTCAACGTGGGGGTGCTGAAGTCCGTGAACGGGGCACCCATCGCAATCTCGCCATCGCTGTGAAGCAGGCATTCCTGGCGGCGCAACGCAATGATGGCATCGGATCCGCTGAACCGGACCCAGGTGCCGTAGCTGCTCACATCTTCCAGCACGTAATGGCCGGAGCGGATGTCGATCACGGCGTGAGTCCTGGAGACGCGGGGGTCACTGACCACAAAGTCGGCCTCGGGCACACGACCAATCCGGATGGGCAGATCCGTCAGTGAGAAGGACTGCGTCGCATCCAGCCACCCCAGCTCGATGCCTCCGAAAACGGACTCCTTGGGTGCCCGCAGTGCGTGAAGATCGGCAGGCAGTGTGAGGAACTCCGACAGCATTTCCGGCTGCCACTCGACACGGAAGACCTCGCAAGGCTCCACGCGTCCCTTGATCCGCATGGGACCAAGGCTTCGGCTTCGTACACCATGCCGGGCACCCAGCTTGCGGATGACCGTATCGGTGGCCAGTATCTGCTCAGGACCAGCCAGATCGCTGAGCCGGGAAGCCACATTGACCGCGTCTCCGAAGCAGTCACCATCCACCTGAACCACCTGCCCCCGAGCCATGCCGATCTGCATCATCAGCTTGAGCCGGTCGGGCCACATGGCGGTGCGCTGGGCATGCTCCTGCTGGATACGCACCATGCACTCAATCGCCATGAGGTTATTGCTGAAAGACAACAACACCCCATCACCGAGCATCTTGACGACCTTGCCGTCGTGCTCGACACCCACCTTCCCGATCCACTGGGTCAGACGGGTCACCGCCGCGGCTGCCCGGTCATTCCCCAGGGTTTCGAAGACCGACACACTGCCGGTCAGGTCCACAAAGGCAATGGTCAGCTCAGCCATGTCCTGGTGGGTACCGCAGCCGGATGCTGATATGTCGACGATCGGGTCATGAGTCGCGCCAGTGGTGTCCCGGCGTGGTTGCATTCATTCCAGACTTTTACCACACGGCAAGCATCTTTCCGCCGAACGGTTGACTTGTGCGCTGCAGCAGTCGTCCGGACTAACCGCGCTTGAACGCCAGTTGCAGTCCTCATTACTTGGTGGACAGGGGCTCGCTCAGCCCTGTAGTCGGATTTCTCACAGCCAAACTTAAAGAACACTGACAAATGCTTGATTTGCCTGTTGTTTTTTTACTTGGTGGGTTTATCCCCAATTGTTGTTGTCATCTTCGGAGCGTATTCTGACGGCTAGTCACAAATTAGATGACCACGTTGGGGAACATTTCATGCGCTGGTTGAAGCCTGCCATTCGTCACAGCATCTCTGCATTGCTGGGTTCGGAGCTCCGCAAGGACTCTCCCGAGTCCCTCGAGCCGGTGCGTCAGGCCATGCTGGATGTCCTCGGCCAGGATGGGGCCACGGCCAATCCGCAGTTGACTCGCCGTTTGCAGTATCTGTACGACATTCAGGCCCTGTGGTTTGCCCGTGCGGAACTGGTGGCGGTGCTCAGTTCCCTTCATGGCGAGGTCAAAGCCGTGGAAGCCGTCCGCAAACTCACCCCGCTGTTCGAAGGGCGTGTCTCCCCTGCCCTTCTCGAGTCAGCCCGCAGTCATCGCTGACTGACCCCGCCGCGAAACTTCAGCCCCAGTACAGCAAGGCGTCGCGGCCCTCGACCAGCAGATCCACCTTCCCGCCCACGGGCAGGAGGACTTTGGTGGGCACATGGCCGTAGGGAAGGCCCGTGAACACGGGTACCTTGGTCTGTTGGCGCAGCCAAGCCACCACGGTCGCCATCTTGAAGCCTTTGTCGTGCGGGACGGTCTTGTAACCCGTGAATGAGCCCAGGAGCACAGCTTTCTGGCGATCAATCACCCCAGCCTGGAGCAACTGCGTGAGCATGCGTTCGATGCGGTAGGGATGCTCGTTGACGTCCTCCAGGAAAAGTACACCCTTATCAGGCGCTGGCATCCATGGCGTTCCCATCAACGAACACAGGACAGACAGATTGCCGCCCCACAGGGTGGCGCCTTTGACCGCCCATCCTCTCTCCAGAGCCGCCGTCACCGAGGCCGGCAGTCCAGTCGTGTCGGCTTTTGGCAGCGTCCAACCGGCCCCCTCACCCTGCCCGCAGGCGAGGTCATCGAAGCAGGCGGCCATGATGTCGTCCGGTTCTCCTTCCACACCGAAATCGGCACCGAGTGCCGGCCCCGCCCACGTGGTCGCGCCGGTGCGGGCCAGCACCGCCAGTTGGAGTGCCGTGAAGTCGCTGACACCCACGAAACGGGTACCCCGCTCGATGGCCTTGCTCAACTGACGGTAGGGCAACGCCGGCAGGATCCTGGTCAACCCGTAGCCACCGCGCGAAATCAGGGCAATGTCGGCGCCACTGGCTGCCGCCCGACCGACGGCCGCCACCCGGCAGGCGTCATCCCCGGCAAAGCGCTGGAAACTGCACAGGGCGTCCTGGTCCACCTCGACCTCATGACCCATCGCCTTGAGCCTGGCAATGCCCCGGCGGAATGCGGCTTTCTCACGAACAGCACTCGAAGGCGAATAAATGTAGATGTGGCTCATGCAATGGTGTCCTTGTCGTCGGGCATAGGGCCCTGACGTTGAAAATGATCGCAGGCAGCCATGGCGATTGCTCGACCATGTTCCTGCACAAAGTGTCCTGCCTGCGGCAGCAACAGCACCTTTTCACAGCCTGCGATCGTTGCCTGCAATTTCCGCATGACAGTCTCCCCCAGCACAGGATCCTGCAGCCCGATCGCCAGCATGGACTGGCCGGTCCAGGTGCTCTGCCAGAACTCGCGGGCTCGTCGCGAAAGATCTGCGCCTTCATCGTCGGGATACTCGGGCACCATGGCTGGGAACGCCCGCAAGGCTGCGCGATGCCCACGATCGGGAAACGGTGCATCATAGGCCGAGCATTCTGCGGGCTCGAGATGGGGGTTGCCTCTGAGCATGAGACGACCAATGTCAAAGTCGGGTTTCCTGGCCACCATCTCACGCCAGGACAGAAATCCCGGAGACAAAGGCTCGTCTCCCGTGGCCAGCATGGTGTTCATGGCCAGCAATCCGCTCACTCGCCCGGGCAAGTCCATGGGCAGGGTCAAGCCCAGCAGCCCACCCCAGTCCTGCACCACCAGCACCATCCGTTTCAGATCCAGTCGTTCGATGAATTCCAGCAGCACCTGCCGATGCCAGTCGAACGAATGGGCACTTTCCCGCTTGGGTTTGTCGCTACGGCCAAAACCCACCAGATCCGGTGCCACGACCCGATCGCCAGCAGCCAGGAACACCGGGATCATGTGGCGGTACACATAGGACCAGGTCGGGTTGCCATGCAGGCACAGCCAGGTTCTCGCTGCCGTCTTCGGCCCTTCGTCCAGGTAGTGCATGCGCAGCCCTTGAAGCGAAGGAAGATCAATGAGATAGCGGGGGGCCCATGGGTAGTCAGGCAGGCTGGAGAACCGGCTGTCGGGCGTTCTGAGTGCATCGTCCCGCAGGGGTTGCAGCTCCTGTCGTTTCTGGTCCCGACGGCAACGGAAGAACTCGCTGAGCAGGGTGCCACACTCCTGTGCCATCACACCACCCTGCACCTTCGTGTGATGGTTCAACACCGCGGATTCGAACAGGTTGAGCACCGACCCAGCGGCACCGGTCTTGGGGTCGGTGGCACCGAAGACGACACGACGCAGGCGCGAATGCAGCATGGCGCCGCTGCACATGGCGCAGGGCTCCAGCGTGACATACAAGTCACAGTCTTCGAGCCGGTAGTTTCCCAAGGCGTTGGCAGCAGCCCGAAGTGCCACGATCTCTGCGTGGGCTGTCGGATCATGTGACGCGATCGGGGCATTGCGCCCAACGCCGATGACCCGTCCCTTGTGAACAACCACTGCGCCCACGGGGACTTCACCAGCCTCCGCGGCCGCCCTGGCCTCTTCCAAGGCCAGGCGCATGCATGCCCCGTCATCCAAGGGAGTCATGGTTGCACGGCAGCGCTGTTCCAGGTCACTCCCACTCAATGAAAGCATCGACGTAACCTGTTGATTTCATTGATGTTTTCATGAGTTTGTAACTAGTTTGCAACTTTTCAGGGTATTCTGGGGCTGCTTGGACCAACAGAACGCCATTGTCCCACAGTGGAAACTGAGCCGGAACGTCTCGCCTATCGCGGTCCATGCGTCGCCAGCCCTTACGGATCAAGCACTTAGCGCCTGGGAGCATGCAGTCTTGTGGCTCACTTCGTGGCTTCGTCGAAACGTGTTGATCTGCGCCAGTTCATCACGTCTGAATCACAGTTCGCAGAAGCAGAAAGCGTGCACAGACAGAGCTTCTAGACCTTGATCCCGTGTGCGCGTTTTCGCTTCGGCTTCTTGTCCTTCAGTTGTTTCAGTGCGTCCTCAAGTACGGACTGCTCATCAAGCGATTCCATGGTCAGATTAGAAATCGCGTCCTGAAGAACAATCACTTTGATGTCTCGCTTTGAAAGCTTTCCGGGTTGAGCGTACTTTTTTAGCTCACCCTTCATCGTCCTTCGCGATACAACTTGAGGTACAAGGTCGTCAACCGCCTTCACACCAGAAGGCAAGCCAATGTCATCCCAGTGGAACCATTGCTCATAAGTAGGATCTAGTCCGAGCAACTCCTTAGCATCAACGATTATCGAGTCTCGCATGCAGTCCTCACGATCTGACATCTTCGATATCAGACGTTGATTCTTGGTCCTGTAACTCTTTTCGAGTCGAGCTTTGGTTAGATCGTACAGCTTCTTCTTTTTCTGAAATTCCACGATCTCAGGCGGGGGTTTCGCAGCACGAACCTCTTTCTGTTGCTTCCACATCTCCTGCATCTGCTCCCACTCTTCCGGAGTGAGGACGATCTTCAGATCACGAGTTGCGACGTCCACACCGCGTTCCAACCGCTCCAGCAGCTCTTTCAACCGAGCCAGACGCTTTTCCGGTGTCATTTTCGCTTCCTTCAGTCGTGCAAATTTCGTGCATTTTGATTATGCATGAATTTTGCACGTCAGAAAATACTGATTTTTGACCAGTAAACCGGAAATAAATGCCATTTCCGCAGCATTTGGTAAGTATTCCCCCGTGTTTCCAGCCAAAACTCCGCGGTTCCGTCCTGCGGACGTTCCTGTTGTACGTACAACAGAGCTAAAAAATACCGTGTGTAAGGTATTTTTACCTCAGACCGAAATCAGTTTTTCGGTAACTAGCTTCGACAGAAATTTTTTCTCCGGTAGAAATCATCAATACTACATTTCTAAATCATGAAAAACCTATATACAGAGATACCAGTTGCTTGTATGAAATTCACAGTAACAACGGGAATAAATGCTGTGTCAGCAATTTGGTTTCCCATGTCTAAAATTTCAGGAGATTCAACACATGACCACCCACGCGACAGAATACCGTAAATCGTCCACACATTGGAGGCTCATCCAATCCGGTCTTCAGACAATGCTCGAAGAGCTAGATCCAAACGAGTTCCAGCTGTTCCACCTGACCCTGACCTATCGTCCCTATCAGGACAGGATCTATGACGAAAAAGATATCTCCAACTTCTTCACCAGCTTCCACCTGAAATCAGTGCTTCCAGATATCTTCCAGACCAGAACCTGGACCACCAAAAAGAAGTTGGAACAACCAATTGTCCTAGCATTTGTGGATGAACATCTTCAAACACCAACGACATCGGTGAATCCACAAGATCATGGGCTTCCTTCCAAGCTCCATCATCACGCGATCATTGCATCAAGGTCCAGGACTCTGGATTTCTACCAGAAGCGAGTTGGAGTAAATACCATGCTTCCCTACTCCAAGAAGATCATGACATCCGACCTGAAACCATGTGGTCCTGATCGTGTCCAGTACGCATCCAAGATGATCTGGAAGTACCCTGACTACTTGACCTTTGGACGTCAGTGATACGACAGTAACGCGTCAGTGACAAATTGGTCCTGACGCTAGGAACCAGCAGGAACAGGTATTCGTTCACCACTTGCCATTGAAATCTGGAAACCTACCCTCCGACACATCTTCAACCCGTCAGATGAAAGAGGTGATCCAGATGCCACCAGTCAAAGCAAGCGCACCGAGTCTCAGGAAGCTCATCCAGCAGCTCCAGAAGCAAGAACTCAAGCAAGGTCAAGTCCAGCACGCAGAAGCACTTCGTCAGATCGTGGGAATCGCCCGCGAACATGGAATCTCACCAGAACTTGTCCTGCATGCGACGTCCCCCCGTTTTCAGTAGCACTGGGCTTTGGAGTCCGGGGGTTAATTTAACGGGTTTTGCATCAGCCTTTGAGCATGGGCCGCCGGGGTCAGTCCGCCCAAGGACTTCTTGGGCCGCTCCTCGTTGTATTCCCGGCGCCAAGCCTCGACGATCACGCGGGCATGTGCCAGGCTGGTGAACCAGTGCTCGTTCAGACATTCCTCCCTGAAGCGGCCGTTGAACGATTCGATGTAGGCGTTCTGGTTGGGCTTGCCAGGTTCGATGAGGAACAGCTGAACACCCCTGGCGTGGGCCCAGTTCAGCATGGCCCGTCCGCAGAACTCTTTCCCGTTATCTGTCCTGATCGCTTTGGGCAGTCCCCTCGTGGCGGCGATCTGATCCAGGATGCGCACCACCTGGTTGCCACCCATCGCCCGCTCGGCCACGATGGCCACTGCCTCGTGGGTCGCGTCATCGATCACCGTCAGGTTCTTGATGCTGCGCCCTTCGGCTGTGCGGTCAAAGATGAAGTCCATCGACCACACCTGGTTGGCTGCCATCGGGCGTTGCAGTGGGTGACGCTCAGCCAGCGGAATCTTCTTTCGCTTGCGCTTCCTGACCTGCAGCCCTGCCTGGGCATACAGGCGGTCGACGCGCTTGTGATTGACCACCTCACCAGCCTGGCGCAGCTTGAGGTAGATCATGCCGGCCCCATACCGCCGATGACGCTGAGCCAGGGCCATGATCTTTTCCTTGAGCGCACCGTTGCGGTCCGCAGCGGGCTCGTACCGGTAGGCGCTGGCGCTCATGCCGATGATCCGCAGTGAACGGCGTTCGCTCAGTCCGCAGCCGATCATGTGGCGCACCAGCTCGCGCCGGGCGGGTGCGCTCACCACTTTTTTCTCAAGGCTTCTTTC
>NZ_JBHTBX010000011.1:0-105734 GCF_042665135.1 Hydrogenophaga bisanensis
AGCGGCCGGCTCGAACCAACTCGACCATCTGCTGGCGGAACTCCGCCGGGTAGGGCGGTCGTACTTTGGACATTGGTGACTCCTTGAACACAAAGCATGATGTGTCCACGGAACCGGGTCAACTCCACCCACTCGGCTCCGTACAGTCTTAATGTAGGACTGAGCCAGCGATGGAGTACGGACGTCGTCGACCTTGACGTCCGTGAGAAAGTCGGTCATCAGGATTTGCGCCATCTGCTTCACTTGCGCCGCACTGATCGCAGGCACCAACTCGTCAGTGGTTCTGTCGATGCGGAACCCCAGAAGTGCGAGGTTGTCGGCAGTGAAGAACCGATGCAACGAACTGATCGGGAAGTCGTCGCTGACGTAGATGTCCTGGTCTTCCGCCCAAAGCGCGTACTGAGCCGCGCGTTTGTAGTCTGGCGGATGGCCGTGGTTGATCAAGAAGACGTTTCGTAGGTAAGCAGACCAATCAACCTGCCCGACACCATCCTGGGCCCCAGAGTGTCTGGCAAGCACCTCCATCGAAACAGCCTTCGGATCAGCGGAAGACATCACGTCGACAGTTTCCGGAATGGTGTCGCGATGATCGTTCAGAAGTTGCTTCAAAAGCGGCTTGAGGCGCTCGTCAGGACAAGATTCGGGAAAATTCAGAAGCTTGAGCGCGGTCACGCGGCGATTGCCGTCCATAACCTTGTAGTGGCCGTCACCCGTAGGCATGACGATGATTGGCATCGTCGTCAGGCCTCGATTAGCGATGTCCTTCATCAGATTGACCATGTGGTCTTCCTTCCGAAGGATGCGCTCAATGCACGCACGTTGATCATGCGCGGCTCGGATCCGAGGGTTGCCCTCGTCAAGCAGCAGGTCGGTCAACGCGACGTCCTTGAGAAATTCAAAGTCCTTGCGGCTCATGTCTTCCTCATCAGTTATTGTCTCGCTATTGAGTGTAACGGTCGCCGCTTGGAATTCCAGACCTCAGTCACGGTGAGCGCCTCATAACCGAAGCAGTGTTGAACACGCGGAAGAAGTCTCGTGGCTGCTCAAGCAAGCCGCGAAGACCCGAGAAGTAGAGGTGATTCAAGCGAACTTGGGCGTTGGGAAAGTTGGCTTCGTCGGCATCCGAATTCCGACTTACTAGTTCCGTATTGATGAACTTCCGTCGTACCTCAAAACTGATGGCGGGAAGGGGTAGGCGGACTTGGACCACCGGCCGTTAATTGAGGCTGCTTTCATGACCTGCCTACAGGTCGGCTTGAACGGACCGTCAAGCGAGAACCTATGGGTGAGCGGCCACATCACGTACACGGAGGCTAAAGTGGAAACCATATGGATTGACAAGGTCATCGCGTTGCTTCACACAGTGACCCCTGACGACTTCAACAAGGTCGTTCTCGGCGCGGTCGCCTTGATTGCAATGGTCGTGAGCCCGATCGTTCAGTGGCAGATCGCCAAGCGGCAGGCGAACCTCCAAGAGCAAATTGCCAAGACTCAGGCGGAATTGCATGAGGAGATAGCTAAGCGCCAACTTGATACGCAGGGCGCTATCGCAAAGCGACAGGCAGCAGACAACATTTCATCAAAGCGTCAGGTTTGGATCGACGAACTGAGGAAGGATGCGGCAGAGTTTCTGACTGTCATAGCTAGGGTTGAAGAGTTACGGCGCCCGGGGACTACCCTATCACCTGATGACCAGCGAAAGAACTTCGACGAAATGGCTATTGCGAATGCACGGAGTCACGAGCTCGGCATCCGCATCAAGCTTCGCTTGAACGCAAGAGAGGACGAGCACAACGAATTAGTTCGGCTGATTGGAGTGCTGGTCGATGGGTGCGGTGAGCCACCAGCCAACGAGACTCTTGAGCAAAAACATGCAGCTCAAGTTCGATTTGCTACTGCTCGTGGTGATGTAGTGTCGCACCTACAGGTCATTCTCAAGCACGAGTGGGAGCGAGTGAAGCGGGGCGATGTTTAGAGTTTCAGCTATCTCATATCTACGACTAGCTATAACTTGAACGGCTGTTTCCTGCCTTCGCCGATACTCAGCTTCACGAAGTGACAGGCCGCTCCCGGCCAGTTGCCGTCGCCATCTTCTGTCATCGTTTTCCGTTTGGACTCGGTCGGTGGATCCTTGCTGCTCACTGGGAAGCAGGCACAGCCCGCAACACCTTACCCTGTGTGTTGTCCGTCAGCAGATACTCTGCCTCGTCAGGCCCCTTCCGCACGTCACGGATGCGTTCCCAGGTTCCTACAACAGCGCGTCTTGCGGGCCGGGTGCGCCGCCGCTGCCCACAGGCACCCGGCGCTTGTTGCGGTACCGACCCAACCCATTCCCCTGGGGACCCGATCTGCCCACTTCACCCGACAAGTACGCCGCGAAACGTCCGCTGTTTTGACTTTAGCGGACAAGGTTAGTGACCGATATCACAAAGACGTTGACCCATCCATGCCCGCCGGGCATGTTGACGACTTGGTCTGTCCATGCAGAGAAGCCCGCCATGAAACTCGCCCTCAAACTGCCTTTGGCGTTCGCCGCCTCCCTCTTGCTGGTGGTGGCCGCCGCCCTGTTCGGCATCTTCAGCCTGAACCAGGCCATCAAGACCTTTGAGGTCGAGGTTCACGCCAGCCACGAGAACGCGGCGGCGGCCGGCCGGCTGCTGAGCCAGTTCAAGACGCAGGTGCAGGAATGGAAAAACACCCTGCTGCGCGGCAAAGACCCGGCTCAACTCGAGCGCTACTGGACCGCGTTTAACAACATCGAGCGTGAGATTGCGCAGGCCTCGACCCAGCTGGCGCAGGCGCTGCCGGCCGGGGAGTCACAGGATCTGGTCAAGCAGTTCGCTGCGGCCCATGCCACCATGGGACAGAACTACCGCAAGGCTTTTGAAACCTTCAAGGCGGCCGACTTCGACCACGCGGTGGGCGACAAGGCGGTCAGCGGCATGGACCGCGAGCCTGCGCGCCTGCTGGACGCCGCGGTCAAGCATATTGCCGATGACAGTGCCGCTCTGGCACAGCAGGCTGAAGCCAGCGCCACGCGCGCCGCCACCATCAGCCTGGTGCTGATGGGGCTGGTCTGTGTGGTGGGTATCGCCGGGGGTGTGCTGTTCAGCCGCAGCATCGTCCGGCCGATTGAGCGGGCGGTTCACGTGGCCAGCCAGGTGGCGGGTGGTGATCTGACAGCGCGTGTGGATGCGCAGGGGTCGGATGAGGTGGCGCAGTTGCTGCAGGCCATGCAGGCCATGCAGGACAAACTGTCGGCGGTGGTGCACGTGGTGCGCCAGAACTCAGAGAGTGTGGCCACCGCCAGCGCGCAGATAGCCCAGGGCAACCACGACCTGAGCGCACGCACCGAGCAGCAGGCATCCTCGCTGGAGGAAACCGCCGCCTCTATGGAGCAGCTGAGCGCGACCGTGCGGCAGAACGCCGAGAACGCCCGCACCGCCAACCAGCTGGCCCAAGGCGCCAGCGGCGTCGCGCTCAAAGGCGGTGAGGTGGTGGGTCAGGTGGTTCAGACGATGAAGGGCATCAACGACAGCAGCAAGAAGATCGAGGACATCATCGCGGTGATCGATGGCATTTCGTTCCAGACCAACATCCTGGCGCTCAATGCCGCGGTGGAGGCAGCACGGGCCGGCGAGCAGGGCCGGGGCTTCGCCGTGGTGGCCGGCGAGGTGCGCAACCTGGCGCAGCGCAGCGCGGAAGCTGCCAAAGAGATCAAGCGCCTGATCGGCGACAGCGTGGAGCGCGTCGAGCAGGGGACCGTACAGGTCGATGAAGCGGGTCAGCGCATGGCCGAGATCGTCGAATCCATCCGCCGCGTCACCGACATCATGGGTGAGATCAGCGCGGCCTCAACAGAACAGAGCGATGGCGTGGCTCAGGTCAGTCATGCGGTCACGCAGATGGATCACGCCACCCAGCAGAACGCGGCCCTGGTGGAAGAGAGTGCTGCTGCTGCCTCCAGCCTGCGGACACAGGCCCAGCAACTGGTTGACGCGGTGGCCATTTTCAAGCTGTCGGGCTCGAAGGCCTGAGGCGCGTAGCGCTTTCTTTGGCGGTGTCGCTCAGGGCGAGGCCGGCACCACCCGAAGCACCCGCCCCTGTTCGTTGTCGGTCAGCAGGTACACCGCCCCGTCCGGCCCCATCCGCACATCGCGGATGCGTTCGCCCAGTTCCTTGAACAGCACGTCCTGCGGGCCGGGGGTGCCGTCACTGCCCATCGGCACGCGGCGCACGCTGCGTTCGGCCAAGGCGGCCACCAGCAGGCTGCCGCGCCAGGCGGGGAACAGTGGGCCGTCATACCACGCCATACCCGCCGGGGCGATGGAGGGGGTCCACTCGGTCAGCGGTGGGGTGATGCCGGGCAGGCTGCGGTAGGGGGTGATGCGGGCAAAGGTGTAGTCCACGCCGCCGGTGGTGATGGGCCAGCCGTAGTTGGCGCCGGGGGTCAGGCGGTTGAGTTCGTCGCCGCCGCGTGAGCCGTGTTCGTGGGCGTAGATGACGCCGTTCACCACCACCACACCCTGCGGGTTGCGGTGGCCTGTGCTGAAGATCTCGGGCAGGGCGCCGTCGCGCTTGATAAAGGGGTTGTCGGCCGGCACTGTGCCGTCGGGGCGGATGCGCATGAACTTGCCCAGGTGGGTGTGCAGGCGCTGCGCGTCGGTGCGCTCCAGGTTGCCGTCGCCCATGCCAAAGATCAGGGTGCCGTCGGGCAGCCAAGCCATGCGGCCGCCAAAGTGCTGGGTGTCGCTCTTGGCCGGTTGTGAGGTGAAGATGGGCCGCAGGTCTTTCAGCTCGTTGCCGTCCAGCCGGGCACTGACCACGCGCAGGTGGTTGGCCTCGGGCGTGCCGTGCGCGAACGACAGGAACAGCCGGCGGTTGTTGGCAAAGTCCGGGTCCAGCAGCACGTCGAACAGGCCGGCCTGTCCGCGAGCCAGCACCGGCGGCACGCCGGCTACGGGCTCGGGGCGCAGCTGCAAGCGGCCGTCGGGCCCGGGCTCGACCACACGCAGGCGGCCGGGCCTCTCGGTCACCAGCATGCGCCCGTCGGGCAGAAAGGCCAGCGACCAGGGGTGCTCCAGTCCGCCGGTCACGGTCTCCACGCGGTAGGCCACTGTCTGGGCCGATGGGGTCATGCTCAGCACAGCCAGGAACAAGGCAAGCAGGTATTTCATAATGGTCAGCATGAGATCCGGTGCCCGCCATGATGCCCCATCAGTTCGCTGGACGCGACGTCTGGGGGTGCTGTTGTGTGCGTGGGTGCTGGCAGCGGCCTGGGGTTCGGTGGTGCAGACGCAGTGGAACCTGCGGGCGCTGGTGGACGTGGGCGTGGAGATTCCCGCCAGCGACTGGCTGCGGGTGACCGCCCAGGACCTGATCGGCTTTGCGCCGGTGTATGGCGTCATCCTGGCCGTGGGCTGGCTGTTTGCCTTGCCGGTGGCCAGCGCCTTGGCCCGCTGGTGGCCGGCCGGGCGCAGTGCGCTGCTGGCGGCGGCGGCCGGGGTGGGCATGGTGGCCGCCGTGCGCACGGTGGACGCGGTGGCGCCCATGCCGGTGTTCATTGACGCCACGCGGCACCTGCCCGGCCTGCTGGCCATGGCCGCTGGCGCGGTCCTTGCTGGGCTGCTGTACGCCCGCCTGACCGCCCGTTTGACTTCACGCTGACCGGAGCTCACATGAAAACCATCGACGAAATGCTCCACCTGGAACTGCTGACCGCTGACCAGCACCACCAGATCAGCGCCTGGATCGCCCAGGCCGACACCCCGGACGAGATCCTGAAGATGCCCTCGGCCCTGTGGCAGGCCGTGGAACGCGCCAGCGCGGTGATGGGCATTGACGAAGACCTGCTGCGCCCACCCGCGATGGATGCGGGGGATCTGGTCTGCGGGTGAATTTGCTGTTAGATTGCTCGGATGCGAGACCACCCGATGAAGCCGCTGACGGAAGAATCCATGATCGTCCTGGAGGCCGGCATTCCCAAGCTGGCCCAGGGCGCTTTCCAGCGTGCGCAGTACGAAGCGTTGACCACCAGTGGCAAGGTGCTGCGGGCGGTCAATGGCCAGCTGGTGGAGACCTTTGCCGATGGCACCGAGACAGTGGTTCGTGATCTCCACCGTCCGGTGAAGGTTACCAAGGGTGCCAAACTCAAGCTCAAACCGCGCGCCACCGCCGCCGGATGAGCGCTGTCCAGCCGCGGCTGCGCATGTTTGCCGGCCCCAACGGGTCCGAGAAGAACTGAAAACAGACCTGGTGCCGTATTAGGTCAAGACCTCGCTGCTCGACAAGCCGGTGGATGACGACGCCGGCATCGAAAACGCCTGATGCCGAACTTGCCTTGCGCAGGCATTTGCCCAACAGCCGGGTCCACAGGGCTGGGGTTGGGTATGTTGAGTTCGATATACGCTGAATGTATTAATATCGTCCGGCGTGCGGATCGTGCGTTCAACAAAGAAATTCAGGGAAGCCAACATGACTAATACCCACTTCACCGAGCATCCGCCGGTGCCGCAAGTACTGCAGGAAGCGCTCAAGGACTATCCGGAGCTGATCGCGCAGCTTCAGGATGCCATTGCAGACCTTGGAATTCGCCCTGGCATGAGCAGGGAGCAGCGAACCGATCAGTTCGAAATGGCGATTGGCAGTCTCGAAGGCGGCCTGAATCACTTCGTCGGCCTTGCCGCCGCCGAAGTCCGAGCGGCCGAAGCTACAGGTGATGCAGCATTGATTGCCAAAGCGAGGGGGAAGGAGATGCTGATGAGCGACTGTCGGCACGATATCGGGGTAGATGAACTGATGGCGTTTTTTCGCTGGGGCCAGGACTGAGCTAGGTGGGTTCACTCATGTCTCGCACCTACGACCAGATTGACCCCGCGCAGCATCGGCAGATACTGAACGATCGCATACTCAATGACCGAAAGCTGTTCAACAACGCAACACCGGTAGATCGACCACGAATCATCATCACGGCGGGTCAACCCGGTGCCGGAAAAGGCGGTCTGGTGCGAATCGCTCAGGTTGAGCTAGGTGGCAACGTCGTCACCGTAGACCCTGACCAGTTGCGAGACAAGCACCCTCAAGCTGAGCAACTGCGCCAGCAACACCCCTACACCTGGTCCGGCCGCACCCACGGCGACGCCAGCCAGTGGGCCACGGAGCTGCGCGAGGCGGCGATGGCCCAGCGCAAGAACATCATCCTGGACACCACCATGCCGCGTGCCGACCTGATCAAGGAGCTGCAGGCGCAAGGTTACGACGTGGAAATACGGGCCATCGCCACACACCGCCTGGAAAGCGAGCTGGGTGTGGACAACCGATTCAGTCGAGATCTCGACAGGTTTGGCCAAGGTCGCCATGTTCCAGAAGAAGTGCGCAAGTCGGTCTACAACAAGCTCCCTGGGGCCCTTGACGACGTGGCCAAGCAGACCGGCGTGCCGATCCAGATCTACGACCGCGAGGGCAGGCTGCACTTTGACTCGCGCACAACGCCCAACGCCTCGCCCGGCCGCGCATTGGAAGCGGCCCGCTTTGGCCGCCTGACCCAGGACCGGCTGAATGATCTGCATCAGTCCACCGGCGCGCAACGCCAATGGCACCGTGATCTGCCTGGGCGGCTCCCCAATGAAAGGATCGGACCGGACACCGCCCGTCACCTGCTGGACGAGCGCCAGACCGGCCGGGTAGAAGAGGGCGTGCAACGCCTGCACAACGAAGTGGGCGGCTACCGTGCCGTGCGCCCCACCATCAAAGCCGCCGGCGTGCTCGGCACGGCCTACGGTGCGTACGATGCCAAGGGCCAGGTCGACGCGGCCATCGATACCGCGCGTTCCACCCGCGAGCAGTGGGTGCGCGGCGCGGAAGAATCGGCCAACCAGGCCACCAGGACGGTGGTCACCGGCGCGGCCGCCACCGTCGGGGCCGTTCCCGGTGCGGCGGCGGGCGCCCTGACCAGCCCGGTCACCGGGCCGGCGGGGCCGGTGCTGGGCGGTCTGGCCACCGGAGGTGCTGCGGCATACGGTGCGGAGAAGCTGTACGAAGAGTCCCGCTTGCAGCAGTTCAGCAGGCACCTGGGCCGCCAGGCGGGTGATCTGGGCTACGACTATCTATCCAGAGAAGGCCGCCTGCTGCGCCAGGTCAATGGCCTCAGGCAAGACCTGGGCGAAGCCCAGGACCCGGCCGAGCGTGCGCGCCTGCAGGGCCGGCTCGATCAGGCCAGCGCTGCCTTCCATCAGGAGGCCGAGCGCAACAACCGCTACTTCGAGGGGCGAGAGAAAGTCGATCAGGTGTGGGAGAAGATGCACGCGCGCATTCCCAAGGTCGACAAGGACGATGTGCAGGCGGCGCTGGCCCGTCACATCGATGCCGGCAAGCGCCCGGGCGATGCCGTGCGAGGTGCCTTCAGCGATGCGGTTCATGCCCGATACCCGCGTGCCCTGGACCACGAACCGCTGGAGAACTACCGCGCGTTGAGCAACACCCAACTGACAGACCGCTACCGCCAGTACCAGGGGGAAGTCGCGCAGGATGAGCGAACGGTCCAGGCGCTGAAGGCCAACACGCCGTCGTACAACGATCTGGATCAGGGCTGGCCCAAGGCCTTGGCCGAGCGGCGTCAGGCCGAGCGCCTGGAAAGCGCCCTGAATGAACAGTGGCGCGACCGGGGTCACCTCAAGGCCATCGGCGAAGCCATGCGCGAACGCGGCATGTCGCCACCGGTGACGCTCTCGCCGGCGCAGCAGCGCTACCACCAGCAGGCCCAGGAACAGATCGCGCCGGGGCTGCGCCGGATGGGTGTAGGTAATGAGCAGATCGATCGAGTGACCGCGGCTGCTGTCAGCCACGCTCAGTCCAGAGCGCAGGGCGCACCGGTGCAGGCCTTCCACCTGAGCAAGGATGGAGAGCGCGTGGCCATGATCGGGCCCGCCGGATCGCTCAGCGAGTTCCGCGTGAGCGAGGCCCTGTCGCAAGCGGCCGACCAGCATCTGGAGCAGGCCAGGGTGCACGCCGATGCGCACGCGAACGTGCAGGCGAAGGCGCACGCGAATGAACCGTCCCGCCGGTCAGACCCCTCGCAGAGCCAGGCTCCCGCAGCCCCTCCGGTGCATGAGTCGCCGGTGATGGTGCGATGAGGCCACCGCAGGCCACCAGCGGATGCTTCAGGGCAAGCCCGCCTTGCGCAGCCGGTAGCTGAACTGCCGCAGCGTCAGACCCAGGCTTTGTGCCGCGCGCGACTGGTTACCGCCGTGCAGGGCCAGGGCCTGGGACAGTTGGCGGGCATCATGTGATTGGGCGCTCAGGTAGTCGCGCACCAGGGGAGCGCCCGGGGCCACGGCCCGTGGGGTGGCAGGCTCGGTGTCGGGGGCGCCAGGGGCGTCGGGCAGGAAGCGCCCCAGGTCGCTGGCGTGCACCACGGCCTGATCGGCCAGCAGCACCAGGCGTTCGATGACGTTGCCCAGTTCGCGGATGTTGCCGGGCCAGTCCAGCCGCTGCAGCCGCTGCAGCGCGTCGGCGGCCAGGTGCACGTTGCGTTGGTGGGCCTGGTTGGCGCGGTTCACGAAATGCAGCGCCAGGTCGCGGATGTCTTCGCGACGCTCGCGCAGGCTGGGCAGCCGGATCGGCACGACGTTCAGCCGGTAGTACAGGTCCTGCCGGAATCGCCCGGCGGCCGCTTCCTGCGCCAGGTCGCGGTTGGTGGCCGCCACCAGCCGCACGTCGATGCGGATCTCGCGCTGGCCGCCCAGGCGCACCAGGGTGCCTTCCTGCAGGGTGCGCAGCAGCTTGGCCTGCATGGCCAGGGGCAGTTCACCGATCTCGTCCAGAAAGATGGTGCCGCCGTGTGCCTGCTCGAACCAGCCGGGGCGCGCCTGGGTGGCGCCGGTGAAGGCGCCGCGCTCGTGGCCGAACAGCTCGGACTCGAACAGCGTGTCCGGAATGGCCGAGCAGTTGACCTTGATGAAGGGTTGGTCGCGCCGCCCGCTGGCCAGGTGCACCGCGCGGGCGAACAGCTCTTTGCCGGTGCCCGACTCGCCCAGCAGCAGCACCGTGGCCTGCGATTGCGAGACGCGCTCGAGCTCGCCCAGGGCCTGCAGCAGGGCGGGTGAGCGGCCGATCAGTCCGTAGCGGGCGCTGGCGCTGTCCAGGGCGCGGGTCAGCGCCGCGTTGCGGGCCTGCAGCTGCGCAGTCTGGGCATGTACCAGCCGTTCGAGCTGCAGCAGCTGGCCGGTCAGCGTGGCCAGGGTGCGCAGCACGGCCAGATCATCGGTCAGACGCCGGCGCCGGCTGCGGATGCGGTGGCAGGCCAGCACCCCGGCCACGCGGCCGTCCACCTCGATCGGCAGGGCCAGGAAGGCCACGGTGTCCTCGGGCAACTGTTCGCGCCGAACGCTGCGGAACAGGAACAGCGGGTCGGCGTCGATGTCCTGCACGATGATGGCCTGGCCGCTGGCCAGTACCCGGCCGGTGATGCCTTCACCCGGCGCGTAGCGGCCGCGCCGGCGCTCTGCCGCCGTCAGGCCATAGGCCAGGTGGATGCGGGCCTGCTGGGGGTCTTCATCGTCCCGCAGCACGATGCGGCCGCGGTTGAGGCCCAGCAGCTCGCTCATCAGGTGCAGCATCTCGCGCAGCACGGGCTCTGGCGAGAGGCTGCGCCCCACGAGCTTCATCACCTCGTGCAGCAGCAGCAGTTCCTGGGCGTGCCAGTCGACGGGGAGATTGGCGGATGTCATGGTGGGGAGACAAGCAAGCTTCGCACCAGAGGAGGGCAGCAGACGGTAAAATCGCATCCTCTCAAGGAGCGTTGCAGCGCTGGCCGTCCCGCCAGCGTCAGGCTTGAGACCACGGGCGACCCTACATCGCCCTGCCGGCCCCGCCGGCTCCAACGGCGCTCACCAGTTTCTGAACCCTTCCTGGTGAGCCCCATGTCTGCCGTTGCCTCGTCCCCGTCCGCCCCCGCCGCGTCCGTCCCGCCCATGCTGCTGTCTGGCCTGGAGCCGCTGTTCATCGGTCGCGACAGCCTGTTCGTCAACGTGGGTGAGCGCACCAACGTCACGGGGTCCAAAGCCTTCGCCCGCATGATCCTGGAAGGACGCTACGAAGACGCCCTGGCCGTGGCCCGCCAGCAGGTGGAAAACGGTGCGCAGATCATCGACATCAACATGGACGAGGCCATGCTCGACAGCAAGGCCGCCATGGTGCGCTTCCTGAACCTGATCGCCGGCGAGCCCGACATCGCGCGTGTGCCGATCATGATCGATTCGTCCAAGTGGAGCGTGATCGAGGCCGGCTTGCAGTGCATCCAGGGCAAGGGGGTGGTCAACTCCATCTCCATGAAGGAAGGCGTGGAGGAGTTCAAGCGCCAGGCCAAACTGATCAAGCGCTATGGCGCTGCCACGGTGGTGATGGCCTTCGATGAACAGGGCCAGGCCGACACCTACGCGCGCAAGATCGAGATCTGCGAGCGCGCCTACCGCATCCTGGTCGACGAGGTGGGTTTTCCGCCCGAAGACATCATCTTCGACCCCAACATCTTCGCCATCGCCACCGGCATTGCCGAGCACGACAACTACGCGGTGGACTTCATCGAGGCCACGCGCTGGATCAAGCAGCACCTGCCGGGCGCCAAGGTTTCAGGCGGTGTGTCCAACGTGTCCTTCAGCTTCCGCGGCAACGACCCGGTGCGTGAGGCCATCCACACCGTGTTCCTGTACCACGCCATCCAGGCCGGCATGGACATGGGCATTGTCAACGCCGGCATGGTGGGCGTCTACGACGAACTGGACCCCGAGCTGCGTGAGCGGGTGGAAGATGTGGTGCTCAACCGGCGCCCGGACGCTGGCGAGCGGCTGGTGGAAATCGCCGAGAGTGCCAAGGGCGCGGCCAAGGACGACTCCAAGAAGAACGAATGGCGCGCGCTGCCGATCCGTGAGCGCCTGACGCACGCGCTGGTGCGCGGCATCAACGAGCACATCAGCGAAGACACCGAGGAAATGTGGCAGCTCATCAAGGCCGAAGGCGGACGTCCGCTGGCCGTGATCGAAGGCCCGTTGATGGACGGTATGAACGTGGTGGGTGACCTGTTCGGCGCCGGCAAGATGTTCCTGCCCCAGGTCGTGAAAAGCGCTCGCGTAATGAAGCAGGCCGTGGCCCACCTGCTGCCCTACATCGAGGAAGAGAAACGTCAGCTTGAAGCGGCCGGCGCCGATGTGCGCAGCAAGGGCAAGATCGTGATCGCCACCGTCAAGGGCGACGTGCACGACATCGGCAAGAACATCGTCACCGTGGTCTTGCAGTGCAACAACTTCGAGGTGGTGAACATGGGCGTGATGGTGCCCTGGCAGGACATCCTGGCCAAGGCCAAGGAAGAGGGTGCCGACATCGTCGGCCTTTCCGGCCTGATCACGCCCAGCCTGGAAGAGATGCAGGTGGTGGCGGCCGAGATGCAGAAGGACCCGCACTTCCGCGAGAAGCAGATTCCGCTGCTGATTGGCGGGGCCACCACCAGCCGCGTGCACACGGCGGTGAAGATCGCGCCGCACTACGAAGGCCCGGTGGTCTATGTGCCCGACGCCTCGCGCAGCGTGAGCGTGGCCCAGGGCCTGATCGGCGACGGCCGCGCGCAGTACCTGGCCGAGCTCAACGCCGACTATGAAAAGGTGCGCCAGCAGCACGCGAACAAGAAGCAAGTGCCGCTGTGGCCGCTGGACCAGGCGCGCGCCAACGCCACGCCGGTGGACTTTGCCACTTACACACCGACACCGCCCAAGTTCATTGGCCGTCGCGTGTTCAAGAATTTCGATCTGGCCGAGGCCGCGAAGTACATCGACTGGGGCCCGTTCTTCCAGACCTGGGACCTGGCCGGCCCGTACCCCGCCATCCTGGATGACGAGGTGGTGGGCGAACAGGCGCGCAAGGTGTTCGCCGACGCGCAGGCCATGCTCAAGAAGATCATCGAAGGCCGCTGGTTGACCGCCAACGCGGTGATCGGCCTGTACCCGGCCAACCGCGTCAACCATGACGACATTGCGCTCTACGCTGATGAGTCGCGCCAGCAGCCGCTGCTGACCTGGCACGGGCTGCGCCAGCAGGCGGAGAAGCAGGAGATCGATGGCGTGATGCGCCCCAGCCGCTGCCTGGCCGACTTCGTTGCGCCCGCGGGCACGCCGGATTACGTGGGGGTGTTCGCCGTCACCGCCGGCATCGGCGCCGAGAAGAAGGAAGCGCAGTTCCTGGCCGCGCACGACGACTACAACGCCATCCTGTTCAAGTCACTGGCCGACCGGTTGGCTGAGGCCATGGCCGAGTGCATGCACGAACGCGTGCGCAAGGACCTGTGGGGCTATGCCGCCGACGAGCAACTCACCAACGACCAGCTCATCAAGGAACAGTACCGCGGCATCCGACCGGCACCGGGCTATCCGGCCTGCCCGGACCACTCGGTCAAGCGACCCATGTTTGCGCTGCTGCAGGCCGACGAAATCGGCATGGGCCTGACCGAGAGCCTGGCCATGACGCCGGCCGCCAGCGTCAGCGGCTTCTATCTGGCGCACCCGGACAGCACCTACTTCAACGTCGGCAAGATCGGTGAAGACCAGGTGGCCGACCTGGCCGCGCGCAGCGGCGTGGATGCCAACGAACTCAGGCGCTGGCTGGGGCCCAACCTCTGACGGCCAGCCCGCAGGCCGCGCTCAGATGCGGTTGCCTTCGGGGCAACCCACGCGTTCGACCGTGGTGGAGCCCATCACGGTCACCCCTTTCTGATCGGCGTTGTTGCCCATCACCGTGGCGGTGCCCGAGAGCGAGGCCAGCTGGGCGCCACAGGCCAGGCGGATGGTCATGCCGCCCATCACACTGACGGTGCTGCGCAGGCAATACCAGCCGTTGGGGTTGAGCAGCTCGATCACGCTGCCGCCCATCACGTTGACCCCGGGGTTCACCACCACCAGAGCGGGGCTGGTGGTTTTCTCCGTGTCGGCGCTGGACGATCCGATGCCAAACACCTTGACCGACGTACCCAGCACCCGGTAGGACGGCCGGTCACCGAAAGGATGCGTGACCCAGGCTTTGAGGCAGGCGGCCACAGCCTGATCGGTTTCATTGGCCATCACCGGGCTGGCGCCGGCCGCCAGCATGCCGCTGAGCAGCCAGGTCAGCAGGGTACGGGGGCGGCACAGTGTCATGGGGTCTCCTGAGGTGGGCGCATGGCCGATGGCTGCATTGTGCCTTCGGTGCCACCGGGCGCTGCCTCCCTGCCGCCGGTCCTGTGGACCGTGCGACCGACCTTGTGCTCTGGTACAACCTCAGGACTGCGGGTGTGGTTCCTGGGTGGAGGCAAGCGTTTCATGGGTGTGGTGTGTCGGTCTTGCGGAACAGAGAATCGCGAGAAAGCGCGCTTCTGCATGGGTTGTGCCGCGCCACTGACCCCGGTTCCCGCGCCAGCCAGTCCGCGCCGCTCGCGCTCGGGGCGATCGCGCCGCGAGGGTTCGCGAAACGACAGCACCGCCCGCTCCTCGGCTGGTCGATGGATCGGCATCGGCGTGGTGGGGGCCGTGGCCCTGGTGTCGGCCATCGTGTGGACGCTGCGGCCTTCGGTGCCATCCCCTGCCACTGCCCTGAGTCCTTCTCTGGCTGGCGACGCATCTGCCGCACCGACCGGCGCTCTACCCGCCGGTCATCCGAGCCTGCAGGAGGCGACCGCCGCCGCCGAGGCCCGTCTGCAGGCCTCGCTGGAGCGCCTGGCGCGCGAAGACCGCGAACGCGAAGAGCTTCACCGGCAGGAACGCGAGGCGGCCGCCAAGCGACTGCAGGCCGAGCAGGCCCGTCGGGCTGAGTCGCGGGTGAAAGACGTGCCGCCGCCGGTGGCCGAGGCGCCCGCCGTCGCACCACCGCCGCCTGCACCTGAGCCGGCTCCCGCCCCGACGCCCAGTCCGGCGCGCCCCGCACCGGTGGCCACCGTGGAGCAGCGCTGCGCCGACAGCAGCAACTTCTTCAGCCGCTCTGTCTGCCAGTCGCGGGTTTGCGCGGATCCCGCCCTGGCGCAGGACCCGGTCTGCCGTCGTCTGCGCGAGATCGAGCAGTCCAGCCGTCGCGACCCCAACCTCCTGAACTGATCCTCGATCAGGTCACGTGTGCGGTAAGCTGCGAGGCCAGAGGGCTATCCATTCCCACCCCAGGAGGACACACCATGACCCGCACATTCCTGCGCCCGTTCACCTGGCTGGCCACGCTGTGGCTGGCCCTGCTGCTCAGCGGCTGCGGTTACAACGATTTCCAGCGCCTGGACGAGCAGACCAAATCGTCCTGGGCCGAGGTGCTCAACCAGTACCAGCGCCGTGCCGACCTGATTCCCAATATCGTGGCCACCGTCAAGGGTGAAGCCAATTTCGAGCAGGAGACCCTGACCAAGGTCATCGAAGCGCGCGCCAAGGCCACCGGCATCCAGGTGACCCCCGAGATGGTGTCCGACCCGGCGGCCATGCAGAAATTCCAGGCCGCCCAGGGTGAACTGGGCAGCGCCCTCAGCCGCCTGATGGTGGTCGTCGAGCAGTACCCCAACCTCAAGGCGAACCAGGCCTTTGCCGACCTGCGGGTGCAACTGGAGGGCACCGAGAACCGCATCACCGTGGCGCGCAACCGCTACATCGCGGCGGTGCAGGAGTACAACGTGCTGGCCCGCAGCTTCCCCACCAACCTGACCGCCATGGTCTTCGGCTACCAGCCCAAGGCTGGCTTCACCGTGGCCGATGAAGCCGCCGTGAGCGCCCCGCCCAAGGTCGACTTCGCCAAGTAAGCGATCATGGGGCTGATGGGGCGCGCGCCGGCGGTGCTGCGCCTGTGGCGCTGGGCACTGCTGTGGCTCATGACCGCGCTGGCCGTGCCGGTCCTGGCGCAGGGCGTGCAGCCGGTGCCGGCGCTCACCGCTCGCGTCATGGACCAGACCGGCACCCTGGCGGCGGGCGATGTGGCCGCGCTGGAGGCGCAACTGCAGGCCTTCGAGCAGCGGCGCGGCACGCAGATCGTGGTGCTGTTGGTGCGCAGCACCGCCCCCGAAGACATTGCCGACTACACCCAGCGCCTGGGCGATGCCTGGAAGATCGGCCGCCGCGACGTGGGCGATGGTCTGCTGTTCGTGGTGGCCCTGGACGACCGGCGCCTGCGCATCGCGCCTGCCAAGACCCTGGAAGGCGCCATCCCCGACGTGATGGCCAAGCGCATCATCGATCAGGTGGTGACGCCGGCCTTTCGACGGGGTGATATCGCAGGGGGCATTCGCGGCGGTCTGGAGCACCTGCAGGCACGCATCGAAGGCGAGGCGCTTCCTCTGCCCGAGGTCGGATCCGGTCGCCCCAGCCCTGGCGGCGGCATCGACTGGTTCGAGATCGGCCTGCTGTTCCTGTTTGCGGTGCCGCTGATCTCGGCTGTGCTGCGCGGCATTCTGGGTAACCGGCTGGGCGCGCTGGCGGCCGGTGGTGTCTCTGGTTTCCTGGTCTGGACCCTCAGTGGTCTTCTCTGGCTGGCCATCATGGCGGGCCTGGTCGGGCTGTTCATGTCCCTGTTCGTCCAGCAGTTGCCGCTGCAGTCTGGTGGTCGCCGTGGGGGCGGCCATTGGGGCGGTGGTTCCTCGGGCAGCTGGGGTGGGGGCGGAGGAGGCTGGTCGTCCGGTGGCGGGGGATTTTCCTCGGGGGGCGGCGGCGACTTTGGTGGCGGCGGTGCGTCAGGAGACTGGTGAGATGGGCAATTTCCGCGAACCCCTGTGGCGCCGCTGGGCACGCTGGTGGCGGCACCGCTGGCAGGCCGACGGGGCGGCGCAGCGCGCCGTGCCCCCGGACATGGCCGATCGCCTGCGGCAGCGCGTGGCCGCCAGCGAGCGGCGCCACAGTGGCGAAATCTGCCTGTGTGTCGAAGGCTCCCTGCCCGAGCGCTACCTTTGGCGCATCGGGCGCGATGCCTCGCTGCCCGAGGTGGTGCGCACCCGTGCGCTGGCCTGGTTCGGCAAGCTGCGTGTCTGGGACACCGATCACAACAACGGCGTCCTCATCTACCTGCTGCTGGCCGAACGGCGCATCGACATCGTCGCTGACCGGGGGATTGCCCGCCTGGTGCCTCCCGAACACTGGCAGGCCGTGGTCGACCGCCTGGCTCTCCGGCTGCGTCAGGGCGATGTCGAGGGTGGACTGACCGAGGCGCTGGAAGAGGTCTCGGCCCTGCTGGTGCAGCACTACCCGCTGGCCGAAGGCCAGGCCAACCCCAACGAATTGACCGACCAGGTGCGGGTGGTCTGAGTCCGGCAGCTCAGTTGCCGGAGCGCAGCACCCGCCGGTATTGCACCGCCTCGGCCACGTGGGCCACGCCCACCTGGTCGGCCTGCGCCAGATCGGCAATCGTTCGTGCCACCCGCATGGCGCGGTGGGTGCTGCGTGCGCTCCAGCCCAGACGGGCCGCGGCGGTGTTCAGGAACTTCAGTGCCGTGTCATCGGCACGCACATGCTCGTCCAGCGCCTGCCCGGCCAGCGCCTGGTTGGTGCCGCCCTGGCGTCTGCAGGCGCGCTCGCGGGCCTGCATCACGCGTTCGCGCACCTGTGCCGTGGTTTCGCCCGGCACCGCGCGCAACAGGTCGTCGGGCGGCAGTGCCGGTACCTCCACATGCAGGTCGATGCGGTCGAGCAGGGGACCGCTGAGCTTGCCCTGGTAGCGGGCGATCTGATCGGGGGTGTCGCGGCAGGCACGGGTCGGATGGCCGAGGTAGCCGCAGGGACAGGGGTTCATGGCGGCGATCAGCTGGAAGCGGGCCGGAAACTCGCTCTGCATCGCGGCGCGGGAGATGCGGATGTGGCCGGTCTCCAGGGGTTCGCGCAAAGCCTCCAGGGCGCTGCGGGCGAACTCCGGAAACTCGTCCAGGAACAGGACGCCGTGGTGCGCCAGCGAGATCTCGCCCGGTCGCGGTGGAGAGCCGCCGCCCACCAGGGCCACCGCACTGGCACTGTGGTGCGGCGCCGCCGTCGGGCGCACCCCCCAGCGATCGAGCCGGAATCGGCCCGCCAATGAGGCCACTGCCGCCGCCTCCAGCGCCTCGTCGGTGGACAGCGGGGGCAGCAAGCCGGCAAAGCGCTGGGCCAGCATGGATTTGCCGGAGCCAGGCGGTCCCATCATCAGCAGGCTGTGACCACCGGCCGCGGCAATCTCCAGCGCGCGCCGGGCGGCCGCCTGGCCTTTCACGTCGGCCAGATCGGGGTAGGGTTCGGACGTACCCAGTGCCGAGGAGGCCAGCCGCAGCCAGCCCCCATCGTCGATGGGCTCGGGCAGTGGCTCACCCGCCCGCTCGGGCAGAAATCGCTGCACCACGTCCAGCAGGTGCCTGGCCCGGTAGACCTGCGCCATGGGCACGAGGGCGGCTTCCTCGGCGCTGTCCGGTGGCAGCACCAGCCGCGCGGGGGCCTGATCGCCGGCGGACCCGCTGTGCAAGGCCAGGCTCATGGCTAGGGCCCCGCGCACCGGGCGCAGCTCGCCGCCCAGCGACAGTTCGCCGGCGAATTCCCACCCCTTGAGCTTGGCGGCATCCACCTGGCCGCTGGCCGCCAGGATGCCCAAGGCAATCGGCAAGTCGAAGCGGCCCGAATCCTTGGGCAGGTCGGCGGGAGCCAGGTTGACAGTGATGCGCTTGTTGCTGGGGAACTCCAGTCCGGCGTTGGCGATGGCCGAGCGGACCCGTTCGCGCGCCTCCTTGACCTCGGTGTCGACCAGACCGACCAGCGTGAAGCTGGGCAGGCCGTTGGCCAGGTGCACTTCCACCTGCACCGGGCGCGCCTGAAGACCCTGCAGTGCACGGCTGTGCACCAAGGACAGACTCATGGTGTATTCCTTCCCTGTTTCGGTGCATTTGTCGGCCATGGCTGGCTGGACGACCTTGTTGCACCTGTTTTGTGCATGCCGGGGCTTCTGAACGGCCGCCGGGCTGGGGATCATGGCACGCGGTCCACCGCGCACGCACCCTCAGGCGAGGGAAAAGCGGCATTTCCACGACAGTGCCGGTGCTGGAGAGCATCCGAGGTGGAGGTGGCCTGGCACGTTCCCTGCTAGACCCTTGGGGCGAACGTTTCGAAACATTGGAGTGCCCATGAACACCGTCGCATCCAAGGTGGCCGTCGTCCTCAGGGGCGCTGCCATGAATCTCAGCCCCGCGGCCGGCCTCACCGCCTGAACCGCAACCATCGACAAGAGGGAACAGCACATGAAAATGGTCTCCGCCATCATCAAGCCGTTCAAGCTGGACGAAGTGCGCGAAGCACTCTCCGGCATGGGCGTTCAAGGCATCACCGTCACCGAGGTCAAGGGCTTCGGTCGCCAGAAGGGCCATACCGAGCTCTATCGCGGCGCCGAATACGTCGTCGACTTCCTGCCCAAGGTCAAGATCGAGGCGGCCGTGGCCGACGAGCTCGTCGACCGGGTCATCGAAGCCATCGAAGGCGCTGCCCGCACCGGCAAGATCGGCGACGGCAAGATCTTCGTCTCTCCCCTGGAACAGGTCGTCCGCATCCGCACCGGTGAAACCGGCAAGGAAGCCCTCTGATCACGACCCCGTCACAAGAAAGATCACGGACATGAAAAAGCTCATTGCTTCACTGCTCCTGGGACTGGGACTGGCCTTTGGTGGCCTGAACGCGGTTGCCCAGACCACCACCGAGGCGCCGGCCGCTGCTGCTGCGCCTGCGGACGCCTCGGCCGCTCCCGCCGCCGTGGCGGCACCCGCTGCTGAACCTGCCGCTGCGCCCGCCGAGGCCGCTGCTGCCGAAGCCCCTGTCAAGGAAACCGTCGACAAGGGTGATGTGACCTGGATGATGATTTCCACCATCCTGGTGATCCTGATGGTCATCCCCGGTCTGGCCCTGTTCTACGGTGGCCTGGTGCGCAGCAAGAACATGCTGTCGGTGCTGATGCAGGTCATGGTCGTCTTCTCGCTGATCTCCGTGCTGTGGGCCGTCTATGGCTACAGCGTGGCGTTCGGCGGCGAGGGCCTGATCATCGGCGGCCTGGACAAGGTGTTCCTGGCGGGCGTGACGCCGGAGTCGCTGGCAGCGACCTTCACCCCCGGCGTGATGATTCCCGAGTACATCTTCATCGCCTTCCAGGCCACGTTTGCCGGCATCACCTGCGCGCTGATCGTGGGCTCGTTCGCCGAGCGCATCAAGTTCAGCGCCGTGCTGCTCTTCTGCGCCCTGTGGTTCACCTTCAGCTACCTGCCGATCGCCCACATGGTCTGGGGCGCTGGCGGCTACCTGTTCGACAAGGGCGCGCTGGACTTCGCCGGCGGCACCGTGGTGCACATCAATGCGGCCATGGCCGGTCTGGTGGGTGCCTATGTGGTGGGCAAGCGCATTGGCTACGGCAAGGAAGCCATGGCCCCGCACAGCCTGACCCTGACTATGGTGGGGGCTTCCCTGCTGTGGGTGGGCTGGTTCGGTTTCAACGCCGGCTCCAACCTGGAAGCCAACGGCGGCACGACCCTGGCGTTCATCAACACCCTGGTGGCCACCGCGGCCGCTGTGCTGGCCTGGTGCATTGGCGAGTCCCTGTCCAAGGGCAAGGCCTCGATGCTGGGTGCGGCCTCCGGTGCTGTCGCCGGTCTGGTGGCCATCACCCCGGCCTGCGGTACCGTCGGCCCCATGGGCGCCATCGTCATCGGTCTGGTCTCCGGCTTCCTGTGCCTGTGGGGCGTCACCGGTCTCAAGAAGATGCTCGGTGCCGACGACTCGCTGGACGTGTTCGGCGTGCACGGCGTCGGTGGCATCGTCGGTGCCCTGCTGACCGGTGTGTTCTCGGCCGCTTCCCTGGGTGGCGTCAAGGCCGACGGCTACTCCATCGGCAGCCAGCTGCTGGTGCAGGCCGAAGGTGTGGTCATCACCATGGTCTGGTCGGCGGTGGTGGCGTTCATCGTCTACAAGATTGTCGACATGGTGCTGGGTCTGCGCGTGAGTGAAGAAGCCGAGCGCGAAGGTCTGGACATCAGCTCGCACGGCGAGACGGCCTACAACCGTTGATGCCGCAACCCGCGTGGTGAGCAGCACGCCGAGAGGAATGATGCTGCCACGCTGTCTCTGAGAGTCTCCTTTGGATGTTCACCCCGCGTTGCCGAAAGGCACGCGGGGTCTTTTTTTGTCCCCCACGCGGGGGAGGCGAGATGGGCCATCCCCCGCTAGCATCGGCGGCCAACAGGGGAAGAAAGACCGGGAGGAGAAGAGCCATGACCACACGCGACCGGCATTGGATTGTTCTGGCGCTGGTCGCGTCGCTGGCCATGCCGGCCTGGGCGGGCAGCGCCAAGGCGCGTGAGGCCGCCCCGCGCGAGGCCGCACGCGTGAAGTTTCTGGACAGTGGCAGCGGCGAGACAAAGGCGGCACGGGAGAAGCGTTTGCGGCGGGAGTGCCGAGGACGCCCGAATGCCGGCGCCTGCCTCGGGTTTACCCGCTGACCCGCAGCCTCGGGCAGAGCGCTCTCGACGGGCAGGCGGCCGCGATTGCAGCGCGGCGTGCAAAAAATTCAACGGCGCGGGCGGGCCCGGTCGCTACCATCACGGCCATGAGCGACATCCCCACGAACGATTCCCCCCAGGGTCTGATCGACCAGGTGCGCGCGGCCATGGCCGACCGGACGCCGTTGCGCATCACCGGCGGCGGTACCAAGAACTTCTATGGCGAGGCGACGTCGGGGCGTCCGCTGGACGTCCGTGAGTGGACGGGCATTGTCAGTCACGAACCGACCGAGCTGGTCATCACCGTGCGGGCCGGCACGCCGCTGGCCGAGGTGCAGGCTGCGCTGGCGCAGAAGGGCCAGCATCTGCCTTTCGATCCCCCGCGTCTGGGGACCGGCTCGACCATTGGAGGGGTGGTGGCTTCGGGTCTTGCCGGTCCGGCACGCGCCACGGTGGGTGGCGTGCGGGATTTTGTGCTCGGCGCCCAGTTTGTGGATGGCCAGGGCCACTGGCTGACCTTCGGCGGCCAGGTGATGAAGAACGTGGCCGGCTACGACATCAGCCGTGCCCTGGCGGGTTCCATGGGGACACTGGGGGTGATCACTCACCTCTCGCTCAAGGTGCTGCCTGTGGCACCGGCCGAGGCCACGCTGGTCTTCCGTCTGGGCCAGCATGAGGCGCTGGAGCAGTTGCACCGTTGGGGTGGTCAGCCCCTGCCGCTGAACGCCTCCTGCTGGGTACGCGACGAGACGGCGCCGGATGCGCCCGAGCTGCTGTTTGTGCGCCTGCGCGGCGCGGTGGCGGCGGTCGAGGCCGCTGGCGAACGCATGCTGCGTGAGGTGGCGGGGGGCCAGCGCATGGACAACACCCAGGCCGCGGCGGACTGGGACGCCTGTCGCGACCATGCCTTGCCGTTTTTCCGGCCGGCGGCACCCGACCTGTGCCTCTGGCGCCTGTCGGTGCCACAGACCGCGCCGGTGCTGGAGCTGCCGTACCCGCAGCTGGTGGAATGGCAAGGCGCCCAGCGCTGGCTCTGGGCCCCGGCCAGCGCCGCCACAGCCGTCCGTGCGGCGGCCGCGGCGGTCCAGGGCCACGCCACCCTGTTCCGGCCCGGCGCCGATGGCGCGCCTGGTGTGCGCCGCTTCGACACCGAAAGTCCTGCCCTGCAGGCCATCACCCGCCGCCTGCGCGAAGCCTTCGACCCGCAGGGTTTGTTCAACCCGGGCCGGATGGGATAAGTCATGCAAACCAACCTCGCCCCCGAATTCAAAGGCACCGCCGACGGCATCGCCGCCGAGGCCATCCTGCGCAAGTGCGTGCACTGCGGCTTCTGCACCGCCACCTGCCCGACCTACCAGCTGCTCGGCGACGAGCTGGATGGTCCGCGAGGGCGCATCTACCTGATGAAGCAGGTGCTCGAAGGCGCCGAGCCCACGCGCGCCACCCAGATGCACCTGGACCGCTGCCTGACCTGCCGCAACTGTGAGAGCACCTGCCCCAGCGGGGTGGACTATGGCCACCTGGTCGACATCGGCCGCAAGATCGTGGACGCCAAGGTGCCTCGCCCGGCGGGAGAGAAGGCTGTGCGCTGGCTGCTCAAGGAAGGCCTGACCTCGCCCGCCTTCGGCCCGGCCATGAAGCTGGGCCAGCTGGTGCGTGGTCTGCTGCCCGAGACGCTGAAGAACAAGGTGCCCGCCAGGCAGGACGCCGGCCGCTGGCCGACGGCCACGCATGCGCGCAAGGTGCTGATGCTCGCGGGCTGCGTGCAGCCGGCCATGATGCCCAACATCAACACCGCCACCGCGCGCGTGCTCGACGCCGCCGGCATCCAGACCGTGGTGGCGCCCGAGGCGGGCTGTTGCGGCGCGGTCAAGTTCCACCTGAATGACCAGGACGGCGGCACGGCGCAGATGCGCGCCAACATCGACGCCTGGTGGCCGCACGTGGAGCAAGGGGTGGAGGCCATCGTGATGAACGCCTCGGGGTGCGGCGTCACGGTCAAGGAATACGGCCATATCCTGCGTGACGACCCGGCGTACGCCGCCAAGGCGGCGCGCATCAGCGAACTGACCCGTGACCTCAGCGAGTTGCTGCCAGCGCTGGTGCCGGTGCTCCAGCCCAAGCTGGCTGCCAAGCCCGACACCAGGAAAGTCATCGGCTTTCATCCGCCCTGCACGCTGCAGCACGGGCAGAAGCTCAAGGGCGGCGTCGAGACGCACCTGGCGGCGCTGGGTTTCACGGTGCAGGTGGCGCGCAACGAATCGCACCTGTGCTGCGGTTCGGCCGGCACTTACTCGGTACTCAACCCAGAGCTGGCCTATCAGCTGCGTGATCGCAAGCTCGGCCACCTGAGCGAACTGCAACCGGCGGTGATTGCCAGTGCCAACATCGGATGCATCACGCACCTGCAAAGCGGCACCGATACCCCGGTGCGTCACTGGGTGGAACTCCTGGATGAGGCGCTGACCTGACAGGGACCGGCATTTGCGCACACCCGATAACGGGCTCGGAAGACAGTGCACAAAAAGTAATGTCTTTGTCGTGGGTTGGGGGTAAGCTGCATCCGTGCTGACCGGGGCGTCCGGGCAGTGCCGCTTTGTCAACCAACGCAACCGGAGGAGAGCACCATGGGATTTTTCAGCAACATCCTGGAGAAGCTGGGCATGAAGGAAGCGGCGGCGGCGCCGGTGATCACGCCGCCTGCGGCCGTGGCCCCGGCAGCGCCTGCGCCCGCGGCGGTCGCGGCAGCACCGGCCGAACCGGTGGTGCAACCCATCGCCATGGTCGACGTCATGACCCTGCTGGCCGAAAAGGCGGCCAAGCATCCCGAGAAGCTCAACTGGAAGACGTCCATCGTCGACCTGCTCAAGCTGCTGGGCCTGGACAGCAGCCTGGCTGCGCGCAAGGAGCTGGCCAAGGAGTTGTACTGCCCTGATGAACTGATGAGCGACTCGGCCAGGATGAACATGTGGCTGCACAAGAATGTGCTGGGCCACATCGCCGCCAACGGTGGCAACATTCCCAAAGAGCTGCTCTGAGAAACGCGGGCCGAAGGGGTCCGCACCTTGGGGTGGCATTGCCTGAGTGAGGAACCATGATCGCTGCTCTGGCCACCCTGCTGGTTTTTCAGTTGCTGGGCGAGGCGCTGGTGCGCACGCTGGGCCTGCCGGTGCCCGGCCCGGTGCTGGGTCTGGCCCTGCTGCTGCCCGTGCTGGCCTGGCGGCCATCGGTGCTGGCCATGGTCCGGCCCACCGCACAGACCCTGCTGCAGCACCTGTCGCTGCTGTTCGTGCCGGCGGGCGTGGGGGTGATGCTGCACCTGCAGCGACTGGGTGACGAGGCGCTGGCGATTGGTGTGGCGCTGGTGCTCTCCACCTGGATCGGGCTGGTGGCGGCGGCCCTGACCCTGCAGGCGCTGATGCGGCTGACCCGTGGTTCTGAACCCGATGCCGCCTCGCCGGAGGGGCGGTCTTGAACGCCGGGTTGCCGCTGGCCGAAGGTGCCGCCGGCCGACTGGCCGATGTCTGGGTCTACCTCTCGGCCACGCCGCTGCTGGGTCTGACGGTGACGCTGCTGATGTACCAGGGCGCGTTCGTGCTGTATCGGCGCAGCGGCTTTCATCCGCTGGCCAATCCGGTGGCGTTTTCGGTCATCGGTCTGGGGCTGCTGCTCTGGGCCACGGGCACCCCCTATGCCACCTATTTCGAGGGTGCGCAATTCGTGCACTTTCTGCTCGGGCCGGCCACGGTGGCGCTGGCCGTGCCGCTGCTGGAGCAACTGCCGCGCCTCAAGCGCCTGTGGCTGCCACTGTTCGGTGCCCTGGTGGCCGGCACCCTGGCGGCCACCGTCAGCGCCATCGGCATCGGCTGGTTGCTGGGCGCCTCCAAGGCCACGCTGGCCTCGCTGGCGCCCAAGTCGGTCACCACCCC
Source organism: Hydrogenophaga bisanensis (assembly GCF_042665135.1). NCBI lineage: Bacteria > Pseudomonadati > Pseudomonadota > Betaproteobacteria > Burkholderiales > Comamonadaceae > Hydrogenophaga > Hydrogenophaga bisanensis. The sequence continues at coordinate 25,393 of NZ_JBHTBX010000011.1, forward strand.
GGTGGCCATGGGGATCGCCGAGCAGATTGGGGGGCTGCCCTCGCTGACGGCGGTGCTGGTGGTGAGCACCGGCATCCTGGGTGCGGCCACCGCGCGCTACCTGTTCGATGCGCTGCGCATCAGCGACCCGGCGGTGCGGGGCTTCGCGCTGGGCACGGCGGCGCACGGCATCGGCACCGCGCGGGCCTTTCAGGTCAGTGAGGAAATGGGGGCCTTCGCCGGCCTGGCCATGGGCCTGTCGGCCTTGTTCAGTGCACTGGTGCTGCCGGCGGTGGCGGGTCTGTTGCTGCGCTGGGTCTGATCACCCTGCTTCAGGCGCGGCGCAGTCCGCCCAGCCCCAGCCGGGGCTGCAGCCAGCGCCACACCGGTTGCCCGTAGATGATGCAGGCCAGCGCCAGCAGGATCAGCGGCAGCGCGATGAACACCTGGCCGGTCAGCACCTCGCCACCCAGGGCCACCCCCACCCACAGCGCCACCACCGGGTTGACGAAGGAGTAGCTGCCGGCCAGCGCGGGCGAGGCGTTCTTGAGCAGCCACAGATAGGCGTTGAGCGTGACCAGCGTGCCCATGACCACCAGGTACAGCCAGGCCAGCGACGACGTCAGGCTCATCTGCAGCGGGCTCCAGCTGTGCGAGGCTGGCTCCAGCCACCAGGCGGTGACGGCGCCCATGAGGCCGCCCAGCAGCCACTGCGCGGCCGAGGCCATGGCGGGGGCAGGCAAGTCGAGCTTGCGCGAGGCATAGGAGCCGATGCTCCAGCACAGGGGCGCACCGAAGGCCAGCAGCGCACCGAGCCAGGTGGCCGAGAAGTCGCCCTCGAGCGCCAGCACGGCGGCACCCATGACCCCCAGGCCCAGGCCGATCCAGCTGGTGACCGGTACCCGCTCGCCGCCCCAGCGCGTCCACAGCGCCAGCCACATTGGCATGGTGGTCACCACCGTGGCCATCAGGCCCGAGCCGATACCCATTTTCTGGGCCATCACGACCATGCCCATCGCGCCGAAGACCATCAGGCCGCCGATCAGGGCCGAATGCCGCCACTGGGCCGGTGTGGGCCAGGGCAGGCGCTGCCAGCGGGCAATCGCCAGCATCACCGCGCCCGCGACCAGGAAGCGCGTGCCGTTCATGAACAGCGGCGGCATGGTCTGCATGGCCAGGTTCAGGGCGTGGTAGGTCGTGCCCCAGACGATGTAGACGATCAGCAGCGCGGTGATCAGGCGCATGCGGTCGTCGCTGGCGCCGGGCAGTCGGAAAAAGATTGGCATTTCTGGCCTCAGGGCGGAAAATGTTCGGTGCCGGTTAGGCGAATCCGAATGTATCCGAAGATTTGACCCAATGCAAGATAATTTCCAGACGGATGACCTTGACAGAAGAATTCTTACGGCTCTGGCCGTTGATAGTCGCCGTTCGTACGCCGATCTGGCCGGCGAGGTAGGCATGTCGACGGCGGCGGTGCACGAGCGGGTGCGCAAGATGGTCGATCGGGGGGTGATCGAGCGCTTCTCGATCAAGGTGGCGCCTGAGGCGCTGGGGCTGCACCTGACGGCCTTCGTGGCCATCCGCAACGACGGCGGTGCCCATTGCCGGGAGATTGCGACGCGGCTGCGCGAACTGCCCGAGGTGGTGGAGGTGCACAGCGTCGCCGGCGAACACGACTCGCTGGTCAAGGTGCGATGCACGCATGCGCGGGCGCTGGAGGACGTGCTCTACGCCATCAAGGCGATTCCGGGTGTGCTGCGCACGACCAGCACGGTGGTGCTCAACACCGAATTCGAGCGGTGACGTGGAGCCCCCACGCTCCGCCGCTGCGCAGGTCTTTCAGGCGGCCAGCGCGGCTTCGATGTCCTTGGCCAGCTTGTCGGGGGCGTCCTGGGGTGCGTAGCGTTTGATCACCCGGCCGTCCTTGCCCACCAGGAACTTGGTGAAGTTCCACTTGATGGCTTTGCTGCCCAGGAGGCCCGGGGCCTCGGCGGTGAGCCAGCGGTACAGCGGATGGGCGTCGGCGCCGTTGACCTCGATCTTGCTCATCATCGGGAAACTCACCCCGTAATTGCGCTGGCAGAACGCGCCGATTTCCTCGTTGCTGCCCGGGTCCTGACTGCCGAACTGGTTGCACGGAAAACCCAGCACCGCCAGGCCCTTTCCGCCATAGGTCTGGTGCAGCTTTTCCAGGCCCGCGAACTGCGGCGTGAAGCCGCAGGCGCTGGCCGTGTTGACGATCAGCATCGCCTGGCCACGAAACTGCTCAAGGGAGACGGGTTGGCCGTCGATGGACAAGGCCTCGAAGTCGTAGATGGTGGACACGCGGACATACCTCCGATGTGGGATGGTTGGTGATCAGCGATGAAAACTATCACGATTTGCGCGGTTGAATGACGATCGCATTGGGTGACCTTGTAAACCCGATGAGATACTCCCGACCGTTTGAAGTACAACAAAAGGTACCGCATGGCAAAGGCAGAGCAGGCATACACGGTGGCCCTGGTGGGCTTTGCGCAGAACGAATCGACCACGTTCGAATCGTTCTTTCGCATGGCCGCTGCCCGCCGCCCGCCTGCCTACCGGGTACAGGAAGAGGTGGTCGACGCCCAACTCCTGATCGTCAATGCCGACAACCCCCAGGCCATTCACCTGGTGCAACTGGCCGAGTTGCCGGGGCGGGTGCTGCTGATCGGTCAGCACGACGCGGGTACCGGCTGGGCCCTGGAGAAGAAGCCGGTCAAGCTGGTCAATGTGCTGGCCGCGATGGACCGCTTGGTCGGGTACCGGACGGCTGTGCCCAAGATGGCACCGGCCGCGGCCAGCCCGGGCTTCCAGCCCTCGATGATCAAGCCCCTGGACGAGAGCATGCGGCGGGTGACAGGGCGCGCATCCCGGTCGGCGATGGCACCGGCTGCCGCCCTGGCGCCCAGGCCCGACACCGAGTTCCCGCCCACCCGGCCGATGACACGAGCGGTTGTGCCCACCCCCCCGGCGGCGCCCGCAGCATCCCCCCGCAGGCACCACGCACCCGGCGTGATGCGGCTGACCGACTTTGGCGGGCTCGATGAGCTGCCCGCCGCGGTGGCAGCGCCGGCCCCACGGTCTTCGCGCCACACCCGCACGGGTCAGCGTTCTGCCGTGGAGGCGCCGCAAGCGCCCTCTGGCGACATGCTGCTGGTCTCCGAGAGCCTGGTCGAGGGGCGCATCCTCCACAAGCGCTTCTCGCGCTACGGCCTGAAGATCGACTGGTCGCGCGAAGGCAAACAGGTGGCGGCCATGCTCAAGGCCCATCCTTACCGGCTGGTGGTCATCGACCGGGTGACCGGCGAACCCGATGCCTTCCAGATCTGTCGCCAGGCGCGCCAGCGCCGCCTGCCCAACGGCCAGCCGCCCACCGTGATCATGTTCGCGCCCACGGCCGGGAACATGGACCGGATCAAGGCGGGTCTGGCCGGCAGCGATGCCTATCTGTCGCGCTCGGTGTCCGAGGCCGATCTGTACAAGATCCTGGGCCAGCACCGGCTGGTGAGCCTGGACGGCTTTGCGCCGACCGACGTGGCCTTCTGATCGGCCTGACCCGCCTCAGCCGTGCAGGTCGTCCCGGCGGGCGATCTCCAGCAGGCGTTCCAGTTCGTGGGGATGGGTGCGTTCGTTGTGGCGGTGCCAGCGGGCGATCAGCCACATGCAGCCGGCCACCAGCACGCCGAAGCCTGTGATGGCGGCAAAAGCGGACACACCAAGACCCGTGGCCAGGCTGTAGAGGAAGCCCAGCCCCAGGATGCAGGCCTGCTCGTTGAAGTTCTGGACCGCGATCGAGCGCCCGGCGCCCATCAGGTTGTGGCCGCGATGCTGCAGCAGCGCGTTCATGGGTACGACCAGGAACCCCCCCAGCCCGCCCAGCAGCACCAGGAAGGGGGCGGCCACCCAGACGTTGTCGATGAAATTCATGGCCAGCACCAGAACACCCATGCCGATGCCCAGCGGCATCACGCGCGTGGCCTGGTCCAGCCGCATGCGCAGGGAAGCCACGACGGCGCCCACGGCGGTGCCCAGGGCCACGACGCCCACCAGACTGGATGCCTGCGTGGTGCTGTAGCCCAGGGCCGCACCGGCCCAGGCCAGCACGATGTAGCGCAGGTTGCCGCTCACACCCCAGAACAGGGTGGTGGTGGCCAGCGAGATCTGGCCCAGGCGGTCGTGCCAGAGGCGGCTGTTGCAGCGCCAGAAGTCGGGCAGCAGGGCCAGCGGGTTGCTCGGCATCGGCCGCGGGGTGACCCCGGTCAGCGGGATGCGCAGGTTGAAGATGGCCGCCAGGACATACACGCTCACCAGCACCGCGATCGCGGCTTCGGCCGCGTGGTCGATGCCGGTGTTCATGCCCGGCAGGTCGACCGACAGCAGCATGGCCGACAGGTACGGCCCCACCAGCTGGCCGCCCAGCAGCACCCCCAGAATGATCGAGGCGATGGTCAGGCCCTCGATCCAGCCGTTGGCCTTGACCAGCTGGGACGGCGGCAGCAGTTCGGTCAGGATGCCGTACTTGGCAGGCGAATAGGCCGCTGCGCCCAGGCCGACCAGGGTGTAGGCCATGAGCGGATGCACTCCCACCAGCATGAGCAGGCAGCCGACCACCTTGATGGCGTTGCTGATGAACATGACCTGTCCCTTGGGCCGGGCGTCGGCGAACGCGCCCACAAACGGGGCCAGTGCGACGTAGAACAGGGCGAACAGGGGGACCAGGGCCGCGCTCTGCCATTCCGGCGCCTGCCGGCTGCGCAGCAGTTCGATGGCCGCGACGAACAGCGCGTTGTCAGCCAGGGAGCTGAAGAACTGCGCCGTCATGATGGTGTAGAAGCCGCGCTTCATGGGGATGATTTCGGGAACCGGGCCAACAAATGTAGGGGGCCCGAAGCGGCCGTTTTGTGCGAAAGTCCGACGTCAGTCTCCAGGGCAGCCGGTTATAGCACGGCGTCTGTGACGAAACGTAGTACCTAAGAATCCATCCGTTGGGGTGAATACCCCTAGTCCTGCACCATGCCGCGTCCGATCCTTGCCACCGTCCATCCCGACGCCCTGCGTCACAACCTTGACCAGGCCCGCCGGCGGGCACCCGACGCCCGGGTGTGGGCGGTGGTCAAGGCCAACGCCTATGGCCACGGCATCGAGCGGGTGTTTGAAGCCTTGCGGGGTGCGGACGGTTTTGCGCTGCTCGACCTGGCCGAGGCCCAGCGGCTGCGGGCGCTGGACTGGCGTGGCCCCATCCTGCTGCTGGAGGGGGTGTTCGAGGCGCGCGATCTGGAGCTGTGCTCCCGCCTGAACCTGTGGCACGCGGTCCACTGCGACGAGCAGATCGACTGGCTGGCCGCGCACAAGACCCAGCACCCGCACCGGGTGTTCCTCAAGCTCAACAGCGGGATGAACCGGCTGGGTTTCACCCCGGGCGGGTTCCGGGCGGCCTGGGCGCGCCTCAATGCCCTGCCCCAGGTCGAGGAAATCTCGCTCATGACGCATTTCAGCGACGCTGACGGGCCGCGTGGCATAGCCCACCAGGTGGCGGCCTTCGAGGCGGCCACGGCCGATCTGCCGGGTGAGCGCACGCTGTGCAACAGCGCGGCCATCCTGCGCCATGCCCAGTCGCCACTGAAGGGGGAGGGTGTCAGCACCCTGGCCGCCGACTGGGTGCGCGAGGGCATTGCCCTGTATGGCAGCGCGCCCGATTACCCCGAGCACAGTGCTGCCGACTGGGACTTGCAGCCGACCTTAACCTTGTCCAGCCGGGTGATCGGTGTCCAGAGCCTGCAACCGGGCGATACGGTGGGCTACGGCTCCACCTTCACCGCCGAGGCGCCGATGCGCATTGGCGTGGTGGCCTGCGGTTACGCCGACGGCTATCCCCGTCATGCCCCCACCGGCACGCCGGTGCTGGTGGGCGGGGTGCGCACACGCCTGGTCGGCCGGGTCAGCATGGACATGATTACTGTCGACCTCTCGCCCCTGGATGCGGCCGGCGTGCCGGCCTCCATCGGGACCGAGGTGGTGCTGTGGGGCGTGAGCGCCGGCGGTGCCAGCCTGCCGGTGGACGAGGTGGCGCGCGCGGCCGGCACAATCAGTTATGAGTTGCTGTGTGCCGTGGCACCCCGGGTGCCGTTTGGTCCCTGACGCCAACGGGGCGGCGCAGGGGTTATTGTACCCCTGGGGGTATATGTGTATACTCTTGCAGGTATAGGAGAACACCATGTCTGCGCGCCTTCGTCATCCGTCCATCGCTGCTGTTGCCGGTTCCCGTCAACCCCGTCGTCTGGCCCTGGGCCTGCTCACGGCCGGATGGCTGGCCGGCGGATTCCTGTCGGTCTCACAAGCCCTCGCATCCGATGCCCCGGCCACGGGTCCACAGGTGCCCGTCATGGTGCTGGGCGAACGATCGGTCGGCGCAGGTCTGGTCATGGACGGAAGCCTGCAAGCGGTGCAGCAAAGCGTGCTGTCGGCACAGGCCAGCGGCCGCATTGCCAGCCTGAACGTCAAGGCCGGTGACCGGGTCAAGGCCGGGCAGTTGCTGGCGGTCATTGATGACCGCGTCACGCAGGCCGGTGTGGCGCAGGCCCAGGCCGGCGTGGCCCAGGCCGAAGCCAACCTGGCCAACGCCCGCGCCGCCTATGAGCGCACCCGGGACTTGCGCGCCCAGGGCTTTGTGGCGCAGGCCGCGCTCGATGCCGCCCAGGCCCAGTTCCGTGCGGCCGAGGCGGGTGCCGCTGCCGCCCGCGCCGGCCAGACCCAGGCTTCGGTGGCTCAGGGCTTCACCCGCCTGACCGCTCCGTATGACGGCTGGGTGCTGGCCACCCACGCCGAGGCCGGTTCGCTGGCCATGCCGGGTGCCCCGGTGCTGACCGTCTACGCACCGCAGCCCATCCGGGCCGTGGTGCATGTGCCGGCGTCCCAGCAGGGCCTGGTGCAGACGGCCAGCCGCATCGAGGTGCGCCTGCCCGGTACCGACCGATGGGTGCAGCCGGTGGCCCGCACCAGCCTGCCGGCGGCCGATGCGGTGTCGCAGACGGTCGAGTGGCGGCTGGACCTGAGCGCGGCCGATGGCGCCGGCCAGGTGCCCGGTCGCCAGACCCAGGTGCGTTTTGTCGGCGGCGAGTCCCAGCGCCTGGTGGTGCCGTCGTCGGCCCTGCTGCGCCGGGGTGAGCTGACCGGGGTGTATGTGGTCACGCCGCGCGGCGAAGGCCAGTCCGGGTTTGCGCTGCGCGCCGTGCGCGCCGGTGCCAGCCATGGCGAGGCCGGGGTGGAAATCCTCTCGGGCCTGAAGGCGGGTGACCGCGTGGCCCTGGACCCGGTGCGTGCCGGCCTGGCCGGTGCCCGCCCGGCGGCTCAGTGAGGTCCCTGTCATGAGTGCCTCCCCGTCCTCCAACGAAAAGCTGGGCTTCTCGGGTGCCGTCGCCCGGATGTTCCAGGCCAACGCCATCACGCCGCTGCTGGCCCTGGTGGCCCTGCTGCTGGGCCTCTTTGCCGTGCTGGTCACCCCGCGCGAGGAAGAGCCGCAGATCAACGTGACGATGGCGAATGTCATCATCCCGTTCCCGGGGGCGTCCAGCGCCGACGTCGCCAAGATGGTGGCGCAGCCGGCCGAGCAGGTGCTCTCGCAGATCCAGGGCATCGAGCACACCTACTCGGTGTCGCGGCCCGGTGTGGCGGTGCTGACCGTCCAGTTTCAGGTGGGTGTGCCGCGCACCGAGGCGCTGGTGCGCCTGTACGACGTGCTCAACGCCAATCAGGACTGGCTGCCTCAGGGGCTGGGGGTGATGACCCCCATCGTCAAACCCAAGGGCATCGACGATGTGCCAGTGCTGGCGGCCACGCTGTGGACCCAGGACGCGCAGAGTGCGCTGGACCTGGAGCGGGTGGCGCACTCGGTCGAGACCGAACTCAAGCGCGTGCCCGGCACCCGCGAGGTGGTCACCATCGGTGGTCCGGGCCGTGCGGTGCACGTCTGGCTGGAGCCCAACCGACTGCGCGAGCGTGGCGTGAGCGTGCAGCAGTTGCATGGCGCCATCGCGGCGGCCAACCAGGCCATGCCCTCTGGTGCTGTGGTCAACCCGGCGCCTGCGGCAGGCGAGCCTGGCATGTTGACGGTGGAGACCGGCGAGTTCCTTCAGAACGAGCAGGATGTGGGCGACATCGTCGTCGGCGTGAGCAACGGCCGTCCGATCTACCTGCGTGAAGTGGCCCGCATCGAGACCGGAGCGAAGCAGCCCCAGCGCTACGTCTGGTTCACCCCGGGCGCGGCCGATAGCGCCCACGCCGGCGCTCAGGGTCAGAACCACCCGGCCGTGACCATCACCGTCACCAAGAAGCCGGGCGAGAACGCAGTGGATGTGGCGCGCGGTGCCGCCGAGCGTCTGGAGAACCTGAAAAACACCGTCATCCCCGACGACGTGCAGGTCAGCATCACCCGCGACTACGGCCAGACCGCGGCCGACAAGGCCAACCAGCTGATCAAGAAGCTGATCTTCGCCACCGCCAGCGTGATCGTGCTGGTCGGCCTGGCGCTGGGCCGGCGCGAGGCGGTCATCGTCGGTGCGGCGGTGATCCTGACGCTGACCGCCACGCTGTTTGCCAGCTGGGCCTGGGGCTTCACGCTCAACCGGGTGTCGCTGTTCGCGCTCATTTTCTCCATCGGCATTCTGGTGGACGACGCCATCGTGGTGGTGGAGAACATCCATCGCCACCGGCAGCTCACGCCGGGCGAGCCGCTGTCGGTCATCATCCCCCGCGCGGTGGATGAGGTGGGCGGCCCGACCATCCTGGCCACCTTCACCGTGATCGCGGCGCTGCTGCCCATGGCCTTCGTGACCGGCCTGATGGGCCCGTACATGAGCCCGATCCCGATCAACGCCAGCATGGGCATGGCCATCTCGCTGGCGATCGCCTTCACCGTCACGCCCTGGCTGGCGCTCAAGCTCACCAAGGCCGACGGCCATGCCGACCATGGCCCGGGCAAGCTCACCAGCGCGCTGCAGAACACCTTTACCAAGATCCTCACCCCCTTCCTGCAAAGTGCGCGCAAGCGCTGGCTGCTCCTGGCCGGCATCCTCGCGGCGCTGATGCTGTCGGTGGGTCTGGCGGTGGTGCAGTGGGTGGTGCTCAAGATGCTGCCCTTCGACAACAAGAGCGAGTATCAGGTGGTGGTGGACATGCCCGCCGGCACGCCGCTGGAAGGCACGACCGCGGTGCTGCAGGACATGACCGCCTGGCTGGCACAGCAGCCCGAAGTGGCCAATGTGCAGGGCTACGCTGGCACCGCCAGCCCGATCACCTTCAATGGTCTGGTGCGTCAGTACTACCTGCGCGCCGACGCCGAGGGCGGCGACCTGCAGGTCAACCTGGTGGGTGCGGCCGACCGCAAGGAAAAGAGCCACGCCATCGCGCAGCGTCACCGTCCGGACCTGGAGAAGATCGCAGCCGCTCATGGCGCCCGCATCAAGGTGGTGGAAGTGCCGCCAGGCCCGCCGGTAATGTCGCCCATCGTGGCCGAGGTCTATGGCCCCGACCAGGCCGGACGGGCCGAGTTGGCACAGCGTGTGGCCAAGGCGTTTGCCGGTACGCCGGACATCGTCGGCATCGACACCACCCTCAAGGAAAACGCCCCGCGCGCTTTCCTGCGCATCCAGCGCCAGCGGGCCGAATCGCTGGGCATTCCGGTGCAGGTGATTGCGCAGACCGTCTACGCGGCGCTGTCCGGGTCGGACGCGGCCTACCTGCACGACGGTCACGCCAAGTTCGCGGTGCCGGTGCGCATCCAGCTGCCCCGCGAATCGCAGGTCGGGCTCGATGCGGTGCTGGCGCTGCCGCTGAAGGCCGCCAACGGGCGCATGGTCCCGCTGTCCGAACTGGTCACCGTCGAGCGCGGCGTGATCGACCAGCCGCATTACACCAAGAACTTGCTGCCGGTCACCTATGTGATGGGTGACATGGCCGGCGCGCTGGACTCGCCGCTGTACGGCCTGTTCGGCATCCGTCCGGCGCTCAAGGACGCGGCGCTGCCCAACGCGGGCGAGCTCAATGAGTACTGGATCAGCCAGCCCAAGGACCCGTACCGCCAGTACGCCGTCAAATGGGATGGCGAATGGCAGATCACCTACGAGACCTTCCGCGACATGGGCGCGGCCTACGGCGTCGGCCTGATCCTGATCTACCTGCTGGTGGTGGCGCAGTTCAAGAGCTACCTCACGCCGCTGATCATCATGGCGCCGATCCCGCTGACCATGATCGGCGTGATGCCCGGCCACGCGCTGCTGCAGTCGCAGTTCACCGCCACGTCCATGATCGGCATGATCGCGCTGGCCGGCATCATCGTGCGCAACTCCATCCTGCTGGTGGACTTCATCGAGCTGGAGACCGCCAAAGGTGTGCCCTTTGCGCAGGCGGTGGTGCAGTCGGCCGCCGTGCGCGCCCAGCCGATTGCGCTGACCGGCCTGGCCGCCATGATGGGCGCCTTCTTCATCCTGGACGACCCGATCTTCAATGGTCTGGCCATCTCGCTGATTTTCGGCATTGCCGTCTCGACCATGCTCACGCTGGTCGTCATTCCGGTGCTCTATTACGCGATGTATCGCAAACAGTTCGAGACCGCGTGATCCCTGTGTTCAACCGTTTTTCATCAAGGAGTCTGACATGACCGTCGAACGTTACATCCGCATCCTCGCTGGCTTCATGGTCCTGCTGTCGCTGGCCCTGGGTGTCGAAGGCAGCCCCATCTTCGTCAACAAGTGGTTCCTGGCCCTGACCGCCTTTGCCGGCTTCAACCTGTTCCAGTCCGGCTTCACCGGTTTCTGCCCGCCGGCCATCCTGCTCAAGAAGCTGGGTGTGCCCGAGGGCGGCAGTGCCTGTAAAGTGAAGTGACCGATCCACGCTGCTGAACGCCATGTCCTCACCCACGCCCCTGAAATTCCTGATGCCCGGCTGGTTTGCCATCGTCATGGGCTTGTGCGGCCTGTCGCTGGCGTGGTACCGGGCCCAGGGGCTGATGGGCGAGATGGCGGCGGTGTTTTCGCTGCTGGTGGGCTTGCTGGCGCTGGTGGTGGCGGTGGTGCTGCTGGCCGCGTCACTGACCCGATGGCAGCGCTACCCGCAGGCCCTGGCCGAGGACCTCAAGCACCCGGTGCGCCATGCCTTTGTCGCCGCCATCCCGGTGTCCCTGCTGCTGCTGGCGGCCGTGGGCGTGGCGCACGACGGCGCCAGCGGTGACCTCAACCTGGCCTGGCAGGCCTTGTGGTGGGCAGGCAGCCTGACCCAGCTGTGGGCGACGGTGTGGGTGCTGGGCCGCTGGCTGGCGCCCGTGGCGCTGGTGCCGGCGGGTGCCAATCCCGGTGGCCTCTGGCCCTCGGTGACGCCCGTGCTGCTGATTCCCGTGGTGGGCAACGTGGTGGTGCCGCTGGCGGGCCTGCCGCTGGGACATGAACTGTGGTCCATGGCGCAGTTTGGCATCGGTGCGTTTCTGTGGCCCATCGTCATCGGTCTGGTGCTGGTGCGCCGGCTCGCCCACAGCCCGCTGCCTGATCGCATCCTGCCGGCCTGGTTCATCACCATCGCGCCGCCGTCGGTGATCGGTGTGGTCCTCATGCAGATGCAGGCCCCGCTGGCGCTGGCAGTGGGTCTTTGGGGCGTCGCGCTGTTTTTTCTGGTGTGGCTGCTGCCTGTGCTGCGCCGCATTGCCACCCAGCCGTTCAGCATCGCCTTCTGGGGGTTGTCGTTCCCGCTCGCGGCCCTGGCCACGCTGACCCTGCTCATCGTCGAGGCCATGCCGGGCCAGGGTCTGCTGCAGACCCTGGGTGTGCTGCTGCTGGCCGCCAGCTCCATCGTCATCATCTGGCTGTGTTTTGCCACGGTGCGGGGCCTGCGCGACGGCACGCTCCTGGCACCCGAGCCGGTGGCCACCATCACCCCCACCGCGGCCTGAGGCCATGAGCGCCGCGCCGCCGACCGCCGCCCCCGCGCTGAATCCGCAGCGGCGCTCGGAACTGCTGCACCGCCTGCGCCGGGCCGAAGGGCAGGTCAGGGGCCTGCAGAAGCTGCTGGAAGAGGGCGCCGACTGCACCAAGATTGCCCAGCAGCTGCTGGCCACCCGACACGCATTGGACAGCACCTACGTGCGTCTCAACCTCTCCGTGGCCGAGCAGGAACTGGCGGCCCACCAGACCGAGGGCCTGCCGCCGGAGGCCATCGGCGAGGTGATCGACCGGCTGCAGGACCGGCTCGGTCGCGCCCGCTGACCCCGCGCGGGATCGGCGAGCACTTTTGACCTGGATGAGGGCAAAGACCGCTCGCGGTGCCGGAATAATGCCGGCATGAGCGATGTGTCCTCCCTGATGTTGCTGGCCGCCGCAGCCTTTGGTGCCGGTGTGCTCAATGCCATCGCTGGCGGTGGCAGCTTCCTGACCTTTCCGGCCCTGGTGTTCACCGGCGTGCCGCCGATCGTGGCCAACGCCACCAGTGCGCTGGCGGTCAGTCCCGGCTACCTGGGCAGCACGCTGGGTTTCCGGCCAGAGCTGCGTGCCTTGCCGGCGCGCCGTTTGTGGCGCGAAGCCCTGATCGCGGCGGTGGGTGGACTGGCGGGAGCGGGCCTGTTGCTGGTGACCCCGGCCAAGGTCTTTGCGGGTATCGTGCCCTGGCTGTTGCTGTTTGCCACGGTGCTGTTTGCCGCCGGGCCTCTGATCGCCCGCCGCGCCCAGGCCGCCGCGGGCCACGCGCAGGGGCTGGACCGCTGGCGCGAACCCGGTCTGCTGGCCGTGGCCATCTATGGTGGCTACTTCAATGGCGGGCTGGGCATCCTGCTGATGGCGCTGTACACCGTCACGGGCGAGGGGCGCATCCACACCGTCAATGCGCTCAAGAACCTCAATTCGCTGGTGCTGTCCTGGCTGTCGGTGGCGGCCTTCGTGGTGGCCGGTGCCATCGCGTGGCGTCAGGGCCTGATCATGATGGTCGCGGCCACGGCCGGCGGCTTCTTTGGCGCCCGCTGGTCCAAGCGCCTGCCGGCCCCGGTGGTGCGCACGGGTGTCATCGTCACCGGTCTGGTCATGAGCGCGGTCTTCTTCCTGCGCGGCTGAACATGGCCCGGGCCGGCGTCACCAGGGCCACCAGGTGCCCAGATGGCGCCATGCCTCGATGGCCAGGTGCCCCATCGACAAGGCGTATCCCACGCCGGCGGCACCGGTGGCCGTCGACAGCAGCAGGACCAGGCCGTCACGGAACATCCACCCCAGGCTCATCAGGATCAGGCTGGTGCCGGGCAGTACGTTGCCCAGCGGCAAGGGCAGGAAGATCAGGGCGGCCATCAGCGCCATCCACACGCCCCACCAGACCCGGGTGCGGTCGTGGCAGATGGCCCGCCAGCGCGGGCGAAGCCAGGCGTCGGCGCGTTCATAGATCCAGGCCAGGGTGTGCAGGCTGCGTTGAGACCAGCGCTCGTTGAGCGTGAGGTTGCCCAGCGCCTGGGGCAGTTCCATGCTGTCTCGACCTCTCAGCCAGGCCCAGGCCAGCGCCAGGATGCCCAGACTGACCACGGTGCCGGCACCGGCCACGGGCAGGGTCGAGATGAGCGCCATCAGGATCAGCAGGATGGCACCCGACCCGTCCCCGTGCAGGTGCAGGAGATCGGCCACCCGCAGGCGCTGCGCATCGGCCGCGGCCGAGCGCATCACATCGACCAGACGCGCACTCATGTGCGCAGCACCTTGGCCATCGGCGGCAGTGAGCGGCCTGTCAACCAGTGCAGCAGGCCTGCCACCAGCAGCAGCCCGATCATGCCCAGACCCCAGAACACCCACACCAGCGGCGTGATCCAGGTCATCAGCGAGTCGGCGGCGGGCATCACCTCGCCCAGCCAGCGCACCAGCTCCACCAGCGAGGCCTGCACCGCCTGCAGCCATGCGGTGTCCACCCAGGGTGCCAGCCAGGCCGGCACCGGCCATTGACCCATCACCGCGGCCATGTCGCCCGCCGGGGCGCTGCCCACCATCGACAGCAGCCAGCCCGTCAGGCTGACCGACACCATCGCCAGCCCGGTCCACAGGGCGGCGATCAAACCCGTGATCAACCAGATCGCGATTCTCATGATGCGGTCCTCCCGTTGCCGGCCCGGTCCGATCAGACCCGTGCAGCCGCAACACCCTGTTCAGAATAGGTTGTCCATGCCTCCAGAAAAAGCAGAAAATGCAGGACCAACCATCAGCTCGGCTCAGAGATGAACACGGAACTCAACTACAAGCACCTTTATTACTTCTGGGTCACCGCCAAGGAGGGGGGCATGTCGCACGCAGCCACCCGTCTGGGGATGGCGGTCCAGACCATCAGTGCCCAGGTGCGTCAGCTCGAACGCGAGCTGGGGCACTCGCTGTTCAAACCGGCGGGCCGTGGCCTGGCGCTGACCGAGGCCGGCCAGACCGCCCTGCAACTGGCTGAGCAGATCTTCCAGCTGGGCGAGCAGTTGCCCGCCGCGGTGCGTGATTCGGCCAGCCAGACCAGCGTGCGCCTGATGGTGGGCATCTCCGATGGCCTGCCCAAGCTGGCGGTGCGCGACCTGCTGTCGCCTGTGCTGGACGAACCCAAGCTGCGCCTGCTGTGCCACGAGGACGAGTTCGACGACCTGCTGGCCGACCTGGCCCTGCACCGCCTGGATGTGGTGCTGTCCGACCGGCCTGCGCCGGCCAACCCCAACCTGCGGCTCTACAGCCACGCCCTGGGCTCCTCGCACCTGGGCTGGTATGCGCCGGCCGCCTGGTACGACGAAGCCGCCCGCGACTTCCCGCGCAGCCTCGAGCGCGTGCCGGTGTTGCTCCCCACCTCCCATGCCTCGGTGCGACTGCGGCTGGACCAGTGGTTCGAGCGGCACGGCCTGCAGCCGCGCATCATGGGCGAGTTCGAGGACAGCGCCCTGCTGACCACCTTTGGTGCGTCGGGTCTGGGGGTGCTGCCCGCGCCCGACCGCATGCGCGAGCAGGTCGAGCGCGCCTACGGCCTGCGCTGGCTGGGCGACTGCGAGGGCGTACAGGAGCACTTCTACGCCATCGGCACCGCGCGCAAGGTCCAGCACCCGCTGGTGCAGCGTTTGCTGGACGTGCGCTGAGGCGCGAGGACCGCCATGTTCCGTGATCGCCTGGATGCCGCGCGCCAGCTGGCCAGCCGGCTCGATTACCTCAAGCGTCAGCACCCCCTGGTGCTGGCGATCCCCCGCGGAGCGGTGCCCATGGGGGCCGAGCTGGCCCGTCTTCTCGATGGCCAACTGGACGTGGTGCTGGTGCGCAAACTGCGGGCACCGTGGCAGCCTGAGCTGGCCATCGGCGCGGTGGACGAAACCGGCTGGACCTGGGTACCGGAAGAACCCGGCGGACTGGCGCTGCCGCCGTCCTATCTGCAGGAGGAAACCCGCCGCCAGCTGGCCACCATCCGGGAGCGGCGCCGGCGCTACACGCCCATCCGCGCGCCGGTGGACCCGGCCGGTCGTGTGGTGGTCGTGGTTGACGATGGCCTGGCCACCGGCGCCACCATGGTGGCGGCTCTGCACGCCCTGCGTCAGCGCCAGCCAGCCCCGGCGCGCATCATCTGCGCGGTGCCGGTGGCCTCGCGCGAGGCGCTGGCGCTGGTGACGCCCATGGCCGACGAGGTGGTCTGTCTGCTCAGCCCGGCGGATTTTTCTGCCGTCGGCCAGTTCTACCGCGACTTCGATCAGGTTGAAGACGACGAGGTGGAGCGCATCCTCCGGGGTTGACGCACGGTTCGACGTGGTCAGCGGGTCGAGCCCGGCGCGACGAGACCCCGGCGGGGTATCGGCGTGGAGAACACGATGGAGGTCCTGGTTTCTCCATAACCGTTGACGGAGGAGAGGAACTGCTCCAGGTCCGACAGACTGCGGGCCACGACGGTCATGACATAGGAATCGGCCCCGGCCACATGGTGGCATTCCAGCACTTCGGGAGCGCGGCGCAGCTTGTCGATGAACGCCTGCTTGCCGGGCTGCTGCACCGTGATGCTGACGATGGCACGCACCGGGTAGCCTGCCAGCGCTGGGTCCAGCTCTGCTCCCACCGAACGCACCACACCCGCGTCCTTCAGGCGCTTGAGGCGCTCCACTGTGGCCGGTACCGACAGGCCTGCGGCCTCGGCCAGGGTCTTGAGCGGCGCGCGGCCATCGGCTTGCAGCGCATTCAGCAGGGCCCAGGCCTTGGGGTCCAGTTGAAGGGGTGTTTCGGTCATGAGGAGACTTTGCCTGAAAAATCGTTGATGAAATCGACTTTCATTTGAATTATCGGCTGTTCAAGGTCGTATTGCCATATGAGAATTTCTCGTATGGAAACACAGACTTCATCCTCCGTGCTGGTGCTGTTCGGACAGTCGCTGCTGATCGGCCTATCGATCGCCGCCCCGGTGGGCCAGATCGGGGTGCTGGTCATCCAGCGCACGCTGGAGCAGGGTCGGGCAGCTGGTCTGGCCACGGGCCTGGGGACCGCATTGGCCGATGCCGTGTACGGGGCCATCGGTGCCTTTGGCGTCACGGGCCTGATCCACTGGCTGCTGGACCTGAAATTCTGGCTCGGGCTGTCCGGCGGCGGCTATCTGCTCTGGCTGGCTTGGCGCATCGGTAGCCGGTCTGTGGTACGCGACACGGGGGAGCGCCAGGCACCAGGGTCCTTGTTGCGTCATGTCTCCGGTACCTTCCTTCTGACGCTGTCCAACCCGACCACGATTCTGTCCTTCATGGCGGTGTTCGGTGCCTTGGCCGGAGGCTCATCGGTGTCCTCGCCCTGGGCCATGGTGACCGGTGTGCTGATCGGCTCAGCCTTCTGGTGGGTGATCCTGTCCACCAGTGTGGCCCGCTTGCGCCACCGGTTCGATGCGCGCTGGCAGCGCGCGGTCAACCGGTGTTCGGCCGCGTTGCTGGCGGGACTGGGTCTTTGGCAACTGGGCCGGCTCGTCACCTGAACCCACATCCACAGAAAGACACCGAATGACTGTTCATTTGCAATCAAGCCACCGCATCGTGGTGGAAGCCCCGGCAGACCAGGCCTTCATGTTCTTCACGCCCGCTGGTGAAGAGCTTTGGGTCGACGGCTGGCAGCCGACCTACGTCCACCCCACCGACGGCCGCACAGTGGCCGGGATGGTCTTTGTCACCGGACAGGGCGACGAGTTCACCGTCTGGACGCTCGTGGACTTTGATCGGGTAAACCTCCGCTCGCGCTACCAGCGCTGCACGCCTGCCTCCCGCACCGGTCTGGTTGAGGTGCAATGCGCCGCGCTGGATGCCGAGCGCACCGAGGTGCGGGTGCAATACACGCTCACGGCGCTGAATGTGGCTGGTCAGCGATCCCTTAGAGACTACGAAGGCCGGCGATTTGCCGAGATGATCGATGGCTGGGCGAAGGCCATTGACGAGCGGATCGAAGCATTGCGGACGACCG
Source organism: Hydrogenophaga bisanensis (assembly GCF_042665135.1). Lineage (NCBI taxonomy): Bacteria > Pseudomonadati > Pseudomonadota > Betaproteobacteria > Burkholderiales > Comamonadaceae > Hydrogenophaga > Hydrogenophaga bisanensis. The sequence continues at coordinate 42,831 of NZ_JBHTBX010000011.1, forward strand.
CCATTCGATGATTGCAGCGGACATGGCGCATCCCATCGCCACACCCTATGCGAAGGCTCCCAGCAGTCCGCCCGCTACCCCACAAGCCATCACCACCAGCCACGGCGGCAGTTTCCATGCCATGAGGGCGACCAGCGCCACCAGCGCCAGGGCGAAGTCCCGGGGACCCTGGATCGCACTGGTCCACACCGGTTGGTACAGGGCGGCCAGCAGAAGACCCACCACCGCCGCGTTGATGCCCCGCAGGGCCGCCTGTGTACGGCCATGACGGCGCAAGCCTTCCCAGAAGGGCAGCGCGCCCACCACCAGCAGGAATGAGGGCACAAAGATCGCCAGCAGGGCCACCAGCCCGCCCAGCCAGCCCGTGGGGGCCTGGGTCATGGACGCGCCCAGGAACGCCGCGAAGGTGAACAGCGGGCCGGGCACGGCCTGGGTGGCCCCGTAGCCGGCCAGAAAGGCGTCGTGGTCGACCCAGCCCGTCGGCACCACCTCGGCCTGCAGCAGGGGCAGGACCACGTGGCCGCCGCCAAAGACCAGCGAGCCCGCCCGGTAGAAGGCGTCGACCATGACCAGTGCCGGGTGAGGAAACAAGGTGGCCAGCACCGGCAGTGCGACCAGCAGCGCCACAAAGATCGTCAACCAGACAGCGCCGGCTCGGCGCCCGACGGTGATGGGCAAGGGATCGTGTGCGGCCGCCGGTTGGGCCTTGAACAGCCACAGGCCGATCACCCCCGCGCCGGCGATGACGCCGACCTGGCTCCAGACCGACGGCACCAGCAGCACGAGGCAAGCGGCCACCGCCATCAGGCTGATGCGTGGCGCGTCCGGGCAGAGGTTGCGCGCCATGCCCCAGACCGCCTGCGCCACCACGGCCACCGCCACCACCTTCAGGCCGTGCAGCACCCCCGCCGGCAGGGTGTCCGAATAACTGCCGATGCCCAGGGCCAACAGGATCAGGGCGAGCGCCGAGGGCAGGGTGAAGCCGGCCCAGGCCGTCAGTGCCCCGCCATAGCCGGCGCGAGAGAGCCCGATGGCGATCCCGACCTGGCTGCTGGCCGGCCCCGGCAGGAACTGGCACAGGGCCACCAGGTCCGCATAGCTGCGCTCACTCAGCCACTGGCGGCGGCTCACAAACTCGTCGCGGAAATACCCCAGATGGGCCACGGGGCCGCCGAAGGAGGTCAGGCCCAGGCGCAGGAAGATCAGGAAGACGGCCCAGGGGCTGCGGTCAGGGGCGTTGGCATCGGTCATGGTCGGCTCGGGATGGCAGGGATGCGGACCGACGATATCAAAGACGGGTGGCGGCGCCCGACTAGCGGCCCAGCTTGCTCGATCCCCACTGCTCCAGCTGGCGCTGGTCGTGCGCGGCCTCGGCCTCGATCGAATCCTGCGGCAGCAGCTTCAGGCAATCCTCCATCGCCATCGATTCGCCGGGCTCTGGCGTGGGGGTCTCGGCCTGCCCGGGTTGCCCGTGGCCGTTCCAGGCAAACCGGTTGGCGAAGCTGGGCGGGTCGGGCAGACAGTCGTCCTTGTAGATGGGCGGGATGTCGGTCACGAAGGGCGAGAACGAAATGGTCTTCTCGAAGACCAGGGGCTTGCCGGTGGGGGTGGGCGGCGATGGGGGCATTCGGGCAATGGCCTGCCGGGCCACCTGCTCGGCCGCGGCAGACGTGGTCCACAAGGTTTCCAGCCGGGTCATCGTGCCATCGGGTGCAATCTCTATCCGAAAGCGCACCACGCCCTGGTCCGGCCCCTCGACCGCCGTGCCCATCAGGCTGCGCACCTGCTGGCCCCAGGTGTAGCGGTAGGCCTTGCTGTTCTTGAGCGGGTACTTGGCGGCGAAGGCCCAATCCTGTGCGCTGGGTGCTGGCGGGGCGTCCATGGTGATCGGCGCGCGCTCGGTCGGGTCGATCGGTGTCGGAGGGGCGCTGGCCACGGCGATGTCTGGCGTGATGGCCTGCTGGACGGGCGGCGGCGTGGTGATGGGTGTGGTCTGGGGCGGTGGCGCAGCGACTTCGGGCACCGGCAGAAACTCGACCACCATGATCGGCTCGTCGGGTGGTGGAGCATCTTGCTTGGGCACCCCGAAGGCGTACTGGGTCGCGAGCGTGAGCGCCACCGCATGCAACGCCACCGACAGCACGATGGCCAGTAACGGTTTGTCTCTCTCGTGCTGCATGAACCGCGGGGGCCTTCGTTGGCGGGTGACTGGTGCCGGGCCTGGGGGTTTGTTGCCAACCCACGAACCGGCGACAATATTCATTATTGCTGATATGACAATTTAAAACCCAGGAGACCCCATGACCATCCGTTCCCTCGCCCTGGCCGCCAGTGCGGCGGCCACGCTGCTGCTGACCCCGGCCGCCCACGCCGACAACAAGGCCATTGCCATCGACGAGATGGCCGGCTACCTGGAATTTGTCGACTACGGCGGCGGCGTCATCTTTGCCGAGCAGATCCCCAAGGACGAATGGCCGAAGATGGTGGTGATCGACGCACGCGACGCCGGCCAGTTCGCCAAGGGCCACATTCCCGGCGCGATCAATATGGATTGGCGTCAGGTGCTGGCCAAGCGCGACAGCATCCCCAAAAACAAGCCGGTGCTGATCTATTGCAACACCGGATCGCTGTCTGCCCAGGCCGGTTTTGCGCTGCGCGTGGCGGGCTGGGAGAACGTGCGCATCCTGCAGGGTGGCATGGAAGAGTGGAAGGCCAAAGGCGGCTTCGATGCCGCCGCCAAGGCCACGGCGCCGGCCAAACACTGAGCCCGGCGGACCGGTACAGGGTCCTGCTCAGTCCTTGCCCGGCGGCAGGAGTGCCTGCCGGGCAGCCGCCACCACCTCTCGTGTGAGGCCTTCCAGAAGGTGTGATGCGGCGCGCGCCTGCTGCCAGTACAGGGGCACGTCCAGCGGTGTGTCCGGCACCAGTTCGACGAGACCGCCATCCTGCAGGTGCGGCAGGGCCAGTGCCAGCGGCAGCATGCCCCAGCCCATGCCGGCCAGCGTGGCGGTGACGAAGGCCTGGGACGAGGGCAGGGTGTGCCGCGGCAGCTCCACATGCCGGTGGCACAGGCGCCGCACCCAGCGGTCCTGGAGCTCGTCCTTGGTGTTGAACAGCAGGCTGGGTGCCAAGGCCAGGCTGGCGGCGCCGACCCCCTCGGCAAAGTGGCGGGCCATGAACGCGGGGCTGGCGGCCGCCACGTAGCGCATGGCGCCCAGGGCCAGACTGTTGCAGCCGGTGGCCGGACGCGCCGTGCCGGTGACGGCGGCCACCACCGTGCCGCTGCGCAGCCATTGCGCCGTGTGGTCCTGGTCATCGACCGACACCTCCATCAGCACCGGCGCCCTGGCTGCGAACGTGGCCAGCGCCGGGGCCAGCCAGGTGGCCAGGCTGTCGGCATTGACCGCCACCGCCAAGGTCACACGGGCTTCGCCTTCGGCCGCCAGTGCGGGCATGGCCTGCTGCAGTTCCTGCTCCATCAGGCGCACATGGTCCACGTGCTGGCACAGGCGCCGCCCGGTGTCGGTGGGCCGACAGGGTTGGCCCCGGATGACCAGTGCACAGCCCATGCGCTCCTCCAGCAGGCGCACCCGTTGGGACACCGCCGAGGGCGTGACGTGTAGCGCCCGGGCCGCGCGATCGAAGCTGCCTTCACGGATCACGGCGGCCAGGGCCGCGAGGGCGTCGTAGTCCAGCATGAATTTAGTATCGCTTAATCATCAAAAGAAAAGATAGTTTGTCTTCATTGAATCAGGCTGGCAAGCTCGGCGCATGTCTGTTGCACCTGTCGACTTTTCCTTGGCCATGCCCGTGTTCATTCAGGGGCTGGTGCTCAGCTTGGGCCTGATCGTGGCCATTGGCGCCCAGAACGCGTTCGTGCTGCGCCAGGGGCTGCGGCGAGAGCATGTGGGCAGCATCGTCCTGTTCTGCGCCCTGGCCGATGCACTGCTGATTACCGCGGGGGTGATGGGCATGGCGCGTGCGCTGGGCGAGAGTCCCGGGCTGGCCCGGGCCCTGGCACTGGCGGGCGCGGTTTTTCTGACGCTGTACGGCTGGCGTGCCTTGCAGCGCGCGCGGCACGCCAGCCGGCTCACCGCTTCCGAAGACGGCGCGGGGCTGACCCGCGGCGCTGCGTTGGCGCAGGCGGCGGCCTTCACACTGCTCAATCCACACGTTTACCTGGACACAGTGCTGCTGGTCGGTAGCATTGGCGCGCAGCAGCCTGCGGGCATGCAGCCCTGGTTCATCGCCGGTGCGAGCGCGGCCAGCCTCGGCTGGTTCACGTCGCTGGGCTTTGGTGCCCGCTGGCTGGCGCCCTGGTTTGCCCGCCCGCGTGCCTGGCAGGTGCTGGATGCGCTGATCGGTCTGACCATGTGGGTGCTGGCGGCCTTGCTGCTGCGGCACGTCCTGCGGATCCCCGGTTGAGAGCAGGCACCAGAGGGACTGCTATGCGGTCAGTGTCAGCAGGATGTCGGCGTACCAGGCGCAGTTCAAACCCAGCGACTCATCCAGCAGGCTGTCACGGTTGCCCATGTCCATACGGGCCGAGTGGACGCCCAGCAGTCGCCAGGGCAGGTCCCGAGTGGCGGGTGCGGGTGCTGCCTCGCGCATCACGACAGCAGCGCCGCTGGTGCCCCGGTGGGTCCGGGCATCGGTCAGGAAGAAGCCGCGACCCTGGAAGCGTATGCCGAAAGGCGATGCAATGGCCGCGTGGCGCAGCACCGGCAACTGGTGCAAGGTGTCGCCAAAGCCCAGCGGAAATCCCGCGATGCACAGGGTGGCGTCGGTGGCGACCGCGTCGAAGTCCCTGACCAGGTGATCGGGCGTGAAGGCACGGATGATGGCTCCTTTCGGAAGCGCATCGCGATCCACCTCCACCACCGCCACGTCGATGTCGCCGCCGCTGTCGCTGCCCTGGCGCCAGACCGCAGAGCCCTGCGCATAGAGCCATATGGAGTAGGCCACGCACCGCGTGAGATCCTGAGGATCCAGATGCAGACTGATCTGGATCCGGTCGGGGTGGTGGCCGCTCTCCGGGTCGTGCAGCACATGGCGACTGGTGACGAGAAACAGGCGCTGGTCGCGCTGGAAGAAAAAGGCGCTGGCGTTGCTCAGTGGTCGTTGGCCATCGTAGGTGCTCACCCCCGGGGTGGCCAGGAACAACGGATCCACCGTGGGTTGGCGGATGGGGGCGGTCTGGAGCGGTGGGCTGGTCATGGCCCCAGTATCGGTGCAACGGGCCATACCTGGCGCGCTTGCACAGGCCGGGTGGGTGTTCAGCTCAGGCCTTGGTATCCAGCAAGGTGCCCAGCATGTCGTCCTGGGTCTGCACCGTGCGCAGGTTGGCGGCAAAGCTGTAGAGGCTGATGCGCTGTTCCACCAGATCGCCCGCCAGATCGGCAAAGCCGTCGGGGCCACCCGGCTGTCCGGCCTGTTGTACCTGCGCATCCACACCGCCGCCCGCCGCACGTTCGCTCTGGGCGACTTGCTGACGCCAAAAGCCCGGTGTCAGCACATTGGCCACGTTGTGCGCACTGCTGTCCAGCCGCGTCTGGGCCGCGCGCATGCCGCTCAGACCGATGGCGGCCCCGGAACCGGCGGAGGCGATGGGCGTAGGCATGGCTTTTCTTTCTTGTCACAACGGCTATTCCGTCTGATTTCGGCAGAAGCCGTCCCATCTGTAGCCGGGCCGTGACACAGGTCATGCCCGCCGTGACCCGTTTCGGTCTATGCTTGGGGGATCCCGGTCAGGCTCCCGCCCCTGCCGCATCCAGCCTCGACCCCATCCGTCATCCCACGTCCGCTTCATGGCCAGCGATCTCGACACGGTGCGCGTGTTGCGTGCACTCTTCAACGACCTTCCGCGTCCGCCCCAGGGGCTGACAGAGGGGGAGACCATGGCCTGGATGCAGCAAGCCATGCAGGAGTTCGAGGGGGGCGAGATGGCCTACACCATCGAGCACATCACCCGCAACTCCATCGTCGACATCGTGCTGCGCCTGCGCGAGGACGGGCACCTGCGTGACGACGCTGCGTTCGAGAACACGCTCCAGCAGGTGTCCACCCCGGAGGGCCGCAAGACCTTCATGGACTGGTGCATCCAGGCCCAGAAAAGCTCGGACGCCACGTCGCGCCTGCTCAACCGGGCCAAGCGGTCCCTGATGGACCCGTCGCCGCGGTTCTCGGTCAGTATCGGCGACGTGCAGCGCTTCATCGATGGGGCGGTCACGGGGCCTGGTCCGCTGCTGGCCGAGTACCTCTCCCGCCCGGATGTGCGCGGGATCGGCGTGTACGAGGAACCGCCCGGGCAGGTGTACGAGTTCGACTGGGGCTTCATCGTCGAAGAGCCGGCCGCCTGGCATGTGTACGTGGCCGAGGCCTGGCGCAAGGGATCGGTGGGGTACTTCGAGCGCTTCCTGCAGGCCTGGCACATGGAGGTCGCGGCGGTGCCCGAAGGCAGCATGCCCGGGCCGCTGGTCCCGGAGACCCTGTCGGTGGAGCCCGGCATCGGCAGCTTCAGCAGCCTGACCCTGATCTCCACGGTGCACCCCTTGCCCGAGGGTGTGCGCCAGTGGGTGGGCGAGGTCTTCCTGGGGCAGATGCTCGGCGCCATGGCCGGGCGGGCGCTGGAAGACGACTACGACTTCCCGCTCGAGGTGCCGCAGGGCTTCTGACGGCGCCTCATCCCCAGACCGCCTCCAGCGCCGACCAGGCGCTGCCGATCACCGGCTCGGCTGCCCGGGACTGCAGGCACACGAACGCCAGCTGGCATTCCAGCGACACACGCTCGGCAATCACCAGGCCCCGGGCCTGGGCTTCGCGGATGGCGATCGCGTCCCGCACCAGCGACAGGCCCACGCCGCTGTGCACCAGGTCCAGCATGGAAGCCTCCTGATCGACCAGCGCGACGCGCCGGGGCTCGACGCCGGTGAGCGATCCCGGGCCGAAGACCTGGCGCTGCAGGCGGTGATGGGCACTGGCCGGTGGTGTGGCCAGCCAGGGCAAGGCGGCCAGACCTTTCCAGTCCTTGTCCCGCACCTGCGGCCCCCAGCCGGCGGGCGCCAGCACCCGGTAGGCAAAGTGCGTCAGCGGCCGCACCCGCCAGGGCTCGCCCAGGGGAGCGTGTGGCAGGTCCAGCCAGAAGCCCACGTCCAGTTCGCCGCGTTCCAGCCGCGTGAGCACGTCGCCGCTCATGCCCTGGCTCAGCTCGGTGTCCACCTGCGGTGCCGACTCGACCAGCTGGCGCAGGAAGGCGCCCAGGCGGGTGAATTCGGGGTCCAGGATGGTGCCGATGCGCAGGGTGCCGCGCACGGTGCGCTGCAGGTGGGCGGCGGCCAGACCGACATCGGACAGGGCCGCCAGGGCCTTGTCGGCCAGCGGCAGCAGGGCGGCGCCGTCGCGGGTGAGGGTCATGCCCTGGGCCGTGCGCTCGAACAGCTGCAGGCCGGTGGCGCCTGCCAGGCTCTTGAGCTGCAGGCTGACCGCCGGCTGGCTCAGGTGCAGGCGCTGCGCCGCCCGGGAGACATTGCCCTCGCGCGCCACGGTCACGAAGGCGCGCAGGGTCTGCGGGTCGATGGGGGGCAGGGGATGCCGGATCATCTCACCATCATAAGCAAGACAAATAATGAGTCTTAAGCGATTTCATTGGAAATCAAGGATGGCAGCAGGCACACTGCGGCCAGGTGCTCTCAAATCCATGAACTTCACTAATAACGACAGCGCCAGGAGACCCCCGCATGAGCGAACTGAGTTTTGACTACATCGTCATCGGCGCCGGCACGGCCGGCTGCCTGCTGGCCAACCGGCTGAGCGCCAACCCCCGGCACCGCGTGCTGCTGATCGAGGCCGGCCGCAAGGACGACTACCACTGGATCCACATCCCCGTGGGCTACCTGTACTGCATCGGCAACCCGCGCACCGACTGGCTCTACCAGACCGAAGCCGACCCGGGGCTCAATGGTCGGAAGCTGCGCTATCCGCGTGGCAAGACCTTGGGCGGGTGTTCGAGCATCAATGGCATGATCTACATGCGCGGCCAGGCCCGCGACTACGACCGCTGGGCCGAACTGACCGGCGACAGCCGCTGGCGCTGGGCCAACTGCCTGCCCGATTTCCGGGCGCACGAAGACCACTGGCGGCTCGATGCCTACGACCAGGGCCAGGGCGATGCGGCCTTCGCGGCGCTGCACGGCCACCGCAGTACCGGAGGGCGTGGCGAATGGCGCGTGGAGAAGCAGCGCCTGCGCTGGGACGTGCTCGATGCGTTTGCGCTGGCGGCGCGGCAGGCCGGTATTCCTGCCACCACCGACTTCAACGCTGGCGACAACGAGGGCGTGGGCTATTTCGAGGTCAACCAGAAAGCGGGCTGGCGCTGGAACGCCAGCAAGGCCTTTCTGCGCCCGGTGCAGCACCGCGCCAACCTGAGCATCTGGACGCAGACCCAGGTCGAGCGCCTTTGTCTGGAGCGGGACGCTTCGGGCGCGCTGAGTTGCACTGGCGCCGTGTTGCGCCGCGGGCGGGAATCGCTCAGTGTGCGTGCGGCTCGGGAGGTGGTGCTCAGCGCCGGTAGCATCGGCTCGGTGCAGATTCTGCAGCTCTCGGGCATCGGACCGGCGCCGGTGCTTCAGGCGGCCGGCGTGGCCGTCGAGCATGAGCTGCCGGGGGTGGGCGAGAACCTGCAGGACCACCTGCAAATCCGATCGGTCTACAAGGTGCAGGGCGCCACCACCCTCAACACCCTGGCCAACTCGCTCTGGGGCAAGGCGCGCATCGGCCTGCAGTACGCGCTCACGCGCAGCGGCCCCATGAGCATGTCGCCCAGCCAGCTGGGGGCTTTCACGCGCAGCGATCCGTCGCAGCCGCATGCCAACATCGAGTACCACGTTCAACCCCTGAGCCTGGACGCTTTCGGTGAGCCTTTGCACCGCTTCCCGGCCTTCACCGCCAGCGTATGCAACCTCAATCCCAGCAGCCGCGGCCATGTGCGCATCCGCAGTCCGCGCACTGAGGATGCACCGGCCATTGCGCCCAACTACCTCGCCACCGACGACGACCGCCGGGTGGCCGCCGACAGCCTGCGGGTCACACGGCGCATCGTGTCGCAACCGGCGATGGCCCAATACCACCCCGAGGAGTTCAAGCCTGGTCCGCAATACCAGAGCGACGAGGAACTTGCCCGCCTCGCCGGTGACATTGCCAGCACCATCTTCCACCCGGTGGGTACCACGAAGATGGGCCGCGCGGACGACCCGATGGCCGTGGTCGACAGCCACCTGCGCGTGCGCGGGGTGGCCGGTCTGCGGGTGGTCGATGCGGGCGTGATGCCCACGATCACCAGCGGCAACACCAACAGCCCGACACTCATGATCGCCGAGAAGGCGGCCCGGGCGATCCTCTCGGGTGCCTGAGCCGCGTCAGCGCAGGCGGCCGATGTAGCGGCTGCTCAGGGCATCCGGTGCGGGCTGGCCGCTCGTGGCCGGTTCGGCGGGTTCAAAGCTCGAATCGTTGCCGGAACGAGGTGCCTTGGTCTCACGCGCGGATGTGGCTGTAGGCACCGCCAGGGCCATCAGTGTCTCGAGTCGCTCGGCCAGCGGCAGCAGATCCGTATGTCCGTCCTGGGTGGCGCTGTCCCGGGCAAACGCGATCATGGCGCGGGCGTATTCGCGGTTGCCGGCCATCCATTCGGTGTCGGTGACCCGACCGGTTTTTCGACGCAGCAGCACATGCAGGTGGGCGGCGGCCGCCAGGATTTCGCCAGAACTCATGTTGGGATCCTTTTGTCGGAGACTGCCGATGCGCAGCATTTCCCGTGCCATGGTGATGCCCGTCTGAGGGTATGTCCGGATGCACGCTGACGGTGCGTGCACTTACAGTGCCTTCACTCGCAACGGTGAGTGATCACCGTGACCGCGGGGGACCGAGGAGACAAGCCCGTCCAAAAGCAGAACAAGCGTCAAACAGCGTCCCCGAGAGATGCATCAACTTCTACCAACCGACCTTCGTGGTCGGTTTTTTTTCGCCTGATCCCGCCAAGGCGCCGAACGACGGAGCAAAAAGAAAGCCACCTTGCGGTGGCTTTGGAAAGTCCTTGGAAGGACGTCGTTGGGAGACTGGTATGACCCGCGGCTGGTTCTTTGGAATGTGCGGGTGATGTTCTTGGCGTCTGTGACAGCAACTGAATGCATTGTGCGGTGCGCCACGGCGTGCGGATATCCCCTGTTCACGGTACTTACCCGGGAAACGGGCGGTTTTGGGGTGAAATCATCCCCAAAATGAGGCATGGATTGCGGTCAGCCTTGCAGTTCCACCACAAATCGCGCGCCGCCGCCCTGGCGTTCCTCGCAGCGCACGGTACCGGCATGCCGTTGGGCGATGGTCCGGACCAGCGACAGCCCCAGACCGACCCCGCCTTCGCGCTCACTGGCGCCCGGCAGGCGGAAGAACGGCTCGAAAATCCGCTCGCGGTGGCTGGCCGGCACGCCCGGTCCCTGGTCCTCCACCGCCAGACGGATCAGGGGGCCGCGCTCGGTGCGCGTGCGGCCCAGTCGCAGGGTGACCGGTGCGGGCAGGCCCGTGGCCGGGTCCCGTCCATGCCGGCGGGCGTTTTCCAGCAGGTTGCGCAGCAGCCGGCGCAGCAGGCGGGCGTGGCCCTGGACCAGCAGGGGCGCGCTGCCGTCATCGACCTGCAGTTCGGCGCCGGTGCGTGAGCACTCTTCGGCGGCCAGACCGATCAGGTCCACCTCTTCCCTCGGTCCCAGGGCGGCCGGGTCGTCGGCGCGGGCGTCCAGGCGGCTGGCCAGCAGGATCTCGTCGATCAGCTGGTCCAGTTCTTCGATGCTGCGGGCCATCTCGGCGCGCTGGGCGACGCTGCCCGGGTCCTGCCCCATGAGTTCGAGTCCCATGCGGATGCGCGCCAGCGGGGAGCGCAGTTCGTGCGACGCGTTGGCCAGCAACGCCTTGTGGGACAGCAGCAGGCTCTGCACGCGTTCGGCGGCGGCATTGAATCGCTCGGCCAGAAAGGCGACTTCATCGTGTCCCTGGACGGGCAGGCGGGTGCTGAGGTCGCCGTTGCCCCAGCGCTCGACGCCGCGCTGAAGGCCTTCCAGCCGCTTGGTCAGGCGCCGGACGATCGGATAGGCGCCCAGCGCCACCGCCAGGGCCACCAGACCGAGCATCCACGCAAAACCCGGGGGCGACTGCACCCAGTCGCGTGTGCGCGAGGACGACAGTGGGCTGTTGGGCGGCCGGTTGGGGCGGGGCAGCTGGATGTACAGGGTCTGGCCGTCCTTCATCTCGACCTGGAACTCCAGGCCAGCGCCCGGCACGCGCACCGCCTGCGCGGGGGCTTGCGCCAGGATGTCGCCATCGCTGTCGCGGATGATGAGGGTGCGGGCGGCGCGGTTGGTGTTCTGCTCGCGCTCCATGTCCATCGCGACCTGCCAGAGCCAGCCCACCACCAGGGTGAGCACGGCCACGGCGGCCACCACGGCCAGCCAGATGCGCAGGTACAGCTTCTGTCCGAGCAGGCTCTTCATTCCTGCTGCTTCGCAAACACGTAGCCGACGCCGCGCACGGTCAGGATGCGCTTGGGCTCCTTGCTGTCATCTTCGATGGCATTGCGGATGCGGCCGATGTGCACATCGATGGAGCGGTCAAAGGCCTCCAGCTCGCGGCCGCGCACCGCCTCCATGATCTGGTCGCGCGTGAGTACCCGGCCCGCCCGCTCGGCCATGGCCACCAGCAGGTCGAACTGGTAGGACGTCAGGTCACAGGCCTGGCCGCGCACCTGCACCATGCGGGCGTCGCGGTCAATTTCCAGGGAGCCGAAACGCAGCACCGGGGTGGTCCGCTCGGGCGAGGCGCCAGCCTCTCCCCGCCGGCGCAGGACAGCGCGGATGCGGGCGAGCAGTTCGCGCGGCTCGAAGGGCTTGGGCAGGTAGTCGTCGGCACCGAGTTCCAGCCCAATGATGCGGTCCATCGGGTCGCCCTTGGCGGTGAGCATGAGGACGGGCACGCGGGACAGGCCGTTGGGCAGGGCCCGGATGCGCCGGCACACCTCCAGGCCGTCGATGCCGGGCATCATCAGGTCCAGGATGACGAGCTCGGGTTGCAGCAGGGGCAGCTGCTCCAGGCCGCTCTCGCCGTCGCCGGCGTGGGTCACCTCGTAGCCGGACTGGCCCAGGTAGGCGCTGACCATCTGGGCCAGGCGGGCGTCGTCCTCGATCATCAGCAGTCGGGAAGTCATGGCAGGCAGTGTAGCGGGGAGATATCGGCGTTTTCCATGATGCCCGGACCCTGTTACCCGCCCTTGCACCTCGCGTAAAGTTGTGTGAATGTCCACATCCCTACCCTGGTCTGCCGAAGCACCGGACTGGCCCGCCCCATCGTTTGACGCCTTGCTGACCCGATGGCAGACCCGGGATCCGTCGCGCACGCTGTTGGCCTGGCGCGACCCGGCCGACGCCGCCAGTGCCTGGCAGCGGCTGGATGTGGGCAGTTTCGCCGCCGCGGTGGAGCGCATGGCCGCCGGTCTGCATGGGCAGGGCATCGGTCAGGGCGACCGGGTGGCCTGGCTCGGGTTCAATCACCCGGGGCAGCTGGTGCTGCTGTGGGCCCTGGCCCGCCTGGGGGCGGTGTTTGTCCCCCTCAACCACCGGCTCTCGCCGGCCGAGTGGGCGGCGGTGCTCGCCGATTGCTCGCCACGGCTGCTGGTGCATGACGCGGCCTGGGGCGAGCAGGCCAGGGCGCTGGGCGCATGGCCCGGGAGCATGGCCCACGAACGGGTCTGTGCGGTGGATGCGCTGGCGCGGGTTTCAGCGGAGCCTGCGCCAGCGCACCCCGACGATGCCACGCAGCCGCTGCTGCTGGTCTACACCTCGGGCACCACCGGGCACCCGAAGGCCGCGGTGCATACCCAGGCCAACCTCCTGGCCAACATGGCGATCGCGGGCCAGGTGCAGGCCCTGTCCGAGCAGGATGTGGTGCTGACCGTGCTGCCGCTGTTTCATGTGGGCGGGTTGTGCATCCAGACGCTGCCGGCGCTGGCGGCCGGTGCCCAGGTGCTCCTCATGGCCCGTTTCGACCCGGGTGCCACCCTGCAATCCATCGCTCAGGACCGCCCGACGCTGACCCTGCAGGTGCCGGCCACCTTGCAAGCGCTGGTGTCGAATCCCGCCTGGTCCACCACCGATGTGTCGTCCCTGCGGGCGGTCTGGGCCGGCTCCAGTGTGCTGCCACCGGCGCCGCTCCAGGCCTTTCTGGACCGGGGTGTGCCGGTCTGCAATGTGTACGGCAGCACCGAGACCGGGCCGTTTTCGGTGGCGCTGCCGCCGGCGTTTGCGGCCAGCCATCTCGGTTCCTGCGGCTGGCCGGCACCCGGTGTGCAGGTGCGCCTGCTGGGTGTTGACGGAGGCGAGGCCGCGCAGGGCGAGGTCGGCGAATTGTGCGTGCGTGGGCCCAACGTGGTCGCGCGCTACTGGCCCGACCGACCTGCGGTGGACACCCAGGGGTTCTTCCACTCGGGCGACCTGGCCCGGCAGGCACCCGATGGCAGTTACACCGTGGTCGGGCGGGCCAAGGACATGATCATCTCCGGCGGCGAGAACATCTACCCGGCCGAGATCGAGAACCTGCTGGTGCAGCATCCCGAGGTGGCGGAATGCGCCGTGATCGGTCAGCCGGATGCGCGCTGGGGCGAGGTGGCGGTCGCCTGCGTGGTGCTGCGCGAGCCGCAGGCGCCGCAGGCGCAGCCGTGGGCCGAGCGTGTGCAGGCGTTCCTGGACGGGCGGCTGGCGCGCTACAAGTGGCCCCGCCGATGGGTGGCGCTGGATCGGCTGCCGCGCACGGCCTTGGGCAAGGTGCAGAAGGGCGAACTCAGGGCGCTGCTGGACGCACGGCCACCGGCGTGAAGCGCGCGGCCAGCGCGATCAGCAGCAGCACCGGCAGACCCAGCGCGGCGGTGGCGGTGAAGAAGGTCGGGTAGTCGTAGGCGTCCACGAAGGCGCCCGAGAAGCCGGCGAGCCACTTGGGGGCCAGCAGCATCATCGAACTGAACAGGGCGTATTGCGTGGCCGAGTAGCTCACATTGGTCAGGCCCGACAGGTAGGCGATGAACGCGGCCGACGCGATGCCGGCACTCAGGTTGTCCGCCGACACCACCGCGATCAGCGCCGTCACGTCGTGTCCGTGGCCCGCCAGCCAGGCAAACAGCAGGTTGGTGGCGGCCGACAGCACGGCCCCGAGCATGAGCACCCGCATCACGCCCAGACGCAGCGACAACGCACCACCCAGAAAGGCACCGACCAGGGTCATGATCACGCCGTAGACCTTGGTGACGGCGGCGACCTCGTCCTTGGTGTAACCCATGTCCACATAGAACGGGTTGGCCATGATGCCCATCACCACATCGCTGATGCGGTAGACACCGATCAGCGCCAGGATCACCGCGGCGTGCCAGCCGTAGCGGCGCAGAAAATCGGCAAACGGCTCGACCAGGGCGCCGCGCAGCCATTCGGTGGCGTTGCGGGCGGGTGGCAGCAGGGCCGGCACCGGTTCGCGTGAAGCCAGCACCGTGACCATGCCCACCAGCATGGACGCGGCCATGACCAGGTACGCAGTCATCCAGGCGCCGTTCTGGTAAGCGGCTGCGCCGGTGAGGCCGGCCGGCACCTCGGCACGGGCGGCCAGCCAGAGTACCCCGGCGCCCGCCCAGATCATGGCCAGCCGGTAGCCGGTCTGGTAGGTGGCGGCCAGCACACCCTGGTGCTGCGTGTCGGCTGACTCGATCCGGAAGGCATCCAGCGCGATGTCCTGGGTCGCCGAGGCGAAGGCCACGACCAGGGCACACCAGACCACCGTGTCCAGCGCGCTGCGCGGATCGGACAGTGCCATCCCCACCAGACCGGCTGCCACCATGAGCTGTGACACCAGCAGCCAGCTGCGTCGCCGTCCCAGTGCCCGGGTCAGCCACGGAATGGGCAGGCGGTCGACCAAGGGCGACCAGACCCACTTGAAGCCGTAGGCCAGCCCGACCCAGCTCAGGTAGCCGATGGTGGTGCGGTCCAGCCCGGCCTCGCGCAGCCGGAAGCTCAGCGTGCCCAGCACCAGCAGCAGCGGCAGGCCCGCCGAGAAGCCCAGCGCAAACATGCGCAGGCTGGCGGGCTCCAGGTAGGCGCGCAAGGTCTGGCCCCAGGTGGGGTGGGGTGCGGCGTCGGCGGCGGATGGATCGGGGCGTGTGATGGCGTTCTCGGTCATCGATGGACAGTTCAGCGGGCCGGCGCGGCTTTGCCTATTATTGACGCATGTGCTTTCTGTGCGATCTCAAATCCTCAACGGTTGCGATGGAGGCGTCCGATCACCGATGGTCGGCGCGTCGCGGTTTCCTGCGCGCAGCGGCGGCCGGTGCGGCCACGGCGCTGGCCGGACCTGCGCTGGCCCAGGTCGATGTGGGCAAATCTTCATCGCTGCGCAAGCTGGTGCCGGCCGAGCAACTGGAGAGCGCCGCCAGCCAGCAGTATCTGCAGATGCTGCGCGAGGCCAGCGGCCAGAAGGCACTGCTGCCTGCTGCCCACCCGCAGGTGCAGCGCCTGCACGCCATCGCCAAGCGCATGATCCCCCACGCGGCGCCCTGGAACGAACGTGCGCGCGAATGGAAGTGGCAGGTCAACCTGATCCAGAGTGACCAGATCAACGCCTTCTGCATGCCTGGAGGCAAGATTGCGTTCTACACCGGCATCCTGGACCAGCTGCGGCTGGACGATGACGAAGTGGCCATGATCATGGGCCACGAAATGGCCCACGCGCTGCGCGAGCATGCCCGTGAGCGCGTGGCCAAAAGCACCGCCACCAACGTCGGACTGCGCCTGGGGGCCGCCTTGCTGGGGCTGGGTGACCTGGGTGACGCCGCGGCCAACCTGGGCTCGCAGCTGTTGACCCTCAAGTTCAGCCGCGAAGACGAGTCCGAGGCCGATCTGGTGGGCCTGGAGCTGGCCGCGCGCGGCGCCTTCAAGCCCCGGGCCAGCGTCAGCCTGTGGCAGAAGATGGCCGCGGCCCAGAAAGGCCGGGGGCTGGAGTTCCTCTCCACCCACCCCAGTGGCCCGACCCGTATTCGCGAGCTTGAAGCCAACGTGCCCAAGGTGCAGGGTCTGTACGAGGACGCGCTGCGCCGGGGTTGAGGCCTGTCAGCGGCCTTCGCCCACGAAAGGATTGAATCGCCGCTCCTCGCCAAAGCTGCTCTCCGGTCCGTGACCGGGGATGAACACCGTCTCATCCCCCATGGGCCAGAGGCGCTCGCGGATGCTGGCAATCAGCTGGGCGTGGTTGCCCTGCGGGAAGTCGGTGCGGCCGATGCTGCCGGCAAACAACACGTCGCCCACGAAGGCGCGCTGCGCCTGTGGGCTGTGAAACACCACGTGCCCTGGTGTGTGGCCCGGGCAGTGCCGCACGTTCAGCGTGCAATGGCCAATCTGCACCGTGTCGCCGTCGGCCAGCCAGCGTGTCGGCGTGAAATGCCCGGCGGGCGGAAAGCCGAACATCTGGCTCTGCTGGGGCAGGGCGTCGATCCAGAACTGGTCGCCGGGGTGTGGTCCGATGATGGGCAGTGCCAGCCGCTCGGCCAGGGCGGCCGTGCCACCGGCGTGGTCGATGTGGGCGTGGGTCAGCCAGATGGCCTTGAGGATCACGCCCAGCAGGCGTGCGGCCTCGATCAGGCGGTCGATGTCGCCGCCCGGGTCGATCACGGCGGCGTCCATGGTTTCGTCACACCACACGATGGAACAGTTCTGGGCAAAGGCGGTGACGGGAATGGTGCGGTACTGAAGCATAGGGTGGATGGGGAAAAGGTGGCTGGCCGAATCAGCGGATGAGTCCGCGCGCGCGCAGGGCAGCGATCTGCTCGTCGGTGTGGCCGAGTTCACGCAGAACGGCGTCGGTATCCTCACCCAGGCGCGGTGCCGGGCTGCGAATGCCGCCGGGTGTGACCGAGAGCTTGGGTACGATGCCCGGCACCTCGACCTCGTAGCCCTCGCGCGTGCGCTGGGTCAGGATCATGTCTCGGGCGCGGTAGTGGGGGTCCTCGGCAATGTCGCGGGCGGTGTAGATGCGGCCGACCGGCACCTGGGCCGCATCCAGGGCCGCCAGCACCTCGTTCACGGTCCGCTCGCCGGTCCAGTGGCCGATGGCGCCGTCGATTTCCGCCACCGATGCCACCCGCCCGGTGTTGCTGGCCAGGTCCGGCCGCTCGGCCAGATCGGGGCGCCCGATGGCCACCATCAAGCGCTTGAAGATGCTGTCACCATTGCCGGCCACCAGCACCTGGCCATCCTGGCAGCGGTAGGCATTGGACGGCGCAATGCCGGGCAGGGCGCTGCCGGCGG
The DNA here is from genome assembly GCF_042665135.1 of Hydrogenophaga bisanensis. Lineage (NCBI taxonomy): Bacteria > Pseudomonadati > Pseudomonadota > Betaproteobacteria > Burkholderiales > Comamonadaceae > Hydrogenophaga > Hydrogenophaga bisanensis. The sequence continues at coordinate 60,203 of NZ_JBHTBX010000011.1, forward strand.
GCTCGCGCACCGTGCCGAATGCGCTGTATTCGGGAAGCAGGCTCTCCATCACGTTGAACACCGCCTCGTGCAGGGCCACATCGACCACCTGTCCGCGGCCGGTGGCCTGTCGGTGATGCAGCGCCGCGAGGATGCCGATGACGCCATGCAGCGAGGCCAGCGTATCGCCGATGGACACCCCGCAACGCACCGGCACGCGGCCTGGCTCGCCCGTCAGGTGGCGCAGGCCGCCCATGGCCTCGCCAATCACGCCGAACCCTGGTTTGTCGCGGTAAGGGCCGGTCTGGCCATAGCCCGAGATGCGCAACAGGATCAGGCCGGGGTTGGTGCTGGCCAGTGACGCATAGTCCATGCCCCACGCCTCCAGCGTCCCGGGGCGGAAATTCTCGACCAGCACGTCGGCCTGCGCGATCAGCTCGCGGGCAATGGCCTGTCCTTCGGGCTGGCGCAGGTCCAAGGCGATGGAGCGCTTGTTGCGCGACTGGACCTGCCACCAGACCGAGGTGCCGTCCTTGATCAGCCGCCATTGGCGCAATGGATCCCCGCCTTCGGGAGGTTCGATCTTGATGACGTCGGCGCCCAGATCACCCAGTGTCTTGGCGGCAAAGGGGCCGGCAATGAGCTGGCCCATCTCGACGATCTTCAGGCCCTGCAGGGGGCCGGGCGCGGTGGCGGTGCTGGCGTTCATTGGGCAATGCGGTGGCAGGGACTTCGCGCCGATTGTCCCTCAGTCATGTGCCTTCGCGGCCGTCAGAGGTCGGGAGCCTGACCACTCCCCGCTGCTGCTCAGGCGCTGCATCAGTGCCACCGCCAGTTCCGCCACCGCCTGACAGGCCGGTGAGCGGGGGATCTGGGCCGAACTGCACACCGCCAGTGTGCGGTCGAGCCGGGTAACCGGTGTCACCCTCAGCAGGCCCGCCTGGATCTCGGGCAGCAGGGGCATGACCGGCAACAGCGTGCGACCCATGCCGGCCAGCAGGGTGGTGCGCAGGATGCTGATGGAGCTGATGTCGGCCTCCACGCGCGGCGGGGGCAAGCCGGCCATGGCCGCAGCCGCCTCGATGATGGGACGCACGCCATGCGGGCTGGCCGGCAGGATCAGCGGGCGTGACAGCGCCTGCCGCAGCGAGAGGGGGCGTACCGGGGGGCGGCCTTTGGCCGGTGTCGGGCTGGCGTCCTCGGGTTCGATCAGATGCAGTTGTTCGCTGAGCACCCGGGTCACCGAAAAGCCGCCCAGCTGGCCATCCTCGAACAGCACCGCCAGCTGGATCTGACCGGTGCGCAACTGGCGCGTCAGGTTGCCCGTGAGTTCCTCGGTCAGTTCCAGCGTGACCTTGGGCAGGCGCTGGCGGACCTCACGCAGCAGCGGCAGGGCCAGGGCGTTCGACGCGCTGTGCGGGATGCCGAACACCACCTTGCCCTCGGGTTCCTCGTCGGTGCTGCGGGCGCTGGCCAGCGCTTCCTCGGCCTGACGCAGGATGGACACCGCGTGCGGAAAGAAGCGCTGACCCGCCTCGGTCAGCTCCACGCCCCGGCGGGAGCGGTCGAACAGGGGGGTGCCCAGCTCGTCTTCCAGCTGCGCCAGCTGGTGGCTCAAGGCTGATTGGGCCACGTACACCCGCTCGGCGGCCTTGGTGAAGCTGCCGCTGTCGGCAATCGCCACGAAGTAGCGCAGTTGTCGCAGTTCCATGGGGTTGGATCTTCCATCTGTTTTCCAGATGGTAGCGTCACCATTCTGTATTGGACAGATGGATCTGCCTGACGTCCAATCTCTTCACCAACCCGATCGGACGATCGGCCCTGACGGCCACCCGCCATCAGCCAGTGCCACACCCGGCCAGGCCCTTGTCCGAAGCACTGCTTACCGGTGGTGTGGATCCAGGGTCTCGGCGTCCCCGGATCAGAGTCCGAGTTCGTACTCGATGGTGATGGGCGCGTGGTCGCTGAACTTCTCGCCCTTGTAGATGGATTCGGTGCGCGCCGTGGCCGCCAGAGCCGGTGTGGCCAGGTGGTAGTCCAGACGCCAGCCCACGTTCTTGGCGTAGGCCTGACCCCGGTTGCTCCACCATGTGTAGCAGGCATCGGTCGCGTCGGGCTGCAGTTGCCGGTACACATCCACCAGACCGCCTTCGCCCAGCAGCCGGGTCATCCAGGCGCGCTCCTCGGGCAGGAAGCCGCTGTTCTTCTGGTTGCTCTTCCAGTTCTTCAGGTCCTTTTCGGTGTGCGCGATGTTGACGTCGCTGCAGATGACGAACTCGCGCTGCGCCTTCAGGGCCATCAGGTGCGGGTAGATCGCGTCCAGGAATCGGTACTTGGCCTCCTGCCGTTCCGGTCCTGAGGAGCCGCTGGGAAAGTACACGCTGATGACCGAGAGCTTGCGTGCGGGTGTGTCGAAGCGCAGTTCGACATAGCGCCCCTCGCTGTCGAACTCGCCACCGTCGAAGCCGGTGACCACCTCGCTGGGCTCGTGCCGGGTGTAGACCGCCACGCCTGAGTAGCCCTTCTTCTCGGCAAAGTGGAAGTGCCCGCGCAGGCCGGCCAGTTCCTCGAAGCGACCGCTCACGTCGGGCGCCTGGGCCTTGACTTCCTGCACACAAATACAATCGGGTGCATGCGTGGCCAGCCAGGTTTCCAGCCCTTTGCTGGTGGCCGAGCGGATGCCGTTGAGGTTGAGGCTGGTCAGTTTGAACAAGGACATTCCCATGGTCTCTGAAAAGGGTGCCGCACCGGCCGAAGGTGGTGTGCTGGCGCAGGATTTCGTGCAGTTCTGTGTCGATGCCGGTGTCTTGCGCTTTGGCGAATTCAAGACCAAGGCAGGCCGGATGAGCCCCTACTTCTTCAACGCCGGTCTGTTCGACGACGGTGCGAAGCTGGGCAGGCTCGCGCAATTCTATGCACAGGCCCTGATCGCCAGCGGCATCGAGTTCGACATGATCTTCGGGCCGGCCTACAAGGGCATTCCCCTGGGTGCGGCGGTGGCCATCGAGCTGGCCCGCCAGGGGCGCAACGTGCCCTTCGCCTACAACCGCAAGGAAGCCAAGGACCACGGCGAGGGCGGCACCCTGGTGGGTGCGCCGCTCAAGGGACGCGTGCTGATCGTGGACGATGTCATGAGTGCCGGCACCGCGGCGCGCGAGTCCATTGCGCTCATCCGGGCGGCGGGCGCCGCCCCCCATGCGGTGGCGATTGCCCTGGACCGGCAGGAGAAGGCCACCGAGACCGGTGCCGACGGCGTGCTCAGGGATGTGGACCACAGCGCCGTGCAGTACGTTCAGCGCGAACTGGGCCTGAAAGTATGCGCCATTGCACGTTTGGCTGATTTGATGCAGTATCTGGACTTAAAAGCCGGCGGGGATCTGGACGTCCACCGCGAACGTGTGCTGGCCTACCGGCAGCGATACGGCGTTCAGTGAGGAATCCCCATCTTGCCCAGGACCAGCCGCTTCCCCGTTCTTCTGTCCGGCGCCCGTGCCGGCGCGGGTGCCATGGCGGTGCTGGCCATGCAGGTCGCCGAGGTGCCCGCGCAGACTTCGCGCACGGAGGTCAAGCCGGGAATCTACAGTTGCACGGACGCGAGCGGCCGCCGCATCACATCCGACCGACCCATCACCCAGTGTCTGGACCGTGAACAGCGGGAGCTGGGCAGCAGCGGCACGGTCAAGCGGGTCATTCCGCCCAGCTACACCGCCGATGAGCGGGCCCGCATCGAGGCCGAGAAGCGCAAGGAAGCCGAAGCACAGGCCCGGATCGCCGACGAAAAGCGTCGCGACAAGGCCTTGTTCATGCGCTACCCGAACAAGGCAGCGCATGACCGCGAGCGGGCCGAGGCCCTGACCCAGATCGATGAGGTGATTGCGGCGGTCAACAAGCGGGCAGAGGCCCTGAACCAGCAGCGGCGCGAGATCGACACCGAGCTGGAGTTCTACCAGAACGACCCGAAGAAGGCGCCGGAGTGGCTGCGCCGCAAGCTCGAGGACAACGACCACGAACAGAAGACGCAGCAGCGCTTCCTGTTTGCGCAGGTCGAGGAAAAAGCCCGCGTCAACGCGCGTTTCGATGAAGAGCTGGCTCGCCTGCGTCGGCTCTGGGCGGAACATGGCGTCAGCGGCGGCAGCGGCAATGCCGCCACCGCGGTGACCCGGCCCTGACCGCCGCCTGCCAGGACAAAGGCCCGCATCGCGGGCCTTTCGTCATCGGGCGTCGGGCATTCAGCCCTGCAACTTCTGCTTGAGCAGCTCGTTGGCCTGTTGCGGGTTGGCCTTGCCCTTGCTGGCCTTCATGACCAGGCCCACCAGCGCGTTGAAGGCCTTGTCCTTGCCGGCACGGTACTGCTCGACCATGGGCGCGTTGGCGGCCATCACCTCGTCGATGATCTTTTCCAGCGCGCCGGAATCGTTCATCTGCTTGAGACCCTTGGCTTCGATGATGGCGTCGACATCCTGGCCTTCACCGGCCCACAGCGCATCCATCACCTGCTTGGCTGCGTTGTTGGAGATGGTGCCGTCGGCGATGCGCTTGAGCAGCGCGGCCAACGTCTCGGCGCTGACGGGCACCTGCGCGATGTCCTTCTCTTCGTGGTTCAGCCGGCGCGAGACCTCGCCCATGATCCAGTTGCTCGCCATCTTGGCCTGACCGGATGCCTTGGCGGCGGTCTCGAAGTAGGCGGCCATGGCCGGGCTCTGTGTCAGCGTGGTGGCGTCGTACTCGGGCAGGCCGTAGGCGGCCACCAGGCGCTCGGCCATCTGGCGCGGCAGCTCTGGCATGCTGGCCTTCACCTCATCGACCCACGAACGCGCGATCACCAGCGGCGGCAGATCGGGGTCGGGGAAGTAGCGGTAGTCGGCCGCGTCTTCCTTCGTGCGCATGGCGCGCGTCTCGCCGGTGTCGGGGTCGAACAGCACCGTGGCCTGCTGGATGGCGTGGCCGTCCTCGATCTGTTCGATCTGCCAGCGCACCTCGTAGTCGATGGCCTGCTGCATGAACTTGAAGGAGTTCAGGTTCTTGATCTCGCGGCGCGTGCCCAGAGGCGCGCCCGGCTTGCGCACCGAGACGTTGGCGTCGCAGCGGAACGAGCCTTCCTGCATGTTGCCGTCGCAGATGCCGATCCAGGTCACGATCTTGTGCAGCTCTTTCGCGTAGGCCACGGCCTCGGCGCTGGAGCGGATGTCGGGCTCGGTCACGATCTCCAGCAGCGGCGTGCCGGCGCGGTTGAGGTCGATGCCCGACTGGCCGATGAAGTCCTCGTGCAGGCTCTTGCCCGCGTCCTCTTCGAGGTGGGCGCGCACCAGGCGCACGGTCTTCTTCTCGTCGCCCAGGTAGAACGACACCTCGCCGCCCTGCACCACCGGGATCTCGAACTGGCTGATCTGGTAGCCCTTGGGCAGGTCGGGGTAGAAGTAGTTCTTGCGCGCGAACACGCTCTGCTCGGCGATGTGCGAACCCAGCGCGAGGCCCAGGCGAATGGCGTGCGCCACCGCCTCGCGGTTCATCACCGGCAGCGTGCCTGGCAGGGCCAGGTCCACCGCGCAGGCCTGGGTGTTCGGCTCGGCGCCAAAGGCCGTGGGCGCGCGGCTGAAGATCTTGCTCTGCGTGGCCAGCTGGGCGTGGGTCTCGAAGCCGATGACGACTTCGTAGCCTTGCACCAGCAGGGAAACTTGTTTCTTGTCGCTCATGTTCAGAAGCCCTCCGGCGACTTGGTGTGCCAGTCGGTCGCGCGCTGGAACGCATCGGCCGCTTGCAGCAGTTCGGCCTCACGGAAGTAGTTGCCGATCAGCTGCAGGCCCACGGGCAAACCGCCCGCCCCGAAGCCCGCCGGAACGCTCATGCCAGGCAGGCCGGCCAGCGAGGCCGGTAGAGTGAAGATGTCGGCCAGGTAGTTGGCGACCGGGTCGTCGCTCTTCTCGCCGATCTTCCAGGCGGTGGTCGGCGCGGCCGGGCCGGCGATCACGTCGCATTGGGTGAAGGCGTTCTGGAAGTCCTGCGCGATCAGGCGGCGGATCTGCTGCGCCTTGAGGTAGTAGGCGTCGTAGTAGCCGTGGCTCAGCACGTAGGTGCCGATCATGATGCGCCGCTGCACCTCGGGGCCGAAGCCCTCGCTGCGCGACTTCTTGTACATGTCGATCAGGTCGTCGTACTGCGCGGCGCGGTGGCCGAACTTCACGCCGTCAAAACGGCTCAGGTTCGACGAGGCTTCGGCCGGCGCGATGATGTAGTAGACCGGGATGGACAGCTCGGTGCGCGGCAGCGTGATGTCCACCAGCGTGGCACCGAGCTTCTCGTACTCGCTCAGCGCGGCACGCACGGCGGCCACCACATCGGTCGCACAGCCTTCGCCAAAAAACTCCTTGGGCAGACCGATGCGCAGGCCCTTGAGCGGCTGGGCGGCGCTGGCCCCTTCGCGCGGGGTGCCCAGCAGGCGCGTGTAGTCCTCGGCCGGGTGGTCCAGGCTGGTGGAATCGCGGTCGATGTCCGGACCGGCCATGGCCGTCAGCAGCGTGGCGCAGTCGGCGGCACTGCGCGCCATCGGGCCGGCCTGGTCCAGGCTGGAGGCGAAGGCGATCATGCCGTAGCGCGAGCAGCGCCCATAGGTGGGCTTGATGCCGGTGACGTTGCAGAAGCTGGCCGGCTGGCGGATGGAGCCGCCGGTGTCGGTGCCGGTGACAGCGGGCGCCAGGCGCGCGGCCACGGCCACGGCCGAACCACCGGATGAGCCACCGGGCACACGCGCGGTGTCCCAGGGATTGCGGGCCACGCCGTAGGCGGAGTTCTCGTTGCTGCCGCCCATGGCGAACTCGTCGCAGTTGAGCTTGCCCAGGGTCACGGCGCCGGCCTTGGCGAGGTTGGCAACCACGGTGGCGTCGAACGGGCTCTGGTAACCCTGCAGCATCTTGCTGCCGGCGGTGCTGGGAAAGTCCTTCGTGACGAAGATGTCCTTGTGCGCCAGCGGCACCCCCAGCAGAGGGCCGTGTTCGCCCGACGCGATGCGGGCATCGGCGGCGCGGGCCTGTGCCAGCGTGGCGTCTTCGTTGAAGGCCAGGTAGGCGCCGAGGTTCTGGTGCTGTTTTGCGCGCGCCAGCAGGGCCTGCGCGGCTTCGACGGCAGAGGTCTGCTTGTCAGCGATGGCAGCAGCCAGTTCGGCCACGCCCATCTGGTGGATGTCGTTCAAGCTCATTCAATCACCTTGGGCACGAGGAACAGGCCGCGCTCGACGGCAGGGGCGCTGCGCTGGTTGGCCTCGCGGTTGTTGGGCTCGCTGGCCACGTCGGGCCGCAGGCGCAGGCTGACATGGTCGATGACGGCGGTCGGGTGGGCCAGCGGCTCGACGCCGGTGGTGTCCACCGCCTTCATCTGCTCGACGATGTCGAAGAAGCCGTTGAGCTGGGTGAGCATGCGCTCGGCCTGGGCCGGCGGCATTTCCAGCCGGGCCAGGTTGGCGATGCGGTCGATGTCGGACAGGGTCAGGGACATGACGGGATGTTGAAAGTGCGCGTCAGGGGCGTGAAAGCTGCCGGTGGTCGGCTGACCCCCGAAACGGCGTGTAAATTGGGAAGAAACCGCCCCGTTGCGTGCAGTTATGCACAGGGGATACGGTATTATCCGTGGTTTGGCGGCGAAACCGGCGTGCGAGCGCTTTTTGCCGCCGAATCAACCACTTAGGCCTCCGGATTTCACCCCCTTTCTCGGCGACGGCCGGGCGACGCCCTGACCGTGCCCCACAGGTAACCTCGCACCATGTTTGAAGCGTTCCGTCGGCAGTTTTCCACCGACCTGGCCATCGACCTCGGCACCGCCAACACCCTCATCTACGTTCGCAACAAGGGCATCGTCCTGGACGAGCCGTCGGTGGTGTCCATCCGCCACGAAGGCGGCCCCCAGGGCAAGAAGACCATCCAGGCGGTCGGCCATGAGGCCAAGGCCATGCTGGGCAAGGTGCCCGGCAACATCGAGGCCATCCGCCCGATGAAGGATGGCGTGATCGCCGACTTCACCGTCACCGAGCAGATGCTCAAGCAGTTCATCAAGATGGTGCACCCGCGCTCGATGTTCAAGCCGAGCCCGCGCATCATCATCTGCGTGCCCTGTGGCTCGACTCAGGTCGAGCGCCGGGCCATCCGCGAGTCGGCCCTGGGCGCTGGCGCGTCCGAGGTCTACCTGATCGAGGAACCCATGGCCGCGGCCATCGGCGCCGGCCTGCCGGTGTCGGACGCTTCGGGCTCCATGGTGGTCGACATCGGCGGTGGCACGACCGAGGTGGGCGTGATCTCGCTGGGCGGCATGGTCTACAAAGGCAGCGTGCGCGTGGGTGGCGACCGCTTCGACGAGGCCATCATCGCCTATATCCGCCGCAACTACGGCATGCTGATCGGCGAACCCACGGCCGAGGCGATCAAGAAGCAGATTGGCAGCGCCTTCCCCGGCTCCGAGGTCAAGGAGATGGAGGTCAAGGGCCGCAACCTGTCCGAAGGGGTGCCGCGCAGCTTCACCATCAGCTCCAACGAAATCCTCGAAGCGCTGACCGATCCGCTGAACAACATCGTCTCGGCGGTCAAGATGGCGCTGGAGCATACCCCGCCCGAGCTGGGTGCCGACATCGCCGAGCGCGGCATGATGCTCACCGGTGGTGGCGCGCTGTTGCGCGACCTGGACCGCCTGCTGGCCGAGGAAACCGGTCTGCCGGTGCTGGTGGCTGAAGAGCCGCTGACCTGCGTGGTGCGCGGCTGCGGCATGGCCCTGGAGCGCATGGAGCGCCTGGGCACGATCTTCACCAGCGAGTGAGCGGACGCCGAGCCCGCCCGCAGGACTGACACCACCGCGACCGACCTGACATGCCACTGGGCACGCTGGACCGGACGCCCCCGCCGTTCTTCAAACAGGGCCCGTCGGCCCTGTCCAAGCTGGTCGTGTTCAGTGCGCTGGCCCTGTTCCTGATGGTGGCCGATCAGCGTTTTGGGGTGGCGCAGCCGCTGCGCTCGGTGCTGGCCACGGTGCTCTATCCCCTGCAATGGCTGGTGATGCAGCCGGTGGACGCGGTGCGGCAGGTCGGCGACTACGCCAGCACGGTGCACGCGGCCCGGCAGACCGAGGCCGAGGCGCGCCGTCAGCTGGCCGATCAGGCCCAGCGCAGCCTTCAGGTCGAGCAACTCGCGCTGGAGAATGAACGTCTGCGGGCCCTGCTGGCGATGCGTGATCGCGTGCAGACCAGTGCAGTCGGCGCGCAGGTGCTCTACGATGCGGCCGACCCCTATTCGCGCAAGGTCATCATCGATCGGGGGCAGGCGCAAGGCATCGAGCTGGGATCGCCGGTGATTGATGACCTGGGGGTGCTCGGACAGGTGACGCGCGTGTACCCGCTGGTGTCCGAGGTTACCCTGCTGGTGGATCGCGACCAGTCGATTCCGGTGCTCAACGCGCGAACCGGGGTCCGCAATGTGGCCTTTGGTCAGCCGGGCGTCCAGGGTGATGGACTGGAGCTGCGCTACACGCTGGCCAATGCCGACATCAACGAGGGCGATCTGCTGACCACCAGCGGGGTGGATGGGGTCTATCCGCCGGGACTCCCGGTGGCCCGGGTGATCAGTGTGGAGCGGCGGGCCGAATCCACCTTCAGTCGCATCCTGTGCGAGCCGCTGGCGCGCACCGATGGCGCGCTGCATGTGCTGGTGCTCACGCCCTTGACTTCCAGCCAGCCGGCCAGGCCCGAGGTTGATTCGGCCCAGGCCCGTGCCCCGCTGATCCGCCGTGCCGGTCCGGGCAGGCCCGAGGAGCCGCGACCATGATCATGCGTCCTGGTCAGCAATTGCTGCTGCCAGCCAATCCGGTGTTCATCTGGTTCAGCCTGCTGGCGGCGCTGTCGCTGAACATGCTCATGAACGTGGGCCTCTGGGGGCGTGCGCCGTGGATCCCCGATCTGCTGGCGGTGGTGCTGGTGTTCTGGAGCGTGCACCAGCCCTTGCGCATCGGTGTGGGCGTGGCCTTTCTGTTCGGGCTGGCGATGGATGTGCACCAGGGGGCGCTGCTGGGGCAGCATGCGCTGGCCTACACGGTGCTGGGTTTCTTTGCCATCTCGATGCATCGGCGCCTGCTGTGGTTTCCGGTGCCCAATCAGGCGATCCAGATTCTGCCCCTGTTTGCGGCGGCTCACCTGCTGTCGTTGCTGGTGCGCCTGCTGGCGGGTGATGGTTTTCCGGGTTGGTCCTACCTGCTCACACCGGTGTTCGAATCGATTCTGTGGCCGTTGGCGAGTGTGATTCTGCTGGCGCCGCAGCGGCGCGCGCCCGATCCCGACGCGAACCGTCCGCTGTAGTCGCCATGACCGAGATCAAGGACGTCGAAGCCGATCTCTCCCGGTTCCGCCTCCGGGTTGTGGTGGCGGGCCTGGCGGTGCTGGTGGCCTTCGGGCTGATCGTGGCCCGCATGGTCACCCTGCAGGTGCTGCGCCATGAGGATCTGTCGGCACAGGCCGAGAGCAACCGCACCGCCGTGCTGCCGGTCGTGCCCAACCGGGGCCAGATCCTGGACCGTCACGGCCGCGTGCTGGCGTCCAACTACTCGGCCTACACCCTGGAGATCACGCCCTCCAAGGTCGAGGACCTCGATGAGACCATCGAGGCACTCTCCGAGGTGGTGGAGATCACCCCGCGTGACAAGCGGCGCTTTCGCAAGCTGATGGAGGAGTCACGGCGCTTTGATTCGCTGCCCCTGCGCACCCGCCTCACGGACGAAGAGGTGGCCCGCTTTGCCGTGCAGCGCTACCGGTTTCCCGGCGTGGACGTCCGGGCCCGCCTCTTTCGGCAGTATCCCCACGGTGAAACGGCCAGCCATGTGATCGGCTACATCGGTCGCATCAACCAGCGGGAAAAGGAGGTCATGGACGACTGGCCCGATGAGGAGCAGGCCAACTACCGGGGTACCGAATACATCGGCAAGCTGGGGACCGAGCAGAGCTATGAACGTGAGCTGCATGGCATCACCGGCTTCGAGCGGGTCGAGACCTCTGCCGGGGGGCGCGCGGTGCGGTCGCTGGCCAACGAGCCCGCCACGCCGGGCAACACGGTGGTGCTGTCCATCGACATCAAGCTGCAGCACCTGATCGAGACGATGTTCGGCGAGCGCCGTGGCGCCCTGGTGGCCATCGACCCGCGCAATGGCGAGGTGCTGGCCTTTGTCTCCAAGCCCACCTTCGACCCCAATCTCTTTGTCGAGGGCATCGACGTCGAGAACTGGAAGGCACTGAACGAGTCGGTCGACAAGCCGCTGCTCAACCGTGCGCTGCGCGGCACCTACCCGCCCGGCTCCACCTACAAGCCCTTCATGGCACTGGCGGCCCTGGAGACGGGTACCCGCAAGGCCTCGACCGTCATCAACGACCCGGGCTTCTGGATGTTCGGCAACCACCGCTTCCGCAGTCACGGTGACCACGGGCTGGGTGCGGTCGACATGCGGCGCAGCATCATCAAGTCGAGCAACACCTACTACTACTCCCTGGCCAACGAGATGGGGGTGGACGCCATGCACGACTTCATGAAGCCCCTGGGCTTCGGGCAGATCACGGGGATCGACCTCAAGGGTGAGGTGCGGGGCGTTCTGCCCAGCCAGGAGTGGAAGCGCAACGCCTACAAGCGGCCAGAGCAGCAGAAGTGGTATGCCGGCGAAACCATCTCGCTGGGTATCGGCCAGGGCTACAACAACTTCACGATGCTGCAACTGGCGCACGCCATGGCCACGCTGGCCAACGGCGGGGTGAAGTACCGCCCGCGCCTGACCATTGCCACCGAGGATGTGGTGACCCGTGAGCGCCATCCGCTGCCCGACCAGCAGCCCGAATCCCTGGGGTATCGCCCCGAGCACGTGGAGACGGTCCTCTCGGCGATGCACGCTGTGACCACCGAGGGCACGTCGACCCGCGTGTTTGCGGGGGCGGGCTACGCCAGCGGAGGCAAGACCGGTACGGCTCAGGCGGTGACGATCGGACAGAAGGACCGCTACGATGCCCGCAAGCTGGAGGAGCACCAGCGGGATCACTCGCTCTATGTGGCCTTCGCACCGGTTGAGAAGCCGACGGTGGCGCTGGCCGTCGTGGTCGAAAACGCCGGCTTCGGTGCGGCCCACGCCGCACCGATTGCACGCCGGGTGTTTGACTACCTGCTGATGGACCAGTACCCGAATCCGCAGGATCTGGCGGCGGTGCAGAAAGGTCAGGCGGCGGCGCCGATCGGGACGCCACTCAAGGCCAGCGAGGTGCCTTGGCCTCCTCAGTAGGTCAGCGGACCCAGGCGTCGTAGCCGGTCTTGAGAATCAGGGCGATCACGACGACGATGAAGGCGCCACGGACAAAGCCGCTGCCGTGCTTGAGCGCCAGGCGGGTGCCCAGGAGGCTGCCGACCACGTTGGCCACCGCCATCGCCAGCGCGAAATGCCACCAGACATGGCCCTTCCAGGCAAACAGCATGACCGCCGCCAGGTTGGACGTGGTGTTCAGCAGCTTGGCGCTGGCGCTGGCGTGCAGGAAGTCGAAGCCCAGCCAGCGCACGAACAGGAAGATGAAGAAGCTGCCGGTGCCCGGTCCGAAGAACCCGTCGTAGAAACCGATGGTCAGGCCCAGGACCGCGGCCGCCAGGGCCTCCCGCCGGCCCTCGAACCTGGGGGCATGGTGCCGCCCCAGGTCCTTGCGGGCGAGGGTGTAGATGAGCACACCCAGCAGGATGACCGGCAGCAGGCGGCGCAGGAAGTCCGGTGAAATGACCGTCACGGTCCAGGCGCCAGCCATCGACCCGGCAAAGCACACGGCGGCCGCCGGCAGCAGGGAGCGCCAGGGCATGCTCACCCGGCGGGCATACTGGACGGTGGCCACGCCGGTGCCCCAGATGGAGGCGCTCTTGTTGACGCCGAACAGCGTGGCGGGGTGGGTGTTGGGGAAGACCGCGAACAGGGCGGGGACCAGGATCAGGCCACCGCCGCCCACGATCGAGTCCACAAAGCCGGCAAACAGCGAGGCCAGCGAGACGATCAGCAGTTCCATGAGGTTCCGTGGGGTGGGCTGCTGACGGGGCCGGGCATGGGATACCGGCCGCGACCGGGAAGTGACGCCCGGTCACGTCAAGGTGACACGGTCAGTGGTGGTGGCCCACCACCTCGCCGGCTGCCAGTTTGTAGACGGTGCCGCAATACGGGCACCGCGCCTCACCGGTGCGGGCCACGTCCAGGAACACGCGCGGGTGCCCGTTCCACAGCTTCATGTCGGCCTTGGGGTTGGGGCAGAACACGCCGCCGTGCTGGTTGAGGTCAGCGGCCTTGAGTTCGACAGTGCTCTTGCTCATGGCGGTGTTCCTCAGACCTTCGTCAGCCAGTGGGCGTACTTGGGATTGCGGCCGTTGACGATGTCGAAGAAGGCCGCCTGGATCTTCTCGGTGATCGGGCCACGTGAGCCGGCACCGATCTCGATGCGGTCGAGCTCGCGGATCGGAGTGACTTCGGCGGCGGTGCCGGTGAAGAAGGCCTCGTCGGCGATGTAGACCTCGTCGCGGGTGATGCGCTTCTGGATGATTTCCAGGCCCAGGTCCTTGGCGATGTGGAAGATGGTGTTGCGGGTGATGCCGTTGAGTGCACCAGCCGACAGGTCGGGGGTGTAGATCACGCCGTTCTTGATCACGAACAGGTTCTCGCCCGCGCCCTCGGAGACGAAACCGGCCGAGTCCAGCAGCAGCGCCTCGTCGTAGCCCTCGTCGGTGGCTTCCATGTTGGCCAGGATGGAGTTGGTGTAGTTGCTCACCGCCTTGGCCTGCGTCATCGTGATGTTGACATGGTGGCGGGTGTAGCTGCTGGTCTTGACGCGGATGCCGCGCTTGAGACCGTCCTCACCCAGGTAGGCGCCCCAGGACCAGGCGGCGACCATCAGATGGATGGTGTTGCCCTTGGGCGAGACGCCGAGCTTCTTGTCGCCGATCCAGGTCAGCGGACGCAGGTAGGCGCTTTCGAGCTTGTTCTCGCGCACCACGGCCTTCTGCGCCTCGTTGACCTGCTCCATGGTGAAGGGGATCTTCATGCGCAGGATCTTGGCGCTGTTGAACAGGCGCTCGGTGTGCTCCTGCAGGCGGAAGATAGCGGTCCCGTTGACCGTGTTGTAGGCGCGTACGCCCTCGAAGGCGCCGCAGCCGTAGTGCAGGGTGTGGGTCAGCACATGGATCTTGGCGTCGCGCCAGTCAACCATCTGGCCGTCCATCCAGATCTTGCCGTCGCGGTCGGACATCGAGGGAATCACGGGGGTCATGGAGAGTCCTCTTGGGGTGAATTGGGTTTCCCGGCCGCCACGTGGGCACTGTCGGGGCAACTGGGGATTTTACGGCGACCGGTCAGGCGCCGGCGACGGGTTCCGGTTCGGTGGGTCGCTGCATCTCCCAGCGCACCAGGCGACCGCCCTCGAATGTGGTCGTGACGGATGAGCCGCCGTTGTCGGTCCAGCGGTAAACCTCGGGCTGTGCGTCCTCGTCGCTTAGGCGTTCACCGATGGATCGCGTGATGGCCAGGGTCTGCACCAGGGCCATGCCGGGTTTGAGCCGGGCATTGAGCATCACGGCACTGTCCACCCAGCCAACCGGCCGGTCCGCCGCGCGCTTGAGGATGGTCATCACCCGGGTGAAGTGCAGCAGCAGCCACATCAGCACACCGCCCCCTGCGGCGGCCACGCCGGGCCAGCCCCAGGCGCGCCAGGCCGCCCAGAACAGGGCCAGGATCAGCAGGGGAATGAAGAGGCGCTGCAGTTTCATGGGCTGGATTGTCGGACCGCGAGGGCGGGGCCGGGCTGTGGAAGTTGCGGATAGGGGCGACTCAGTCCAGGCTGCGCACCAGCGACATGGCTTCCTCGATCCGTTCGACCGCGTGGATGGTCAGTCCTTCGAAGGCCTTGTCGTTCTTCTTCGGGGCATTGGCCTTGGGCACCACCGCCACCGAAAAGCCCAGCTTGGCGGCTTCCTTCAGGCGCTCCTGTCCGCGCGGGGCCGGGCGCACTTCGCCGGCCAGGCCCACCTCGCCAAAGGCGATGAAGCCCTTGGGCAGGGCGCGGCCACGCAGGCTGGAGGTGATGGCCAGCATCACGGCCAGGTCGGCCGCGGGCTCGCTGATGCGCACGCCGCCGACCGCGTTGACGAACACGTCCTGGTCCATGCAGGCCACGCCCGCGTGCCGGTGCAGCACCGCCAGCAGCATGGCCAGGCGGTCGCGCTCCAGGCCGACGCTCAGGCGCCGCGGCGACGGACCACCGGTGTCCACCAGGGCCTGGATTTCCACCAGCATGGGCCGGGTGCCTTCGAGCGTCACCAGCACGCAGCTGCCCGGCACGGGTTCCGCATGCTGCGACAGAAAGATGGCGCTGGGGTTGCTCACGCCCTTGAGCCCCTTTTCGGTCATCGCGAACACGCCGATCTCGTTGACGGCACCGAAGCGGTTCTTGATCGCGCGGATCAGGCGGTAGCTGCTGTGGGTGTCGCCCTCGAAGTACAGCACGGTGTCGACCATGTGCTCGAGCACGCGCGGGCCGGCCAGCGCACCTTCCTTGGTCACATGCCCCACCAGCACAATGGCGGTGCCGCTGGCCTTGGCCGCGCGGGTGAGGTGGGCAGCGCATTCGCGCACCTGCGCCACCGAGCCCGGCGCGCTGGTCAGCTGCTCGGAATACACCGTCTGGATCGAGTCGATCACCGCGATCGCGGGTTTCTGGGCCGTCAGCGTGGCCAGGATCTTCTCCAGCTGGATTTCCGCCAGCACCTTGACCTGGGAGCCGTCCAGCCCGAGCCGGCGTGAGCGCAGCGCGACCTGCGCGCCGCTTTCTTCACCCGTGACGTAGAGCGTGGGCAGCTGTTGCTTCTGCAAGGCATCCAGCGCCTGCAGCAGCAGGGTGGACTTGCCGATGCCCGGGTCGCCGCCGATCAGCACCACGCCGCCCTCGACGACACCGCCGCCGAGCACCCGGTCCAGCTCGCCGATGCCGGTGGGCGTGCGCGCCACGTCGGTGGCCTCGATGTCGGCCAGCGTGGTCACCTCGCTGGCGGGGGCCAGGGCCGCAAAGCGGTTCTTCGATGGGGTGGCGCTCTCGGCCACGGATTCGATCAGGGTGTTCCAGGCGCCGCAGTGCGGGCATTTGCCCAGCCAGCGCGGGCTGGTGCCGCCGCAGTCGTTGCAGGTGAAGAGGGTTTTTTCCTTGGCCATGTGGGCGGCAATATAGTCGAGTCCCTTCCCTTTGTCCGTGCCGACCGGTTTCCATGCCCCGCCCTTTTGAGGATGATCCCCGCTTTCGCGCCGATCCGGCCGATGCGCCCCAGGGCTCCGATCCCTTGGCCGGCCGGCAGGTCCGCGCCGTGGCGGGGGCTGGCAGGCCCTCTGAAGCCAGTCGGGCCTGGCAACAGCAGATGGCCCGGCTGGAGCGTCTGCAGCAGCAGATCGACGATCTGGAGGCCCTGGCCCGCGATGAACGGGAGCGGCGTTCCCGCGAATTGAACCCCCTGCAGCTGCGTCGGCGCGAGTTGATGGTGGCACTGGCCCAGGGCCTGGCAGGACGGCTCGAGGACAAGTCGCTGAGCGAGCGTCAGCGTCAGGTGGCGCGGGAGCGGGTCTGCGCCGTGGCGGCGCAGCTGGCCGACGAGGGCGATGCCGGCATGCGCGAACTGCATGACCGGTGCAGCCCGCGCAGCTGGCAGGACCGCCGCCGTGATGCCGCACAGGACCTGCGGCTCAAGCTCGAAGCCCGCCTGGGCGAGGTGCTGGACCTGGGTGACGCCCCGCTGAGTCCGGAGCTGGTCTGGCGCGTGGGCCTGGAGAAGTTGCGCGACCTGCAGGAAGGCCGACGTGGGCAGCGCCAGGAGCGCGCCCAGGCCCGGCAGGCCCGTCGGGGCACGGCCGCCACACCGGACGCAGTGCAGGCCCAGGTTGCCGAGGCCGATCAGACCTTGCGCCAGATCTACCGGCAGTTGGCCAGCGCCTGGCATCCGGACCGGGAGCCCGACGAGCAGGAGCGCCGGCGCAAAACCGAACTCATGGGACAGGCCAACGCGGCCTATGAGCGGCGGGACCTGCTGTCTTTGCTGAGGCTGCAGGGGCAGGCTGTGCAGGGCGGGGTGGGTGCTGTGGGCCAGCCGCCGGCCGATGAGCGTCTGGCGGCAATGACGCTGCTGCTCAAGCGGCAGGTGGCTGAGTGCGAGCGCAGCCGCGCCGCTTTGCAGTCCGACCTGGCGCTGGAATTCGATCTGCCCCCGGGTCAGGCCGCCCAGCCGCAGACGCTGGCGGTCGACCGGCAGGCCAAGCGCGAGGCTTTGCAGCTGGCCATTCGTGACCGCGAGCGGGATCTGCGCTGCCTGGATGAGGTGTCGGCCCTGCGCCGCTGGCTCAACGCGCCGTGGGTGGGCTGAGGATGCAGCCGCTCAGTCGCTGAAGCCGCGCAGCAGTTGCCGGGTGATCTCGCCGGCCGGCAGCGACCGGCAGCCGCTGGCGTTCTGGCCACTCCAAAGCGGCGAGAAATCCCCGCTCCCCCGTTTCTCCCAGTAGGTGCGCAAGGGTGCGATGGCGGCGGTGGCGGTCGGGAAGGCCGGTGCGGCCGGGTTCAGCGGGCCCAGTTCCCGCATGACGCGGTTGACGATGCCGCGTGCGGGTCGGCCGGAGAACAGGGTGGTCAGGGCGGTGTGGCGGGTGGCCTCGCTCTGCAGTGCGGCACGGTGGATGGCGCTGGTGGTGGCTTCATCGCTGCACAGGTAGGCGGTGCCCACTTGCACGCCTGACGCACCCAGCGCCAACGCCGCGCGCACGCCCGCCGCGTCGGCAATGCCGCCGGCGGCGATCACCGGCAGATTCACCGCGGCCACGACCTGGGGCAGCAGGGCAAAGGTGCCCATCTGGGTCGTCAGGTCGTTTGTACGGAACATGCCTCGGTGACCCCCAGCTTCAGCGCCCTGCGAGATCACCGCATCAACGCCCTGTGCTTCGAGCCACAGGGCCTCGTCCACCGTTGTCGCCGACGACAGCACCACGCTGCCCCAGCCCTTGACGCGCGCGAGCAGGTCCGGCGCCGGCAGGCCGAAGTGGAAGCTCACGATGGGCGGGCAGAACGGTTCGACCAGGTCGGCCACGGCGTGGCTGAAGGGCACCCGGCCTGCGCCGGCCGGAACGGCGTTGATGTCCAGCCCGGCCTCGGCGTAATAGGGCGAAAGGGCTTCGCGCCAGCGGGCTTCGCGTGCCGGATCGGGAAGCGGCGGCGTGTGACAGAAGAAGTTCACGTTCCACGGGCGGTCGGTGCCCGTGGAGAGGGTTTGGAGCTCTTGAGTCAGCGCTTCGGGCGACAGCATGGCCGCGGGCAGGGCGCCGATGCCGCCGGCACCACAGACCGCCAGCGCCAGAGCCGAGTCCTGCGACCCGGCCATGGGCGCCTGCAGCAAAAGGTGGGGAACGGAGAGGCGTGGGGCAAGCGTGTTCATGCAGACATTGTCGGCGGGTCCCGAAGGCAAGGGTTAACCCCGGGTGGGTGATGGCCTGAAAAACATTTAATATATTAAATAAATGTAAGACGCCACCCATGAGTGAATCCGACCGCCCTCCGCCCTTTGTCCACCGCAACCTGCCGCGCCTGCTGCTGGAGGCGCGCGAAGCGGTCATGCAGCACACCCGCCCCAGCCTGCGCGAGCATGGCCTGTCAGACCAGCAGTGGCGTGTGTTGCGGGTGCTGGGCGAGCACGCCGCCGATCCTGCTGGTGTGGAGACCGGACGTGTGGCTCGGGAGGCCCTGCTGCTGGGGCCCAGCCTGACGGGCGTGCTCACCCGCATGGAGCGCGATGGCCTGATCACCCGAAACCGCTGCCCGCTGGATGCACGTCGCACCGTGGTGCGCGCCACGCCCGCTGGACTGACCCTGGTGCGCACCCTTTCGCAGACCATCGAGGCGCACTACCAATGGATGGAGTCGCAACTGGGCAAAGAACGCCTGGCCCAGCTGTATGCGCTGCTGGATGACGTGATCTCGCTGGAAGCGCCGGAAGGCGTGAGCGCCGACGAAACCGAGGAATGAAAGATCCCGCATGAAACCCGACGCCTATCTGCCCCTTGGCACCGTCTATGGCACGTTGCTGAACTTCCGGCGCGAACACGCGCTGTGGGCGCCGCGCATGCAAGAGGCACCGTACAAGGCGCCACCGCAGGCGCCGGTGCTCTACATCAAGACCGCCAACACCTTTACTCCCTCGGGCCGCGCCATCACGCTGCCCAGGGGTGTGACCGAAGTCGAGGTCGCGGCCAGTCTCGGCCTGGTGGCGGGGGAGGGTGGTCGCGTGGCGGGTGCCGTGCTGTTCAACGACGTGGCCATCCCGCACGAGAGCTACTACCGCCCGCCGGTGAAGTACCGCTGTGTGGACGGCTTCCTGGGCGTGGGCGATGCGCTGCGGCCGCTCAGCGATTTGGCTGCACTGGAGTGGCTGGTGATGGAGCTGCGCGTGGATGGCGTGATGCGCCAGCGCACCGCGCTCGCCGACCTGGTGCGCGACGCCGCCACGCTGTGGACCGATGTGAGCGCCTTCCAGTCGATGCGGCCGGGTGATGTGCTTATGCTGGGCACCGACTGCCTGGAGGACGGCTCGCGGCCGCGTGTGAAGGCCGGCGATTCGGTCGAGATCACCGCCACCGGCTTTGCGCCGCTGGTCAACCACTTCGTGGGGGAAGACCAATGAGAAGAGCCCGCATCGCCTGGGCCGGCGCGGTCCACGACGCGGTCGAAGCCGACGGCCAGCTCGAACTGCTCACACCCGCTTTGCGGCGCCGCCGCATCGGCTTCGACGAAGTGGTCTGGTTGCCCCCGCTGGCGCCCATCAGCCGCCCGCGCACCGTGCTCGCCCTCGGCCTGAACTACGCCGATCACGCGAAGGAACTCGCCTTCAAGGCGCCCGAGGAGCCGCTGGCCTTCGTCAAGGGTGAGGCCTCGCTGATCGGTCACAAGGCCTACACCGTGCGGCCTGACGGTGTGAACTTCATGCACTACGAATGTGAGCTTGCGGTGGTGATCGGCCAAACCGCGAAGCGCGTGAAAAAGGCTGATGCCCTGCAATATGTGGCTGGCTATACCGTCGCCAACGACTACGCGATCCGCGACTACCTGGAGAACTGGTACCGCCCCAACCTCAAGGTCAAGAACCGCGACACCTGCACGCCCATCGGGCCGTGGCTGGTCGATGCCGAAGATGTGCCCGACCCCATGAACCTCAGGCTGTGCACCAGCGTCAACGGTCAAATCACTCAGCAGGGGAGCACGAAAGACATGATCTTCGACGTCGCAACGCTGATCGAGTACTTCAGCGGCTTCATGACCCTGATGCCCGGCGACCTCATCCTCACCGGCACGCCCGACGGCGTGGTCGAATGCCAGCCTGGTGACGTGATCGTCACCGAAATCGAGGGCATCGGCGCTCTCACGAACACCATCACATCTGAAAGCAAAGCATGACCCGCATCGACCACCTCATCAACGGCAAGACCGTTGCCGGCACCGACTACTTCGAGACCGTCAACCCGGCCACGCAGGGCGTGCTGGCCGAGGTCGCATCGGGTACTGAGGCGGAAGTGGACGCTGCGGTGCAGGCCGCCAAGGACGCCTTCCCGGCCTGGGCCGGCCTCCCCGCCACCGAGCGCGCCAGGAAGATCCGCGCCCTGGGTGACCTGATCGCCAAACACGTGCCCGAAATCGCCCGTACTGAGACCGAAGACACCGGCCAGGTGATCGCGCAGACCGGCAAGCAGCTGATCCCGCGCGCGTCGGACAACTTCACCTATTTCGCCGAGATGTGTACCCGCGTGGACGGCCACACCTACCCCACGCCCACGCACCTGAACTACACGCTGTTCCACCCGGTGGGCGTGTGCGCGCTGATCAGCCCGTGGAACGTGCCCTTCATGACCGCCACCTGGAAGGTCGCACCGTGTCTGGCCTTCGGCAACACGGCGGTGCTCAAGATGAGTGAACTCAGCCCGCTGACCGCGGCGCGCCTGGGCGAGCTGGCGCTGGAAGCAGGCATCCCGGCCGGTGTGCTGAACGTGGTGCACGGCTTCGGCAAGGAGGCCGGCGAACCGTTGTGTGCCCACCCGGACGTGCGCGCCATCAGCTTCACCGGCTCCACCGCCACCGGCAACCGCATCGTCAAGGCTGCGGGCCTCAAGAAGTTCAGCATGGAACTGGGCGGCAAGAGTCCGTTCGTGATCTTCGACGACGCCGATCTGGACCGCGCGCTGGACGCTGCGATCTTCATGATCTTCAGCAACAACGGCGAGCGCTGCACGGCCGGCTCGCGCATCCTGGTGCAGCAGAGCATCTACGCCGACTTCGCCGCCAAGTTCACCGAGCGCGCCAAGCGCATCGTGGTGGGCGACCCGCTCGATGAGAAGACCACCATCGGGCCGATGATCAGTAAGGCCCACCTGGCCAAGGTGCGCAGCTACATCGAGCTGGGCCCGAAGGAGGGGGCGACGATGTTGTGCGGCGGCATCGACCGGCCGAGCTACGCGGCCGAGCTGCCCGCGCATGTGCAGGCCGGCAACTACGTGTGGCCCACCGTATTCGCCGACGTGGACAACCGCATGAAGATCGCGCAGGACGAAATCTTCGGCCCGGTGGCCTGCCTGATTCCGTTCAAGGACGAGGCCGATGCGATCCGCATTGCCAACGACATTCAGTACGGTCTCTCCAGCTATGTGTGGACCGAGAACATCGGCAAGGCGCACCGGGTGGCGGCGTCGATTGAAGCGGGCATGTGCTTCGTGAATTCGCAGAACGTGCGGGATCTGCGTCAGCCGTTTGGGGGCACCAAGGCTTCGGGCACCGGGCGCGAGGGCGGGACCTGGAGTTACGAGGTGTTCCTCGAACCCAAGAACGTCGCGGTGTCCATGGGTTCGCACCACATTCCGCATTGGGGTGTTTGACGTGCTGTCTGCGGTTTCGCTCACAGACCAGGGCGGGATCGTGCGTGCGGGGTACCCAGCTCCGCGAATGTCCCCCGGCCCGGGCTGCGCCCGTGCCTCCTCCTTTATTTCGCTGCGCTGGGCACCCCACACACCCGATCTGGAGATGCCGGTTGGTGTGCCATGGGGGAGAGCCGATGCGCAGCGAGCGAAGGCGGTGATTCGGGTCTGCCGCAGCGAAATAAAGGAGGAGGGCCGGAACGGCCCGGGGGACATTCGCGGAGGCAGGCCCCCATCACCGCCTTCCACCAAATCCGTCAGCCGAGAAGAAAGCAACAGGAGACAAACCAAATGGGCAAAGTAGCACTGGTCGGCAAGATCACCCACGTCCCCTCGATGTACCTCAGCGAGCTTGACGGCCCCCGCAAAGGCACCCGCCAGGACGCCATCGACGGCCACAAGGAGATTGCGCGCCGCTGCAAGGCACTGGGCGTCGACACCATCGTCGTCTTCGACACCCACTGGCTTGTCAACGCCAACTACCACCTCAACTGCGCACCCCACTGGTCCGGCACCTACACCAGCAACGAGCTGCCGCACTTCATCAGCAACATGCCCTACGCCATTCCCGGCAACCCAGAATTGGGGCAACTGCTGGCCCAGGTGGCCAATGAACATGGTGTCGAAACCCTGGCCCATCACGCCACCACGCTCGGCCCCGAGTACGGCACCCTGGTGCCCATGCGCTACATGAACGAAGACCAGCACTTCAAGGCGGTCTCGGTCTCGGCCCTGTGCACTTCGCACTACCTGAACGACAGCGCGCGCTTGGGCTGGGCCATGCGCAAGGCGGTGGAAGACCATTACGACGGCACCGTGGCCTTCCTGGCCAGCGGGTCGCTCAGTCACCGCTTCGCGCAGAACGGCCTGGCACCCGAATTTGCGTTCAAGGTCTGGAGCCCCTTCCTGGAGCACCTGGACCACGAAGTCATCCGCATGTGGCAGGCTGGCGAGTGGAAAGCCTTCTGCGAGATGCTGCCCGAGTACGCCAGCAAGGGCCACGGCGAAGGCTTCATGCACGACACCGCCATGATGCTCGGCGTGCTGGGCTGGGGCGAATATACCGGCCAGGCCGAGATCGTCACGCCGTATTTCGGTGCCAGCGGCACCGGCCAGATCAACGCGCTGTTCCCGGTACTGCCGGTCAGCGGTTCGTCCATTCCCCAGCCGGTGGCGTCGCGCGCCGATGGCTACACCTCGGTCGCCACCCGACTGTGACCACGAGCAACACATGCCCCACCTCGTCATCCTCTACACCCCCAACCTGGACAAGCCGGCGGCCGATGGCGGTATCGACATGAGCAGCCTGTGCCGCGCGCTGTGCGACGCGATGCTCTCGGTGCGCGACGAGGAGGACCGCCAGGTCTTTCCCACCGGCGGCACGCGCGTGCTGGCCTACCCGGCGGCTCACTTCGCCATCGCTGACGGTGGTGCTGCCGGTGAGGCCGCTGGCTTGGGCAGCGACTACGCCTTCGTCTACATGAACGTGCGCATGGCCAAGGGCCGCAGTGCCCTGGTGCATCATCGTGTGGGCGAGACGCTCAATGCCTGCGTGCGCCAGTGGTTCAGGCCGCAGTTCGAACGCCGGCCCATCGGCGTGACCGTGCAGGTCGACGAAGGCCACGAAGTGTTCGACGCCAAGAACAGTTCCCTGCACCCGCTCTTCAACAAGACATAAAACAACCATGTTCGACGACGCCCTTGTCCAGCAGCTCGCCGCTGAGTTGCAGCGCTCCCAGCAGACCCGCACGCAGGTCGAGCACTTCTCCAAACGCCACCCCGGCATGACGATTGAAGACGGCTACCGCATCGGCCGGGCCTGGGTCGAGCTGGAGAAAGCTGCCGGCAAAAAAGTCATCGGCCACAAGATCGGCCTGACCAGCCGCGCCATGCAGATCAGCAGCCAGATCGACGAGCCCGACTATGGAACGCTGCTCGACGACATGCTCTATGTCGCCAATGCCGGCGAGGTGCTGGAGATTCCGGTCAAGAACTTCATCGCCCCGCGCGTCGAGGTCGAGCTCGCCTTCGTGCTCAAGGCGCCGCTGGCTGGCCCGAACGTGACGGTCGAAGACGTGCTGGCCGCGACCGACTACATCACGCCCGCCATCGAGATCATCGATGCGCGCATCGAGCAGTTCGACCGCCACACCAAGATGATGCGCAAGGTCTTTGACACCATCAGCGACAACGCGGCCAACGCCGGCATTGTCATCGGTGCGGGCGACCCCGCGTTCAAAGCCGACCCGCGCAGCACGAATCGCCCCTGGTGCGGCGCCATCCTGCGGCTCAACGGTGCGGTCGAAGAAACGGGCCTGGCGGCCGGCGTGCAGGGCGACCCGGCCATCGGCATCGCCTGGCTGGCCAACAAACTGGCGCCCTGGGGCGAGACGCTGCAGGCCGGCGAGATCGTGCTGGCTGGCAGCTTCACGCGTCCGGTGGCGGCCAGGGCCGGCGACCTGTTTGAGGCCGACTATGGCCCGCTCGGTTGCTTGCGCTTCCAGTTCATCTGATCGACCGAAGGAGACATGACATGGCCGACGCCTTCCTCAAACCCGCCCGCTTCAGCGACGCCGAATGGCAGGCGCGCGTGCAGCTCGCCGCCTGCTACCGCATGTTCGCGCACCTGGGCTGGGCCGAGCTGATCTACAACCACATTTCGCTGCGCGTGCCCGGCCCCGACGATCACTTCCTCATCAACCCCTTTGGTCTGCACTACACCGAGGTCACCGCGTCCAACCTGGTCAAGGTCGATGTGGACGGCAACATCATCGGCAGCAGCGACTGGCCCATCAACCCGGCCGGCTTCACCTTCCACGGCGCCATCCACGCCACCCTGCCCGACGCGCACTGCGTGATGCACGTGCACACCACGCCGACCATGGCCGTGTGCTGCAGTGAGGAGGGGCTGAGTTACACCAACTTCTATGCCGCGCAGCTCTGGGGTCAGGTGGCTTACCACGACTTCGAAGGCATCACCGTGCACCGCGAAGAAGGCGCGCGCATACTCGCATCGGCCGGCGGCAAAAGGGTGCTGCTCCTGCGCAACCACGGCCCTGTCGTCATCGGCCACACGCTGGCGCAGGCCTTCAATCTCATGTGGCTGGTGCAGCGCGCCTGCGAGATCCAGGTGGCGTCGGCTGCGCTGGGCCCGCAGCGCGCCATTCCCGTTCCGGTTCTGGAGGGCTGTGTGCGAGACTCCCTCAACTTCAATCCCAAATACGGCGCTGGTGAGGACTCGTTTGCCGCCATGCAGCGGCTCATTGACCGCATCGATCCAGGGTACCGCGCATGAGTGCACCGATGTTCAAGAAGATTGCAGTAGTGGGCGTTGGCGCCATCGGCGGCCTGTTCGCGGGCTGGCTCGGTTCGCGCCTGCCGGCCGGTCAGATCCAGCTCTCGGCCGTGGCGCGTGGCGACACGCTGCGGGCGCTGCGCGAGCGCGGCCTCGTCTGGGTCGACGCCGACGGCGCGGAGCACACGGTGCAGGTGAACGCCAGCGACGACCCCGCGAGCCTGGGCGTGCAGGACCTGGTGATCGTCTCGGTCAAGGGCCCGGCCATGCCGCAGGCGGCGCCCGCGGTGCGTGCCCTCATGGGGCCGCACACGGTCGTGCTGGTGGCCATGAACGGTGTGCCCTGGTGGTTCTTCGACGGCCTGCCCGGCGAAGCCGCGGGTCTGCAGCTCCACACCGTCGACCCTTGCGGCCTCACCGCCGAGAACATCCCCACAGCGCAGGTCATCGGCTGCGTGGTGCACGCCAGTGCAGCGGCGCCGCAGCCCGCGCGCATCGAGCGCATCAAGAACAACCAGCTCATCATCGGCGAGCCTTCCGGTGGCGTGTCGACGCGCGTGCAGGCCCTGAGCGAGCTGCTCACGCAGGCCGGCTTCGGCGTCACCGTCAGCGAGCGCATCCAGCGCGACATCTGGTACAAGCTCTGGGGCAACATGACCATCAACCCCATCTCGGCCATCACCGGGGCGCCTTGCGACCGCATCCTCGACGACCCGCTGGTGCGCGGTTATGTCAGTGCCATCATGCTGGAGGCCAAGGCCATCGGCGCGCGCATCGGCATCCCCATCGACCAGAGCCCCGAAGACCGCCACGCCGTCACGCGCAAGCTCGGCTCGTTCAAAACCTCGATGTTGCAGGACGTCGAAGCCGGCCGCCCCATCGAGCTTGACGCGCTGGTGGGCGCGGTGCGCGAGATCGGGCAGCACCTGGGCGTCGCTACTCCGAACATGGACGCGCTCATGGGCCTTACCCGTCTCATGGGCCAGATGAAGAAGCTCTATCCCGATACACCATGAAGATCCCCCAGAACACCTTCCGCGACGCCCTCCAGGCCGGCAAGCCCCAGATCGGCTGCTGGGTCGGCTTCGCTTCGCCCGACGTGGCCGAGGCCCTGGCCGGCTGCGGCTTCGACTGGCTGCTGATAGATGGCGAACACGCGCCCAACGACCCGCGCACTGCCCTTGAGCAATTGCGCGCCATCGCCCCCTACGGCAAGACCCACGCCGTCGTACGCGCGGTGCAGGCCGACGTGGCCCTGGTCAAGCAGTATCTCGACATCGGCGCGCAGACCCTGCTGATCCCCATGGTCGACACCGCCGAGCAGGCGGCGCTCATGGTGCAGGCTATGCGCTACCCGCCCGAAGGCATCCGCGGCATGGGCGCGGCGCTGGCGCGCGCCTCGCGCTGGAACCAGGTCGACGACTACCTCAACCAGGCCAATGCCCAGATGTGCCTGCTCGTGCAGGCCGAGACCGTGACCGCGGTCAGCAATCTCCAGGCCATTGCCGAGACCGAGGGCGTGGACGGCGTGTTTTTCGGCCCGGCCGACCTCTCGGCCAGCATGGGCTACCGCGGTCAGCCCAGCCACCCCGAGGTGCACAAGACCATCCTGAATGGCATCGCCACCGTTCGTGCGGCCGGCAAAGCCGCCGGCATCCTCGCCACCGACCCGGCGCTGGCACAGCAATACCTGGACGCGGGCGCGCTGTTCGTGGCGGTGGGGGTGGACACGACGCTGCTGGTCAAGGCGGCACGTGGCTTGGTGGAGCGGTTTGGCGGCGGGGTTTCAAAGGGGCCGGCCGCCCAGTCGGGCGGGTACTGAGCTGCTGGAATTCCTGATTGCTTGCGCCGAAGGGAAAAACTGGGCTTTGGCTGCGTGTTTAGATTCAGTGGGCTGCAGTTCAATGGAGATCAACTCCTTGCTTCCACCTGTTCGTAGTCAAGAATCGACCTGATCATGAGGAGCGAGGTTGAAGCGGTAGCCGGTCCAGGTGGAGTGCACGACTTCGAGGCAGGCGTAGGCGCCTTCCACGGCGGCGGCCACGGTGTGGCGGTCGACGGGCGCGTGCCGCGCGTCGAGGGCGGTCTTCAGGCGTAGCCCGATTTCGGGTTCGACCCGCGGCTGCACCAGGCGCTCGTGCACCGCGTCGCCCGAGGCCAGCAGCATCCGGTCGGTCAGCGGGCCGATGTTGGGCCGGTCGATGCCCATCTGGCGGCGCATCACTTCCGAGGTGTTGCCCAGCTTCCATCCGACCACGCGCTCGCCGGCGGCCAGGCGCAGGGCGAGCAGCGCGCGCTGGATGGCGTAGGCGGTGCCGCAGCAGTACCTCGACGCGGGCGCGCTGTTCGTGGCGGTGGGGGTGGATACGGCGCTGCTGGTGCAGCGGTTTGGCGCGGGAGCGTCAAAGGAATCGACTGCGCCGTCGGGTGGGTACTGAGGCGCCAGCGGATGTTCATGGTCGATCTGAAGTGAGACACTTCAGATGGTGTGTGCACCCCGAATGGCCTGGCAGACAAGCCTCTGCAGAATTGTTCTCGCTGGTGGCACACCGAAACAGACTGGAGGATGTGTCGATGTCGTCTTCAATGACCAAATGGCTCGCGATCTCGATGGCAGCGTTACTGTGCTGGGGAAATGCTGCATCGGCCCACGCCCAGCAGGCGCCACTGTCCGCGCAGGACTCCGATCCGCGCGTGATGGGCTGGATGCAGGGCTTTCCTCCACCAGCCGACAAGATCATCACCCAGCCGGATGCCAACTACTTCAGCTTTCCCAAGCTGCGCTGGTCTGTCTGCCACCTGCGCGAGTTCCTGCCGACCGAGGAGATCAGCCGCGGCATCGGCGCACCCGTGCCGCTGAGCCACGTGCCCGACGATGCACGCACCCGCATGGCGCGCGAGATCGACGCTCTCAGTTTCATGCCCTTGAAGGGCAACAAACCCATGACCTGGGAGCAGTCGCTGTATGCGAACTATACCGACGGGGTGCTGATCCTTCACAAGGGGCAGGTCGTCTACGAACGCTACTTCGGCTGCCTGAAGGAAGATGGCAAGCACGCCATCATGTCCATGACCAAATCGATCACCGGACTGCTGGCGCAGATCCTGGTGTCTGAAGGCAAGCTCGATGACCGGTTGCTGGTGCGGGATATGATCCCAGAGATCGGCAACAGTGCCTTCGCCACTGCCACTGTGCGGCAGGTCATGGACATGACCACGGGCGTGAAGTACTCCGAGGATTATTCTGATCCGAACGCCGACATCTGGCTGTATTCCCGTGCCGCCAGCCCGCTGCCAAAGCCCGAAGGCTATCAAGGCCCCGACGGTTACTGGGCCTACCTGCAGCAGGTACAGCCCGAAGGAAAGCATGGTGATGCGTTCCATTACAAGACGATCAACTCCGACATGCTCGGCTGGATCATCAGCCGCGTCACGGGCAAGGCCGTGACCGAGCTGGCTTCCGAGCGGCTCTGGCGGCCCATGGGGGCCGAGCAGGACGCCTACCAGACGGTCGATGGAAAGGGCGTCCCTTTTGCCGGAGGCGGCATCACGGCCGGCCTGCGCGATCTTGGAAGGCTGGGTCAATTGATGCTCAACGGGGGTGAGATCAACGGCAAGCGGCTGTTCCCGGCCGATGTGATCAAGCGGATCCAGGCGGGCGGTGACCAGTCGAAATTCAGTGGATTCCCGACCATTCCGAACGGCAGCTACACCAGCCAGTGGTGGGTATTCCACAACACCCACGGAGCCTATGCGGCACGCGGTGTCCATGGGCAGACCATTTACGTTGACCCCACAGCGCAGATGGTTCTGGTCCGGCTGGCATCGTTCCCGCAGGCCCAGAACGGCTTCATTGACCCGACGTCGTTGCCGGCGTATCAGGCGGTGGCCGAGCACCTGATGAAGTCAGCACAGGCAAGCAGGTCGGCGCGGTAAGAGCGCCTACCCTCACACCATGCCGATTCAGACCAATATGCCAGGAGCCTGTCCCAGCATGCCCTTCTCATTGATCACGACGAGTCTCGTTGCACCGACTGTTGGTGCAGGTGCCCGCATAGGGAACACCGCATGACCGAACCCCAGACCGTCCATGGCACCGACGGCCAGCCACGCTGCCGCTGGTGCGCCGCCACGCCCGAGTACGAGGCCTACCACGACCACGAATGGGGCTTCCCGGTGGGCGACGACATCCGCCTGTTCGAGAAGCTTTGCCTGGAGAGCTTTCAGTCGGGTCTGAGCTGGCGAACCATCCTGGTCAAGCGCGAGAACTTTCGCAAGGCGTTCGACGGGTTCGACTTTCATCGCATGGCCACCTACGGCGAGCCCCAGGTCACCCGTCTGTTGCTGGACGAAGGCATCGTCCGCCACCGCGGCAAGATCGAAGCGGTCATCCACAACGCCGCTCGCGCCGTGAGCCTGCAGGCCGAGTGCGGGTCACTGGCCGCCTACTTCTGGCGTTTCGAAGCAGACCGCGCCCAGGCCGCGCTCCCCCAGACCGTGACCACCTCACCCGAGGCGGTGGCACTGGCCAAAGACCTGAA
Source organism: Hydrogenophaga bisanensis (assembly GCF_042665135.1). Lineage (NCBI taxonomy): Bacteria > Pseudomonadati > Pseudomonadota > Betaproteobacteria > Burkholderiales > Comamonadaceae > Hydrogenophaga > Hydrogenophaga bisanensis. The sequence continues at coordinate 90,014 of NZ_JBHTBX010000011.1, forward strand.
GAAACGCGGGTGGAAGTTCGTCGGGCCCACCACGGTCTACGCCTTCATGCAGGCCATGGGCCTGGTGAACGACCATGTGCCGGGTTGCATCGTGGCCGGGCGGGTGGATCAGGCGCGAGCCATGTTCAGGGTGCCGGCGTCTGACCCGCGGTAGCGCGCCTCCCGAAGGCGGTGCGGACGCGAACAGCGTATTCAGCTGCCCAGCGCAGGAAACAGCTTGGTCAGCCCGGCCGCCATCACCTCCACCGCCAGCGCGGCCAGGATCAGGCCCATCAGACGCGTCATCACGTTGATGCCGGTCTGGCCCAGTGCCCGCGCAATCGGCTTGGCCAGCGAGAAGCAGACCGCCGTGGCCAGTCCGATCACCACGCCGTAGCCCACCAGGGCAGCGTGCTGGAAGAAGGTCTTGGCCTGGTCGGCGTAGATCACCACGGTGGACATGGTCGCCGGTCCGGTCAGCAGCGGAATCGTCAGCGGCACCACAGCAATCGAAGCGCGGGCCGAGGCATCGTCCACCTCGCCCTGCGTGGTCTTGGCCTCGGCCGGTTGTGCGTTGAGCATGGCCAGCGCCGAGGTCAGCAGCAGCATGCCGCCGCCCACCTGGAAGCTGGCCAGCGAAATGCTGAAGAACTCCAGCACCTGCAAACCCACGATGGCACAGGTGGCAATCACCGCAAACGCGCTGAACGACGAAATCAGGATCGTGCGCTTGCGCTGCGCCGAGCTGAACCCCTGCGTGTAGTGGATGAAAAAAGGGACGATCGCCAGCGGGTTGACGATGGCCAGCAGGGTGATGAGGGGCTTGAAATCCATCCCGCTATTGTGCGGGTTCTCTTCTTCTGAACATGCCGTAGCCCTCCATGTGAAGGACTTTTTCATCGCGCTGGTTGAACATCTCCCAGACCGTGCGCACCAGCCCCACATCCGGCCGCTTGCCCATGGGCCGCTTCTCGGTCACCGTGTGCTGCAGGCGCAGCACGTCGCCGGGGTAGACCGGCTTGGTCCACTTCAGGCTCTCGAGGCCGGGCGAACCCAGACTGGAGGTCTCGTGCAGGAAGTTCGTCACCATCAAGCGCATGGCCATGGCACAGGTGTGCCAGCCGCTGGCGCTCAGACCGCCGAACACCGAGGCCTTGCCCGCCTCCTCGCTCAGGTGGAAGGGCTGGGGGTCGAACTGGCTGGCAAAGGCGATGATCTCGTCCTTGGTCGGTGAAATCGTGCCGAGGTCGCGGACTTCGCCGACCTGCAGGTCTTCCCACCAGATCTTGATGTGCGGGCTGTTTTCGGGTGTTGTTGCAGTCATCGTTTGTCCTCTGTCAGGTGAGTTTCGCCGCCGGGCCGCCCCAAGGCGAAAACCAAAGGTTTCGCCAAACGCGCCCCCTCGGGGGGCAGCGACCCGCGTAGCGGCGGAGCGTGGGGGTCATGTTCTAGCGTCCGCCGGAGACTTCCAGCAGGCTCATGGTGGTGTAACTGGCTGCGTCCGACAGCAGCCAGACGATCGCCTGGGCGACCTCGTCGGCGGTACCGCCGCGTTGCATCGGCACCTGGTGTTTGAGGTCATTGACGCGGTTGGGCAGGCCGCCCGAGGCATGGATCTCGGTCTCGATCAGGCCGGGCCGCACCGCGTTGACGCGGATGCCGTCGGCGGCCACTTCCTTGGCCAGCCCGATGGTGAAGGCATCGATGGCGCCCTTGGCCGCCGCGTAGTCCACATACTGCCCGGGCGCGCCCAGTCGGGCTGCCGCGCTGGAGACATTGACGATGGCACCACCGTCGCCGCCGTGGCGCGTGGCCATGCGCCGCACCGCTTCGCGTGCGCACAGCAGCGAGCCCATGACGTTGATGTCGAACATCCGGCGCCAGCGCGCCATGTCCATTTCGTCCAGACGGGCGGTCACATCGACCACGCCGGCGTTGTTGGCCAGCCCGGTCAGTCGGCCCAGCTTGGCGTCGACCTTCTCGAACATGCGCAGCACCTGCGTCTCGTCCGCCACATCAGCCTCCACGGTGATGGCGTTGCCGCCGGCGGACCGGATGCTGCGCACCACCTCGTCTGCAGCCAGCGAATTCGCGGTGTAGTTGACCGCCACTGCCCAGCCCTGCGCAGCGGCCAGTCGGGCGGTTGCCGCACCGATGCCCCGGCTGCCGCCGGTCACCAGCAGTACCCCTGCCTGTGGCTTGCCCATGTCCCGTCTCCTGCGAATAATCCGCCCAGCGGTTACAACCGCACCTGCGCACCTTACACGAGCCCCGCATCCGGGCGGCGTCGCCAACCGGACGGGGCCAGGCAGCATTCTTCCATTCCAACGATCACAGGAGCCAGCCATGGGACAGTTCGTCAACCTCACCGCCGCCGACGGTGTCACCTTCCCCGCCTATGTGGCCCAGCCCGCCGGCACGCCCAAGGGCGGCCTGGTGGTGCTGCAGGAAATTTTCGGCGTCAACAGCCACATCCGTGCGGTGGCCGACGGCTACGCTGCCGACGGGTATTTCGTCGTGGCACCGTCCACCTTCCACCGTGTCCAGGCGGGGGTCGAGCTGGGCTACACCGAGGCCGACATGGGCACCGGCTTCGGCTACAAGACCGCCGTCGAGGCCCTGCCGGCCCCCGGCGTCATGGCCGACATCCAGGCGGCCATCGCCCATGCCTCGCAGGCGGGCAAGGTCGCCATCCTGGGCTACTGCTGGGGGGGGCTGCTCACCTGGCGCGCCGCCTGCACGCTCGATGGTCTGTCGGCCGCTGTTCCTTTCTACGGTGGCGGCATGACCGGCGAGGCCGAAGCGGCCCGTCAGCCCAAGGTGCCCGTCATGGCCCATTTCGGTGACCAGGATCATTGGATTCCGCTGGACACCGTGCAGGCCTTCCAGAAGGCCCAGCCCGCGGTCGAGGTGCATGTCTACGCAGCGAACCACGGCTTCAACTGCGACCAGCGCGGCTCCTTTGATGCCGCCGCCGCCAAGCTGGCGCGCGAGCGTACCCTGGCCTTCCTGGCCCGTCACGTGGGCTGACCATGCGCCGGGCCTTGGCCATCGGCCTGACCGCCATCGCGGTCCTGGGCGGCCTGTGGGTGTCGCCTATCCTGGCCCGGCAGCCCTACAACGGGCCGCTGTTCGATGCCCACCTGCACTACAACGACGAGGCCTGCGTGCACGACGCGCCGGCACCGGGTTGCCCGCACCCGCTGTCCGATGTGCTGGCCCGCATGCAGCGCAACGGTGTGCAGGCCATCATCGCCAATTCCCGGCCCAACGACGGCACCAAGGCGCTGGCCCAGGCCCGCGAACAGACCCGTGCGGCCGGCGTCACCGTGGTGCCGTTCATCCGGCTCTACCGCGATCGGGCCGACTACAACAACTGGTTTCGTGACCCCTCCATCGCCGAGCTGGTGCGCACCGAGCTGACACAGGGCACACCGTCGGGCCCCTACCGGGGTCTGGGCGAATTCCATCTCTATGACAGCGCCAACGCCCAGGGCGCCATCGCCCGTGAACTGATGGTCCTCGCCGACCAGCAAGACTTGGCCGTGCTGGCCCATGTGGATGATGTGGCGGTTGAACAGCTGCTGCGGCACACTCCCTCGCAGGGAAGGAACACGCGCTTGATCTGGGCGCACACGGGTATTGGTGGCACGCCCGTGGCGCGCGTCGACGAACTCATGGCCCGCTTCCCCCGCCTCATGGGCGAGCTGTCCTATCGGCCTGGCCTCACCTGCGACGACGGTCAGCTGTGCCCCGAGTGGCGTGCGCTCATCCTCAAGTACCCCGACCGATTCATGATCGGCTCGGACACCTGGATCAATCAGCGCTGGCTTTACTACGATGAGCTCATGAAGGCCTATCGGTTATGGCTGGGCGGATTGCCGCCCGAGGTCGCCCGCCAGGTGGCGTGGAACAATGGGGCCCGCCTGCTTGGTTTGCCCGATCCTGGCCCATGATCGAACTGCATCACTACCCCAGCACCGCCAGCACCATCCCGCACATCCTGCTCGAAGAGCTTGGCGTGCCGTTCGAGCTGCGCCTGGTCGATCGCCTGCGCGAGTCGCACCTCAGCCCGGAATTCCTGCGGCTCAACCCGAATGGCGAGTTCCCGGTCCTGATCGACGGCGACCTGGTGCTGTACGAAACGGCGGCCATCTGTCTGCACCTGTGCGACACGCACCCCGAGGCGGCGCTGGCGCCCCCAGTAGGCACGCCCGGGCGCGCCCAGTTCTACAAGTGGCTCATCTGGTGTTCCAGCACCCTGCAGGCCTCCCTGCTGGCCTGGTTCTACCCCTGGCGCTGGGTCGACGTCGACAACCCCATGGGGGCGGTGCAGGTGCGCCAGAACGCCCAGGTGCGTGTCGAGAAACTGCTGGTCCAGCTCGACAGCCATCTCGCCCGAAACCGGGGACCGTGGTTCCTGGGGGAGGATTACAGTGCCCTGGATCCTTACGTCCTGACCCTGTGCCGCTGGACGCGCGACTTCCCGGAACGCCCGGCGCGCACCTTCACCCACATCCGTCCCTACCTGCAGCGGGTGCTGGAGCGGCCGGCGGTCCAGCGTGTGTTCCGGCGCGAGGACACGCCGCCCCCGTACATCTGATGGCGCCTCAGCGCCCGCCCGTGCGGGCTAGGTAGCGCTTGCGCCAGAACAGGCCGGTCAGCACACCGGCGATCAGCGTCATCGAGCCCATCGCCCACCAGAAGCCGGCCTTCTCGTGCAGCAGCGGAATGAACTCGAAATTCATGCCGAAGATGCCCGCAATCAGGTTCAGCGGCAGGAAGATGGCCGTCAGCGCCGTCAGCGTGCGCATGATGTCGTTGGTGCGGTTGCTCTGGGCCGAGAAATGCATCTGCACGGCGGTTTCGGCGTTCTGCTCCAGCCGGCGAACATGGTGCACCACGCGCTCGATGTGCTCCAGCACGTCCCGGCTGCGCACCTTCAGCAGCTCCAGACCCCGGTGGCCGCCGAAGTGGTCGGGCTGACCCTCCACCACTTCCCAGCCGGCCAGCGCCTCGATCCAGTCCTGGATGGCCGATCGCTGGTCCTCGCAGATTTCGTCAAGCTGGTGCAGCGTGGTGCGCGCGTCCATCAGTGCGCTCCAGTTCGAAAACCGTGCGCGGGGGCTCAGCAACTCCGACTGCCAGTGGTCCAGCTGGCGGGTCAGCTCCCGGCGCAGATCCAGGTAGCCATCGACCATCTGGTTCACGATGCGCAGCATCAGGTCGGCCGGGCTGATCGGCTGCTGTACCCCGGCTGCGCGGGATGCCGCCGTGGCCGAGGACAGCAGGCGTTGGGCGTAGTGATCCAGCACCGTGCAGCCAGCGGGATGCACCGTCAGCAGCACCCGGTCGAACACGGCAAACCCCACCGGACTGGTGTCGATGCGGCGCAGCACCGGTGGGCCTCCGCGTCCGGAAGGACGGCTGAGCAACTGGCCAGGGTGCGACAGGTCGGTCTCGCTGTGACCGGCCGCGAGGCGCCGGAACACCAGCACGTCGTATTGCGACGTGTAGTCGAAGTGCGAGGGCAGCTGGTTGTTGAGCAAATCGCTGATGTGCAGGTCCACCAGCATCACGCCAGCCCACTGGTGCAGGGCCCCTTGCACGTGCGATTGCTCCAGCTCGAACTCGCGCCGGCCGCAGGCAATCCAGAGAAAGCCCTTGGCTGGCAGCCCCTCGGGCAACTGGGCCATTTCGGCCACCGCGCCCGGCTGGATGTGGAAGACGCGCACGGCGCGAATCTCAGGCGCGCAGCAGGCGCGCGGCGTCACGCGCGAAGTAGGTCAGGATGCCGTCGCAGCCGGCGCGCTTGAAGGCCAGCAGGCTTTCCATCATCACGGCATCGTGGTCCAGCCAGCCGTTCTGGGCGGCGGCCTTGAGCATGGCGTATTCGCCGCTGACCTGGTAGGCAAACGTGGGCATGGCGAACTCGTCCTTCACCCGCCGCACGATGTCCAGGTAGGGCATGCCGGGCTTGACCATCACCATGTCGGCGCCCTCGGCGATGTCCAGCGCGACCTCGCGCAGGGCTTCGTCGCTGTTGCCGGGGTCCATTTGATAGACCTTCTTGTCGGCCTTGCCCAGGTTGGCGGCCGAGCCCACGGCGTCGCGGAACGGGCCGTAGAAGGCACTGGCGTACTTGGCGCTGTAGGCCATGATGCGCGTGTGCACGGCGCCGCTCGATTCGAGCGCTGCTCGGATCGCTCCGATCCGGCCGTCCATCATGTCGCTGGGCGCGACCATGTCCACGCCGGCAGCCGCCTGGGTCAGCGCCTGCTGCACCAGGATCTTCACCGTCGGGTCGTTCAGGATGTAGTTGTGCTCGTCCAGCACGCCGTCCTGGCCGTGGCTGGTGTAGGGGTCCAGGGCCACATCGGTCATGACGCCCAGGCCGGGAAACTCCTTCTTCAGCGCCCGCACGACGCGCGGCACCAGCCCGTCCGGGTTCATGGCCTCCTGGCCGTCCGGTGTCTTCAGAGACTGGTCGATCACGGGGAACAGGGCCATCACCGGGATACCCAGCTTCACGCAGTCCTCGGCCACCGGCAGCAGCAGGTCCAGGCTCAGGCGCTCGACGCCGGGCATCGAGCCCACCGCTTCGCGTCGACCCTGACCGTCCAGCACGAACACCGGGTAGATGAAGTCCGACGGGTGCAACCGGTGCTCACGGACCAGTTCGCGGGTAAAGGCATCGCGGCGCAGGCGACGGGGACGGGAAAGGGGGTAGGGGGCGGGCGTATGCATCCGCCTATTGTGGCAAAACGCTTTCGGGCCTGGTGGGAGCCGCACGGACTGTGCACGTCCTCAAGTTACGGCATGTAAAAAATACCGAACGATTGAAAAACGCTCACGAATGTGTTGAACTCCACATTAAGTAGAAAAGACTGTTGCTTACCCGCTATGCGGATGGGTATTCAAGCGATACGTTTCATCCTGGGGCAGTTGTCCCGCTGGAGTCCGGACCGATCAACCTGCAGAGCCCGCCATGCTGACCACCAAGAAACCCTCCCCGTCGCCCGCTGCCGTGGGCAAGTCCCCTGCCGAATCGGAAGCCTGGTCCCTGGATGACCATTGGCCGGAAATGGTGTCCAACCTGGCCAGCCAGGTCACGGAAGGCGTGAGCCTGCTGCAGCATCACCTGGACCAGCTGCTGGTCAAAGGCCGGCTTTCCAAGCTGGAACACCGGTTGCTGAGCGTGCCGGCTGAGCGGATCAAGCTGGCCGGGGTCAGCGCCCAGCAGGTGCAGCGTTTTTATGGCGGCCGCATCCGGCAGTCGCACGAGAAGGTCAACCTGGCTGATCTGATCGAAGGCGTGCTGCAGGAGCGCAAGACCGAACTGGGTCAGCTGGGCATTGCCCTGCGCCGCAAGCTCAAGCCGCTGGAGGTTCTGATCGACCCCACCGTCGCCCACACCTTTGTCAACGCGGTGCTGGACTGGGCCTTGCCCTTCGGCAACCGGATCGATGTGCGCCTGGATCTCAACAGCTGGCCCCAGAACGCACGACTGCAGGTCCGGGTGGCCAACGACGGCCTGCCGCCATCGAGCAGCGCCCACATGGACAACCTCAGCTGGATGCTGATTCGCCAGATCGCCAACTCCGCCGGCGGGATCGAACCCACCCGGGACCTCAACGACGACGGTGTCAGTTTCACGGCCATGTTCACCCGCACCGTCCAGGCGGTCGATGGCATCTCGGCGGTCGATCTGTCGGACGATCACACCCGCACGTCCATGTTCAAGTCGCTGTCGGGCACCTATGTGCTGACGGTCTCGCCCAGTCTGCAGATCCGGGCCGACGTGCGCGATTCGCTGCGCGAGATCGGCATCGCTTCCGACAGCGTGGTGGATCTGCAGCAGGCACGCGAAGCCATGCGCGCGCGCATGCCCAACCTGATCGTCGTCGATTCGGAGCTCAAGGGTGACGATTTCGATGCCTTCCGCCGCGAGATCCTGCGTGAAGTCTTCGAGTTTCCCTTTGTCGAGATTTCGCCCGATGACAGCTCGTTCGACATGTCCGGCTTCGGGGAGTTCTCCATGGCCAAGGTGGGCCGGGGCAACATCCGTGAGGCCCTGGGCACGGCGGTCATGTTCGAATTGGCCAAGGCCGTCTGAGTGCCGCCACAGTCTCACCCCTGTCATTTCTGACAGGGGTGGATTCACACATCCCAAAAATATGTTGTAACATCTAGGCTGAGCGAACCGAAAGGCGAGCTCCCCGCTTTTCCTCCCTGAGCGGGTGCCTTAGTGTGTGACAGCAAAAAGGCTTCCCAACCCGGCCCATTGGCCGGGTTCTTTTTTTGGCCGCCGGCAGGGCGGTCGAAGACCTGTCCCCGCCCGACTACACTGGTGGACATGCTCTGGGTCAAGTCCTTTCACATCCTCTTTGTGGCCAGCTGGTTTGCGGGCCTGTTCTATCTGCCGCGCATCTTCGTCAACCTGGCCATGGTCCCGCCCGAGTCGGTGGCCGAGCGCCAGCGGCTGCTTCTCATGGCGCGCAAGCTCATGCGCTTCATGACCATCCTGGCGGTGCCGGCCCTGGTGCTGGGGCTGTGGCTCTGGCTGGGTTACGGCATCGGCAAGGGCCCGGGCAATGGCTGGATGCACGCCAAGCTGACCATCGTGGTGCTGTTGCTGGGTTACCACCACGCCTGTGGCGTCATGCTGCGCCGATTCGAGGCGGGCATCAACCGCCGAAGCCATGTCTGGTACCGCTGGTTCAACGAGGCACCGGTCGTCATGATGCTGGTGGCGGTCGTGCTGGTGGTTGTCAAGCCATTCTGATCCCGGGCGTGGCCAGCGGACGATCGACGGCCTCCATCCTGGCCTTCCTGTTCGCAGGCCTTGTTCTCTACGCCAGCCTGTACCCTTTTGAAGGGTGGGTCTTCCGGGGGCAGGCCCCGTGGGCGTGGCTGCGGGAACCCTGGCCCCGTTACTGGACCGCCTTCGATGTCATGGCCAATCTGGTGGGCTATGTCCCGCTGGGCTTGCTGATCGGTCTGGCACAGATCCGCAACCGCTGGCCAGCCTGGTCCTGGCCGCTGACGGCCTTGTTGCCGGTGGTGCTTTCCCTGGGCGTCGAGACCCTGCAGGTGTACCTGCCCATGCGTGTGCCCTCCCGCCTTGATCTGGTCCTCAACGCCACGGGCGGTTTGCTGGGGGTGCTCATGGCCGGCTTGCTGGCCCTGACCGGCACCGAGCGGCGCTGGGACGCCATGCGCCTGCGCTGGTTTGACCCGCAGGCCAGGGGAAGCCTGGTCCTGCTCGCCCTGTGGCCCTTTGCCTTGCTCTATCCCGCGCCGGTCCCGTTCGGGCTCGGGCAGGTGGCGATGCGCCTGTCCGAGCAGATGGACAGGCTGCTGGCGGACACACCGTTCCAGTCGTGGCTGACCGCAGGGCCATCCCCCCTGCCGCCGCTGGGTCCGTTGACGCAGTCCCTGTGCGTCATGCTGGGGCTGCTGGCGCCCCTGCTGCTGGCCTATGGGGACATGCCTTCGCGGGTCCGCCGCTTCTGGCTCATGCTGGCGCTCATCGGCACAGGTCTGGTGGTGTCCGGCCTGTCGGCCGCCCTGACCTGGGGGCCGGATCACGCCTGGTCCTGGATCAGTGCGCCCTTGTGGCTCGGCGTCCTGCTGGCCATGACCGGCGGGCTGGCGGCGGTCTTCCTGCCCCAGCGACTGTGCGCGGCGCTGTTGCTGCTGACCCTCGGGGTTCTGCTGGCCGTGCTCAACCGGGCCCCGGACAGCCCTTACCTGGCCGAGTCGCTCGAACTGTGGGAGCAGGGGCGTTTCATCCGCTTTCACGGCCTCTCCCAATGGCTGGGCTGGCTCTGGCCTTATGCTGCGCTGGTGTACGGTGCGGCAATGATCTTCTGTCGGACCGACCAGGCCCGGCATCCTTCGCGAAACTAGAATTCCCTCCCATGGACGCACCCAAGTCGTATTACCAGCGGCACATTTTTTTCTGTCTCAACCAGCGCGACAACGGCGAAGACTGCTGTGCCAACCACCGGGCGCAGGCGGCTTTCGACCGGTGCAAGTCGCAGGCCAAATCCCTGGGGCTGCTGGGGACTGGCAAGGTCCGGGTCAACAAGGCCGGCTGCCTCGATCGCTGCGCCGGGGGCCCGATTGCGGTTGTCTACCCGGAGGCGATCTGGTACAGCTATGTCGACGAGAGCGACATCGACGAGATCGTCCAGTCCCACCTGCGCGATGGCAAGGTGGTCGAGCGCCTGCTCACCCCGCCGGACGTCGGTCGTTGATGCCAGACCGCTCTGACCGCCGAGCCCGTTTGCCGGGACCGTTGTCGCACCTGCCATGAACGCACAGACCGAATACCTCGTCCATCCCGGCCCCGCGGGGCTGCTGGAGCTGGCTGTCGACCGGCCCGAAGGACCGGCCCAGGGCGTCGCCGTCATCGCCCACCCGCATCCGCTGCACGGCGGGACCATGACCAACAAGGTGGTCCAGACCCTGGCGCGGGCCTTTGTCCAGTCGGGCTGGACCGCGGTGCGTTTCAATTTCCGTGGCGTTGGTCGCAGCGAAGGGGTCTACGACGAGGGTCGCGGCGAGCTTGATGACCTGCTGGCCGTGGTGGCGGCACAGGCCGCCCAAGGCCCGCTCTGCCTGGCCGGTTTCTCGTTCGGCGCCTTTGTCACCAGCCACGCGGCGGCGCGCCTGCATGCCGCTGGACGCGACCTCCGCCGACTGGTTCTGGTTGGTACCGCTGCCAGCCGCTTTCAGGTGGCTACAGTGCCGGGGGAACTTCACCTGCAGACCCTGGTCCTTCATGGCGAGGCCGATGACACGGTGCCTTTGGCGTCCGTGCTCGATTGGGCCCGGCCCCAGAGCCTGCCCGTGCTGGTGGTCCCCGGGGGCGGGCACTTCTTTCACGGACAGCTGCCCCTGCTCAAGGACCTTGTCCTGCGCCATCTCCGCGCCTGACCCGCGTCAGGCCCGTTCACCCGATCCTGAGGAATCCTGTTTTGCTCAAGCGTTTTGTTTCCTGTCTCCTGATCGCTGGCTCGCTGGCACTGCCGCTGGCCCGCGCCCAGTCGCCCCAGCCCCCCGAGGTCGCCGCCAGGGCCTACCTGCTCATGGATGTCACCTCCGGGCAGATCCTGGCCAGCAAGGATGCCGACCAGGCGGTTGAGCCCGCGTCGCTGACCAAGCTGATGACCGCCTACCTGGTCTTCGATGCCCTCAAGGCCAGGAAGATCTCGCTCACGCAGACCCTGCCGGTCAGCGAGCGCGCCTGGAAGATGCCGGGCTCGCGGATGTTTATCGACCCCAAGATGCAGGTCCCGGTGGAAGACCTGATCAAGGGCATGATCGTCCAGTCGGGCAACGACGCCACGGTTGCCCTGGCCGAGGGCGTCGGCGGTACTGTCGAGCGCTTCGTCGAGATGATGAACACCCAGGCCAAGGCCTTGGGCATGACCGGCACCGGCTACCGCAATCCCGAGGGCCTGACCGCACCCGGCCACACCACCACGGCACGAGACCTGGCCACGTTGGCCACGCGCCTGATGCGCGACTTTCCCGAGTACGTTTCCTACTACGCCATCCAGCGCTACCGTTACCCGGGCACGCCGGCGGCCAACGACACCAACCGCAACCTGCTTCTTTTCCGCGATCCGACGGTCGACGGCCTCAAGACAGGGCATACCCAGGCCGCCGGCTACTGCCTGGTGGCCACCGCCCGCCGTGATGTGCCAGGGCTTGGCGCCGGCAAGGACGGTCAGCGTCGTCTGCTGAGCGTGGTGCTGGGTGCCGCCAGCGAGAACGCCCGCGCCGCCGAGAGCCAGAAGCTGCTCAACTGGGGCTACACCGCCTACGAGGCGGTGCGTCTGGTCGCTCCAGGTCAGCCAGTGGCCACGCCCAAGGTCTGGAAGGGAAAGTCGCCAGAGGTCCGCCTCGGACGTCCGGAGGGCATTGTGGTCACCGTGCCGGCTGGCGAGGGGGCTCGCCTCAAGACCGAGGTGGTTCGCCCTGATCCTCTGGTGGCGCCCTTGCAGCGCGGGCAGCAGCTGGGTACCCTGCGCGTGACCGGCACGACCGGTGCCACCGTGGCCGAGGTGCCCCTGACGGTTCTTGAGACCGTGGAGGAAAGCGGCATTCTTGGACGTGCCTGGGACGCCCTGCGACTCTGGATCCAGTAAGCCCTCGAGATCTCCTGCAGCCCCGCCGCCGTGCGGGGCTTGGTGTTTCTGGGGCCACGTGATACAGTAGAGGGCTTTTCGGAATTTTCCGAGGGGTGACTTTTTCCGTTTTCAAACGTTTAGGGACGTTTCTCAATGCCAACCATCAGCCAACTCGTGCGCCACGGCCGGGAGGTCGAAAAGACCAAATCCAAGAGCCCGGCCATGGAAAACTGCCCGCAGCGTCGTGGCGTGTGCACCCGCGTGTACACCACGACCCCCAAGAAGCCCAACTCCGCTCTGCGTAAGGTCGCCAAGGTGCGCCTGACCAACGGTTTTGAGGTGATCTCCTACATCGGTGGTGAAGGCCACAACCTCCAGGAACACAGCGTGGTGCTGGTCCGTGGCGGTCGTGTCAAGGATCTGCCCGGTGTGCGTTACCACATCGTCCGCGGTTCGCTGGACCTGCAAGGCGTGAAAGACCGCAAGCAGTCGCGTTCCAAGTACGGTGCCAAGCGCCCGAAGAAGGCCTGATCGGTTTTCTTTTATCGGTGCCGCCCGGTTTTGACGAGCCGGATCGGCGTAGTGATCCTGAACAAGGATCGAGTAAGTGCAGGTTCCTGATGAATCTGCGGGGTGTCCGGAGAACAGGACGTTCCGGTCATCAACTGAAGCAAGAGGTGAAAAAATGCCACGTCGTCGCGAAGTCCCTAAACGTGAAATCCTGCCGGATCCCAAGTTCGGCAATGTCGAAGTCGCCAAGTTCATGAACGTGATCATGCAAGGCGGCAAGAAGGCGGTTGCCGAGCGCATCATCTACGGCGCGTTCGAGCAGATCGAGAAGAAGTCGGGCAAGGACCCGCTGGAAATCTTCACGACCGCCATCAACAACGTCAAGCCCATGGTGGAAGTCAAGTCCCGCCGTGTCGGTGGCGCCAACTACCAGGTGCCCGTTGAAGTGCGTCCGGTGCGCCGCCTGGCCCTGTCGATGCGCTGGATCAAGGAATCCGCCAAGAAGCGCAGCGAGAAGTCCATGGCCCAGCGCCTGGCCAACGAGCTGATCGAGGCCACCGAAGGCCGTGGCGGTGCCATGAAGAAGCGTGACGAAGTGCACCGCATGGCAGAAGCCAACAAGGCCTTCAGCCACTTCCGCTTCTGATCGCGCAGCTCACTGCCGACGCATCGCAAGCGAGCCCGCAATCCCGGTTTCAGGGGTGGCGGGCTCTGTCAATATCTCCGGAGAATTTTCATGGCACGTACCACGCCCCTTGAGCGTTACCGCAACATCGGTATCTCGGCCCACATCGACGCTGGCAAAACCACCACCACCGAGCGCATCCTGTTCTACACCGGTGTGAACCACAAGATCGGTGAAGTGCACGACGGTGCCGCCACCATGGACTGGATGGAGCAGGAGCAGGAGCGTGGCATCACGATCACCTCCGCCGCCACCACCTGCTTCTGGAAGGGCATGGACCTGTCCTACCCCGAGCACCGCTTCAACATCATCGACACCCCCGGCCACGTGGACTTCACCATCGAGGTGGAGCGTTCCATGCGCGTGCTCGACGGCGCCTGCATGGTGTACTGCGCCGTGGGTGGCGTTCAGCCCCAGTCCGAAACCGTCTGGCGCCAGGCCAACAAGTACAAGGTGCCCCGTCTGGCCTTCGTGAACAAGATGGACCGCACCGGTGCCAACTTCTTCAAGGTCTATGACCAGATGAAGCTGCGTCTGAAGGCCAATCCGGTCGCCATCGTGATCCCGATCGGCGCCGAAGAAAACTTCAAGGGCGTGGTCGACCTCATCAAGATGAAGGCCATCATCTGGGACGAAGCTTCCCAGGGCATGAAGTTCGAATACCAGGACATCCCGGCGGAACTCCAGGCGCAAGCCGAAGAGTGGCGCAGCAAGATGGTGGAAGCTGCGGCAGAAGCCAACGAAGAGCTGATGAACAAATACCTTGAGGAAGGCGACCTGACGGAAGCCGAAATCAAGGCCGGCATCCGCGCCCGCACCCTGGCGGTCGAGATCCAGCCGATGCTGTGCGGCACCGCCTTCAAGAACAAGGGTGTGCAGCGCATGCTGGACGCCGTCATCGACTTCCTGCCCTCGCCGGTGGACATCCCGCCCGTGGCCGGTACCGACGACAACGAGAAGGAAACTTCCCGCAAGGCCGACGACGAAGAGAAGCTGTCGGCCCTGGCGTTCAAGCTGATGACCGACCCGTTCGTCGGTCAGCTGACCTTTGTTCGCGTGTATTCCGGCGTCCTCAAGAAGGGCGACAGCGTCTACAACCCGATCAAGGGCAAGAAGGAGCGCATCGGTCGTATCGTGCAGATGCACGCCAACAACCGCCAGGAAGTCGAAGAGATTCGTGCCGGCGACATCGCTGCCTGCGTGGGCCTGAAGGAAGTGACCACGGGTGAAACCCTGTGCGATCCGTCCGCCATCATCACCCTGGAAAAGATGGTCTTCCCAGAGCCCGTGATCGCACAGGCCGTGGAACCCAAGTCCAAGGCTGACCAGGAAAAGATGGGTATCGCCCTGGGCCGTCTGGCTGCTGAAGACCCGTCCTTCCGCGTCAAGACCGACGAAGAGTCCGGCCAGACCATCATCGCCGGCATGGGCGAGCTGCACCTGGAAATCATCGTCGACCGCATGAAGCGCGAATTCGGCGTGGAAGCCAACGTCGGCAAGCCGCAGGTGGCCTACCGTGAGACCATCCGTGGCACGGTCGAGGAAGCCGAAGGCAAGTTCGTGCGCCAGTCCGGTGGTAAGGGCCAGTACGGTCACGTGGTGTTCAAGATCGAACCCCAGGAGCCGGGCAAGGGCTTCGAGTTCGTCGACGCCATCAAGGGCGGCGTGGTGCCCCGCGAGTACATCCCTGCCGTGGGCAAGGGCGTGGAAGAGGCCCTGACCAGCGGTGTCCTGGCCGGCTATCCGGTGGTGGACGTCAAGGTCACGCTGCACTTCGGTTCGTACCACGATGTGGACTCGTCCGAGCAGGCGTTCAAGATGGCCGCCATCTTCGGCTTCAAGGAAGGCTGCAAGAAGGCTCAGCCCGTCATCCTCGAGCCCATGATGGCCGTGGAAGTCGAGACGCCTGAAGAGTACGCCGGTAACGTGATGGGTGACCTGTCCTCCCGTCGCGGCATGGTGCAAGGCATGGAAGACATGGTCGGTGGCGGCAAGGCCATCAAGGCCGAGGTGCCGCTGTCCGAGATGTTCGGCTACTCGACCACCCTGCGCTCCATGTCGCAAGGCCGTGCCACCTACACCATGGAATTCAAGCACTACAGCGAAGCTCCTCGCAACGTGCAGGAAGCCATCATCTCGGCCCGCGCCAAGTAATTCACCGATCTGTCTTCGGCACCCCCTCGGGGTGGGCCTGCTGCCCGTGGCAGGCCCGTGCCGGAGACGTAAAACACGCACGGGCATCGTTCTTTCATCGAGGTATTTGCAATGGCAAAAGAGAAATTTGAGCGGACCAAGCCGCACGTGAACGTGGGCACCATCGGTCACGTGGACCACGGCAAGACGACGCTGACGGCTGCCATCACGACCGTTCTGTCCAAGAAGTTCGGTGGCCAGGCCAAGGCCT
>NZ_JBHTBX010000012.1:0-105182 GCF_042665135.1 Hydrogenophaga bisanensis
CGCCGATTGGGGGCATCCCTCCGGCAGAAGCTGAGGCAAACTACTGGAGGCAATTCGCCAACAGCAACACCTCAACAGAGGTGTCAACTTAAATCAACCGGCCTCCTGGAAACCCGGGGCGGTTCAGACCGAGGGCCTGGCGCTGCGCGTCAAGGACATCGATTTTGACCGGCAGGCCATCGTGGTGCGCGGCGGCAAGGGCGACAAGGACCGGGTGGTGATGCTGCCACGCACGCTGGTGCCCCGCCTGCAGGAACAGCTGATGCAGGCGCGGGCCTTGTGGTCTCAGGACAGGGCGACCGGACAAAGCGGTGTCTACCTGCCGCATGCACTGGAGCGCAAGTACCCCAGGGCCGGCGAGACCTGGGCCTGGTTCTGGGTGTTCCCCGCACCCAAGAACTCCACCGACCCGGTCACCGGCACCATCCGACGGCATCACCTGTTTGAAGAAAAGCTCGCGCGCCGGCTGAAGCTGGCGGTGCAACAGGCCGGCATTGCCAAGCACGTGACGGTGCACACCCTGCGGCATTCGTTTGCCACGCACCTGCTGCAGGCAGGCACCGACATCCGCACCGTGCAGGAGCTGCTGGGGCACAGCGATGTGTCCACCACCATGATCTACACGCACGTGCTCAAGGTGGCGGCCGGGGGCACGGCCAGCCCGCTGGATGCCCTGGCGCTGCCGGCGCAGTCCCGTCAGCCCTTCGCTGGGGGCAGCCCGTCCTTGGCGTCTTTGGGAATGGGCGTGGGCCGGCCTTCGTCGTCGATGGCGACGTAGGTCAGGCTGGCTTCGGTCACCTTGACGTACTGGCCCTGGGCCTTGAAGCGTTCGGCAAAGACTTCCACCTGGACCGTGATGGAGGTGTTGCCGATGCGGGTGACGTGGGAATAGAAGCTCAGGATGTCGCCCACGCGCACGGGCTGCTTGAACACGAACTGGTTGACCGCCACCGTGGCCATGCGGCCGCGCACGTAGCGCGCGGGCAGCACGGCGCCGGCCAGGTCGACCTGGGCCATGACCCAGCCGCCGAAGATGTCGCCGTTGCCGTTGGTGTCGGCCGGCATGGGGATGACCTTGAGGACGAGTTCCCGGCCTTCGGGCAGGGGTGTCTGGGGGCGGGGGCTTGATTCGTCGGACATGGGCACAATCTCTCTCATTGGGTCTATTGTGCGGCACTCGCCGCACAGGTCCCCACCCGCACACCCCCCACGCCCTTCCGCCCGTCTGATGCGCCGCGCCAGTTCATCCCCCACCCTGCCCCTGAACGATGCCCCACCGGGCCAGCCGGCCCAGCCCCGGTCAGACTGGGCCACGCTGCGTCGCCTGCTGCCCTACCTGTGGCAATACAAGTGGCGGGTGATGCTGGCGCTGGGCTTCATGGTGGGGGCCAAGCTGGCCAATGTGGGCGTGCCGGTGCTGCTCAAGGAACTGGTGGACGCCATGACGATTCCGCCCGGCAGCGCGCAGGCGCTGCTGGTGGTGCCGGTGGCGCTGCTGCTGGCCTATGGCCTGCTGCGCCTGTCCACCAGCCTGTTCACCGAACTGCGCGAACTGGTGTTTGCCAAGGCCACCGAGGGCGCCACGCGCAGCATTGCGTTGCAGGTGTTCGGCCACCTGCACAGCCTGAGCCTGCGCTTTCACCTGGAGCGGCAGACCGGCGGCATGACGCGCGACATCGAGCGCGGCACGCGCGGGGTGCAGTCGCTGATCTCGTATTCGCTCTACAGCATCTTTCCGACGCTGATCGAGGTGACGCTGGTGCTGACCCTGCTGGGCACCAAGTTCGACATGGGCTATGTGTGGATCACGCTGGCGGCGCTGGTGCTGTACGTGTACTTCACGGTGACGGTGACCGAGTGGCGCACCAAGTTCCGCCGTGAGATGAACGAGCTGGAATCCAGCAGCCAGACACGGGCGGTGGATTCGCTGCTGAACTACGAAACGGTCAAGTACTTCAACAACGAGGCGTTCGAGGCGCGGCGCTACGACGAGGCGCTGGAGAAGCTGCGCAAGGCCCGCCTCAAGAGCCAGAGCACGCTGTCCATGCTCAACACCGGACAGCAGCTGGTGATTGCGGTGGCGCTGGTGGCCATGCTCTGGCGCGCCACCCAGGGCGTGGCCGATGGCAGCATGACGCTGGGCGACCTGGTCATGGTCAATGCCTTCATGATCCAGTTGTACATCCCACTGGGCTTCCTGGGCGTGCTGTACCGCGAGATCAAGCAGAGCCTGACCGATCTGGACAAGATGTTCACCCTGCTGGAGAAGGAGCGCGAGATTGCCGACGCACCGGGCGCCCTGCCCCTGCAACTGGACGGCCCGCCCACGGTGCGCTTTGAGGATGTGCGCTTTGCCTACGAGCCGGCCCGGCAGATCCTGCACGGCATCAGCTTTGAGATCCCGGCCGGCAAGACGGTGGCGGTGGTGGGGCCGTCAGGCTCGGGCAAGAGCACGCTGGCGCGGCTGCTCTACCGCTTCTACGACATCGGCTCAGGCGCCATCCGCATCAACGGCCAGGACATCCGGCAGGTGACCCAGGGCAGCGTGCGCCAGGCCATCGGCATCGTGCCGCAGGACACGGTGCTGTTCAACGACAGCATCGAATACAACATCCTGTACGGCCGGCCGGACGCCGGTCATGACGCAGCGGTGGCGGCGGCGCGGGCGGCCCACATCCACGACTTCATCGAGCGGCTACCGCAGGGCTATGCCACGGTGGTGGGTGAACGGGGGCTTAAGCTCTCGGGCGGCGAGAAGCAGCGCGTGGCCATTGCGCGCACGCTGCTGAAGAACCCGCCCATCCTGATCTTTGACGAGGCCACCTCGGCGCTGGATTCGGCCAACGAGCGCGCCATCCAGGCCGAGCTGCGCAGCGCCGCGCGCAACAAGACGGCGCTGGTGATTGCCCACCGGCTGTCCACCGTGGTGGACGCGCACGAGATCATCGTGCTGGAGCACGGCCACATTGTCGAGCGCGGCACCCACGCCCAGCTGCTGGCCCAGGGCGGGGTCTACGCCGGCATGTGGGCCCTGCAGCAGAGCGGGGCCGACACCGCGGCCGGGTCGCCCCCGGCATCGGCCGCCGGGGCCACCGCCTGAGGGTGGTCAGGCCACCTTGCCGCTCAGGCCGTCCACGGCCTGGAACAGGGCCTGGCGTGCCTGCGACACGATCTGGCCACGCCAGGTGTCGGTGTCGGTGTAGAAGGCCTTGAGCAGGCGCTGCTTGATGGCGGTCTGCAGTTCGGCCGGCGCCTGCGGATGCAGGTGCAGCCAGTGGTCCCCACGCAGGGCGGCAATCACTTCGGGAATCGGTTCGGTGCCGTACTCCAGCGCCATGCCGGTGTATTCGGCCTGCGGGCATTCCTCGTAGGCCGAGATCCACATCAACCCGGTCAGCAGGGCGGAGGTCGAGCTGCCGTCGTAGATGGAGGTGATGGGCGTTTGGCCGTTGCCACCCCACCAGGCGCGGGCGCGCTGCAGGGCCGCCGCATCGTCACGGCAGGCAAAGATGCGCTCGCCCAGGCCGCTGGGGCCCAGGCCGGTGTGCAGGTCGATCCAGCCCAGGCGCTGCGCCTTGCTGCCGTAGGTGCGCAGCACCTCGCGCAGGGTGCGGTTGCTCCAGGTCGGGGCCGTGCCGCCAAAGAACATGCCGTCGTTGAACTGGTGCTGGCCCTGCGTGACGGCGGACTGGAAGGCCGGCATGTCATGGTGGGCGATCCAGTCGGCAATGGCGGCGTCGTTTTCGGCGGTGGGCGGCCACTCGGCGGGCAGCAGCAGCGGGTGCAGGGCCGCATAGGCGGCATTGACTGGCAAGGGCTGGCTGAAATCCTGGAAGTTGCGGTTGAGGTCGACGTTCTCGTTGGTGACCCGGCGCAGGTGCGAGAAGCCGTAGGGGTTGAGCGCGTGGATGTAGAGCACGGCCACGCCGGCCTGGCGCGCATGCTCTCGCCACGGTTCGTCGTGGGTGGCGTGCACCTGGACACCGGAACCGCAGAAGCCTTCGGCGCCATGGCAGGCGCTGCTGACGATCAGCAGGGCCTGGGCGTCGGCCGGGCCGTCCAGCGCCACGTCCATGGCCAGGGTCTCGCCCTCACGACCCTTGAGCGGGTGCTCATAGCTGCGGATGGCCATGCCGGCCGCTGCCGCGCCTTCCAGGAATTTGACGCGGGCGCGGGCATAGCTGGGAGAAAAAGCCTCGTTGATGCCGATCATGCGGCGCCCCCGGGCTTGGCCTGGGCGAACCAGTCTTCGACCAGCCGCACCCAGAAGGTGGCGCCCAGGGGGATCAGGTCATCGTTGAAGTCGTAGTGGGGGTTGTGCAGGGTGCAAGGGCCGGCATCGTGGCCACCGCCCTCGTAGCTGCCGCGGTGCGCGCCGTCGCCGTTGCCGATGAACAGGTAGCAGCCGGGCTTTTCCTGCAGCATGTAGGCAAAGTCTTCGGCGCCCATGGTCGGCTCCTGGTTCAGCACACCTTCCGGGCCGACGATGTCCTGGAGCACGCGGCGGGCAAACGCTGTTTCGGCCGCGTGGTTGACCGTGGGCGGGTAGTTGCGCTTGAACTTGAAGTCGACCGTGGCGCCGAAGGCTGCGGCCGTGTGCTGGGCAATCTCCTGCATGCGGCGCTCGATCAGGTCCAGCACCTCGTAAGTGAAGGTGCGCACGGTGCCCTGGATCTCGCAGCTGTCGGGCACCACGTTGGTGGCCTCGCCGGTGTGAATCATGGTCACGCTGATGACGCCGGCATCCACCGGCTTTTTGTTGCGCGTGATGATGGTCTGGAACGCCTGCACCATCTGGCAGGCGACGGGCACCGGGTCGATGCCGTTGTGCGGCAGGGCCGCATGGGCCCCCTTGCCGTGGATGGTGATGTGGAACTCGTTGCTCGAGGCCATGACCGGACCGCTGCTGAGCGCAAAGCCGCCCACGGGCAGACCCGGCCAGTTGTGCATGCCGTAGACCGCATCCATGGGAAACTGCTTGAACAGCCCGTCCTTGATCATCTCGCGGGCGCCGCCACCGCCTTCTTCGGCCGGCTGGAAGATCAGGTACACGGTGCCGTCAAAGTTGCGGTGTTTGGCCAGGTGCTGGGCTGCGGCCAGCAGCATGGCGGTGTGGCCGTCGTGGCCGCAGGCGTGCATCTTGCCGTGGTGGCGGCTGGCATGACCAAAGGTATTGAGTTCGGTCATGGGCAGGGCGTCCATGTCGGCGCGCAGGCCAATGGCGCGGCCACAGGCCCCGCCGTCGCGCCCGTGCACGATGCCGACCACCCCGGTGGTGCCGAGGCCGCGGCGGATCGGGATGCCCCAATCGGTCAGGCGGGCGGCCACCACGTCGGCGGTGCGGACCTCTTCAAAGCACAGCTCGGGGTGCGCGTGGATGTCTCGTCGGATGGCGGCAATGCCGGCCGCCTCGGTCAGGATCGAATCAATCAGTTTCATGGGTTTCCTCGGGTCCGGCGTGTGGGGCTGCAGGGCGCCCCGTTCATGGCCAAACAGGCATCCTACCGCCGGGGCAGACGCTTGCCCAGCCACGGCGGAACACCCTGTCCTCCGGATGGGATATGCGCGTCACCTTAGCGACGCACGCGGCCGTCTTCGGTCAGCAAGGTCAGTTCGACAAAGCGCGAACCCACCCGCTGGCGGGGACCGAATTCGAGCGTGAAGCCGCCCAGGTCGATCTTCTGCAAGCCATCGATCGTGGCCAGGAAGCTCTCGCGGGTGAGGTTGCGGCCCGCGCGGCGCAGCACCTCGGTAAACAGCTTGGCCGCGACGAAGCCCTCCATGCCCGAGTAGTTGGGGACGACGCCGCGCTTGTCCTTGAGCGCGGCCTGGTACTCGGACGCCAGCGGCGTGGAAGACGAGTAGGGATAGGGCATGACCTGGCTGACCGAGACCCCCTTGGCCTCAGCACCCAGTTCGTCGAGCAGGGCCTGTGTACCCACGAAGGACACGTTGTAGAAGTTGCCGGTGTAGCCGGCGCGCCGGGCCTGGCGGACAAAGACCGCGCAGGCCTGGTAGGCGCCGATCTGCACGATGGCCTCGGGTCTGGACGCCAGAATCTTCTTGACCGCCGGTTCCACCTCGGTGGAATTGCGCGCCACCACGCCCACCCCCACCGGCGCCAGGTCCAGTGATTTGAGCGCGGCCTGCACACCGGCCAGGCCGGCCTGGCCATAGCCATCATCCTGGTGGAAGACTGCAATGCGCTTGATGCCGACCGCCGTCAGCTGCCGCACGATGGCGGCTGTCTCGTCGTTGTAGGACGCGCGGATGTGCACCACGTGGCGGTTGAAGGGTTCACGCAACACGTCGGCCCCGGTCAGGGGCGCGAACACAGGCACCTTGGCCTGGTCCGCGAGCGGCAATGCGGCCTGCGTCGTGGCCGTGCCCACATAGCCGAACAAAGCGAACACGTCGTCCTGCAGGAACTGGCGGGTGTTGGCCTCACATTTCTGCGGGTCGTAGGCGTCATCGACGCGCTTGAGCTCGATCTTGCGGCCGTTGATGCCACCCTTGGCGTTGACACCTTCAAAGTAGGCCATGGCACCCAGGTGGTACTGCACCCCCAGTTGCTGCGCCGGCCCGGAAAACGCGGCCGACTGACCCAGCACGATCAGGTTGTCCTTGACCCCTGATGACTGGGCCCGGGCCAGAGAACTCCAGCCACCCAGCAACGACAAACCCATCCCCTGTCCGATGGCGGACACAACCCGAC
The DNA here is from genome assembly GCF_042665135.1 of Hydrogenophaga bisanensis. Lineage (NCBI taxonomy): Bacteria > Pseudomonadati > Pseudomonadota > Betaproteobacteria > Burkholderiales > Comamonadaceae > Hydrogenophaga > Hydrogenophaga bisanensis. The sequence continues at coordinate 6,716 of NZ_JBHTBX010000012.1, forward strand.
GACGACGCATTCGTTCACTCCTGCTATCCTGCTTTTCGATGTGCCCGCTTGTGGCGGGCTGGCCGAACCTTAATCCAAAATTACAAAGATGCAACCCCCCATTAACGCCAATGGACAGGGATCCACTGTACGCGGCGCCTGCCCCCATGACTGCCCGGACACCTGCGCACTGCTGACCACCGTGCAGGATGGGCGCGCCATCCGCGTGCAGGGCAACCCGGCGCACCGGCACACCGACGGTGCCCTGTGCACCAAGGTGTCGCGCTACACCGAACGCAGCTACCACCCGGATCGCATCCTCACGCCCCTGCGGCGCACCGGCCCCAAGGGCAGCGGCCAGTTCACGCCGGTGTCCTGGGATGAGGCGCTGGACGAGATCGCCAGCCGCCTCAAGCCCATTGCCGCCCGGGATCCGCAGGCCATCCTGCCCTACAGCTACGCCGGCACCATGGGGCTGGTGCAGTCCGAAGGCATGGCCGCCCGCTTCTTCCACCGTCTGGGCGCTTCCCATCTGGAACGCACGATCTGTGCCACGGCCGGCGGCGAAGGCTTGATGCACACCCTGGGCGGCAAGGTGGGCATGAAGGTGGAGCACTTTGCCGAATCGAAACTGATCCTGATCTGGGGCAGCAATTCGATCGGCAGCAACCTGCACTTCTGGCGCGTGGCGCAGCAGGCCAAGCGCGACGGCGCCCGGTTGGTCTGCATCGACCCGCGCCGCACCGAGACCGCCGACAAATGCCACGAGCACATCGCCCTGCTGCCCGGCACCGATGCAGCGCTGGCGCTGGCGCTGATGCACGAGCTGATCGCCAACGACTGGCTGGACCACGACTACATCGCCCGCCATACACTGGGCTGGGAGCGACTTCGTGAACGCGCGCTGCAATGGCCGCCCGAGCGGGCCGCGCAGGTGTGCGGTGTGCCGGTGGAACAGATCCGCCGCCTGGCCCGGGACTATGGCACCACGAAACCCGCCGCGATCCGCCTGAACTACGGCATGCAGCGGGTTCGCGGTGGCGGCAACGCGGTGCGCGCGATTGCCTGCCTGCCGGCGCTGGTCGGCGCCTGGCGCAATCGCGCCGGCGGACTGCTGCTGTCGGCCTCAGGCTTTTTCCCGATCCGCCGCCAGGCGCTGCACCGCCCGGACCTGCTGGCCGGCCGCACGCCCCGCACCATCAACATGGTGACCATCGGCGACGACCTGCTGCGCGAGGCATCGCCAGACTTTGGCCCGAAGATCGAGGCGCTCATCGTCTACGACAGCAATCCCGTGGCGGTGGCACCCGAATCGGGCAAGGTGGTGCAGGGCTTCGCGCGCGAAGACCTGTTCACCGTGGTGCTGGAGCACTTCCAGACCGACACCGCCGACTACGCCGACATCATCCTGCCGGCCACCACGCAGCTGGAGCACTGGGACATCCACGCCAGCTATGGCCACACCGATGTGCTGCTGAACCGGCCGGCGATTGCCCCGGTGGGGCAGGCGCGCCCCAACACCGAGGTGTTCCGCGCACTGGCGGCGCGCATGGGCTTCGATGACCCCTGCTTCGCCGACGATGACCTGAGCCTGTGCCGCACGGCCTTTGGCGATGCGGTGGATTTTGAGCAGTTGCTGAACCAGGGTTATGCCACGCTGCCGATCCCCGAGGCACCGTTTGCTGACGGCGGCTTCCCGACCGCCTCGGGCAAGTGCGAGTTCTTCAGTGAACGCCTGGCCCGCCAGGGCATGGACGGCCTGCCCGACCACCTGCCCAACCATGAGCCGGCGGGCAGCGACACGCGCCATCCGCTGGCCATGATCTCGCCACCGGCGCGCAACTTCCTGAACTCCAGCTTTGTCAACGTGAAGAGCCTGCGCGACATCGAAGGCGAGCCGCTGCTGGAGATCCACGCCGACGACGCCCACACGCGCGGCATTGCCGATGGCCAGCTGGTGCGGGTGTTCAATGACCGCGGTGAATACCGCTGCAAGGCCCGCATCAGTGAACGGGCGCGCCCCGGCGTGGTCAATGGCCTGGGCATCTGGTGGCGCAAGCTTGGGCCTTCAGGCACCAACGTGAACGAGGTGACCAGCCAACGCCTGACCGATCTGGGCAACGGACCGGTGTTCTACGACTGCCTGGTCGAAGTCAGCCCCTGCGCATGATGACGACCCGATGGTGGCGGCGAGGCGGTCTGGCGGGTCTGCTGGTGCTGACGCTGGCCGGCTGCACGAGCCCCCTCAGCGGACCGGGCTACTACTGGCAATCGGTCACCGGCCACCTGGCGCTGGTGAGCGCCGCCCGCCCGGTGGAGGACTGGCTGCAGGACCCGGCCACGCCCGCCCTGGTGCGCACCCGCCTGCAGGCGGCGCAGGCCATCCGTCGCTTTGCCATCACCGAACTCGGTTTGCCTGACAACCCCAGCTACACCCGCTACGCCGATCTGGGCCGACGCGGCGCGGTCTACAACGTGGTGGCGGCGGCCCCGTTCTCGCTGAAGCTGGAGCAGTGGTGCTTTCCGGTGACCGGTTGCGTGGGCTACCGGGGCTACTTTGCCGAGGCCAACGCCCGCGCCTATGCCGCCACCCTGGACCCGGCGCTGGAGGTGGCGGTGTATCCGGTGCCGGCCTACTCCACCCTGGGCTGGACCAACTGGATGGGGGGTGACCCGCTGCTGAACACCTTCATCACCTACCCCGAAGGTGAGCTGGCGCGGCTGATCTTCCACGAGCTGGCGCACCAGCTGGTCTATGCGAAGAACGACACCCCCTTCAACGAGTCGTTTGCCACGGCGGTCGAGCGCCTGGGTGGTGAGCGCTGGCTGCGTGAGCAGGCCGGGGAGACCGCACGACAGGAGTACGCCCGCTTCCAGGAACGGCGCCAGGCTTTCCGGGCGCTGACCCGCCAGACCCGGGACCGGCTGGAAGCGGTCTATGGGGACACGAGCCTGGACCCCGCCACGCGCGCCGCGCGCAAACAGGCGGTGATGGCCGAGTTTCGGGCCGGGTATGCGCGGCTGCGCGAGTCCTGGGGCGGCTATGCCGGCTACGACCGTTGGGTGGCCGCGGCCAACAACGCCCTCTTTGGTGCCCAGGCGGTGTACGACCAGTGGGTGCCCGCCTTCGAGGCCCTGTTCGAGCGCGAGGGCCGGGACTTCCCGCGCTTTTATGATGCGGTCAGGCGGCTGGCCGATGCCACGCCGGCCGAGCGCCTGGCCGCCCTGCAGGCCCTGATGCCAGTCGCACCGCCCAGCAACCCTTCCTGACACCCGACGACACCGCCATGGCCGAGATTCACATCCGACGCGATCACTTCCTGGGACTGGCCAAGGCACGCAAGATTGCCTGGCAGTGGGCCGAACAGGCCGAGAGCGAATTCGACATGGAGTGCGCCTACGCCGAGAGCCCCGACGGCGACGAGGTGACGTTCAAACGCAGCGGCGTCAACGGCACCCTGCTGGTCACGCCCGACCATTTCGAGCTCAACGCGAAGCTGGGATTCCTGCTCGGCGCCTTCAAGGACCGCATCGAGCTGGAGATCGTCAAGAACCTGGACGAACTGCTGGCGCAAAAAAAACCCGCCAGCCGCAAGGGCAAGGCGGGTTGACCGGCGTGCGGGCCTGACGAATCAGGACAGCGACTCGATCAGGTCGATGTACTGCTGCATGGCGTCATCGGACGAGACGCCCTTGAAACCGTTCCAGGCATCCCACTTGGCACGGCCGACCATGTCGCCGAAGCCCGGCTTCTTCTCGGTGATGTCACCGGCGGTGGCCTGCTTGTACAGGCCGTAGATCTTGAGCAGGGTGGCGTTGTCGGGGCGCTCGGCGAGCTTCTTGGAGTTGGCAACCGCCGCTTCAAAGCGGGACTTCAGATCGGACATGGGGGTCTCCTGACGGTAAAAGGGGCACCCGGATCCACCCGGGTAACGCCCGGTATCTTACGGTCGGGCCGAACGGCAAAATAGACAGCTTCCCCCAACACGACCGCCCCGCCGCGCGGCAATGACAGGAGACAACATGGTTGAGCGTATCGCCCGCGCCGGCAACCGGACCGCACGCCCCGCGCGCAAGGCGCCTGCCAGGCCGTCTGTGGTGGAGGCGCTGGCCAGTTCGCTGGGCTTCGAGGGCGAGCGCATGAGCAAGGTCGACACCGCCTGGCTGCGCATGGATTCGGACGTCAACCGCATGATGATCGTGGGGGTCTGGATCCTGCGGCCGGGCATCACGCTGGCCGCCCTGCAGGAGCGCGTGCGTGACCGGCTGCTGCCCTACCGCCGCTTTGTCCAGGCCGCCCGCGAGGACGCCACCGGCGCTCACTGGGTGGACGACCCCGACTTCCGGCTGGAGCGGCACGTGACGGCACAGGTGTTGCGCCGTCGCCGCGGCGAGAGCGCCCGCTCGGCCCTGCAGGCGCGTGTGGCGGACCTGGCCATGCAGACGCTGGATCCCCAGCACCCGCTGTGGCATTTCGAACTGGTCGAGGACCATGAGGGCGGATCGACGCTGATTGCCCGCATCCACCATTGCATCGCCGACGGCATCGCACTGATCAGCGTGATGATGAGTCTGGTCGATGGCGGCCCCCCGCCCCGCCAGCGGCGCCCCCGTACCACCGAAGGCGGCAAGCTCGATGCCGCCGAACTGTGGCTGGCCGACACCCTGATCCGCCCCCTGGGTGACCTGACCGCCCGTGCCCTGGACGTGGCCGGTGGCGGGGCCGCACGCACGCTGGCGATGATCGGATCGCCCCAGCAGGGACTGAGCGAGTCGCTGGAGCAGGCGGGCGATCTGGCGCGGCTGGGCACACAGCTGGCCAGTGACCTGGCGGCGCTGGCACTGATGCCCGACGACACCCCCACATCGCTCAAAGGGCAACCTGGCGGGCAGAAGGCGGTGGCCTGGGCCGACCCGGTGCCGCTGGACGAGGTCAAGGCGGTGGGCAAGGCCATGAACTGCTCGGTCAATGATGTGCTGCTCAGCTGTGCGGCCGGCGCCATCGGGCACTACCTGCGCCAGCAGGGCGAGAACACCGAGGGGGTCGAGATCCGCGCGATGGTGCCGATCAACCTGCGGCCCATGGAGCAGGCCTGGCAGCTGGGCAACCGCTTCGGCCTGGTGCCCCTGGTGCTGCCGGTGGGCATCGAGCACCCGCTGGAGCGGCTGTTCGAGGTGCGCCGCCGGATGAATGCCCTCAAGGGCAGCCTGCAGCCCATCCTGACCTTCGGCCTGCTGTCGCTGGCGGGCCTGCTGGTCAAGCCCGCCCAGGACGCCATGCTCAGCCTGTTCGGCCGCAAGACCACGGCGGTCATGACCAATGTGCCGGGGCCTGCGAAAAAGCTGAAATTCTGTGGTGCCACCCTTGAGCAGACCATGTTCTGGGTCCCGCAGACGGGCACCGTGGGCGTGGGTATCTCGATCCTGAGCTACGGCGGTGGCGTGCAGTTCGGCATGATCGCCGACCGCACACTCTGCGCGGACCCGCAGGCCGTGATCGACGGCTTCGAGCCGGAACTGACGCAGTTGCTGGCGCTGTCGCTGATGCTGCCCTGGGGAGAGGCCTGACAGGCCTGTGATGGCTCAGGCCGGCTGCAGGCGCTGGCTGGCAATCTCCAGCAGGCCATCGAAGATCAGGCTTTCGACCAGTTCGCACCGCGTGGACATGCTGGGCGCCATCTTCCAGCCCGCGCCACCGGTCATGTAGCAGACCGGCTCTTCGCCGCAGTGCTGGCGCAGGTTGTCCCACATGCGCTGGACCGCGCCAGCGATGGCAAAGGTGCCGCCGCTGGTCAGGGCGTCGCTGGTGTTGGTGGGAAAGTCGCGCACCTCGCCCGTGGGCACGTGCAGCCCGGCGGTACCCGACTCCAGCGCCCTGAGCATGATGCCGTGACCGGGCAGGATGATGCCGCCCAAAAAGCGTCCATCGGTGTCGATGGCCTCGACCGTCACGGCCGTCCCGACCATCACCACCACACAGGGGCGGGGCCTGCCCTGGCCCAGCAGGCGCTGACGTGCGCCGATCATGGCCACCCAGCGATCCGAGCCCAGGCGGGCCGGGTGGTCGTAGCCGTTGCTCAACCCGGCCTCGGCGCTGCTGGAGACCACCCACTGCGGCGTGACGTCCCAGATCTCCAATTGCTCTTCGACGCGTCGCTTGACCGCATCGCCGGCGACGATGCAGCCCAGCACCCAACGGGGGGCGGGCAGCTGGCTCCAGTCGCCTTCGCCCAGCTTCTCGATGTTCTCCAGAAACTGGGCGCCATGGGCCAGCAGCCGAGCGCCGACCCGGGGTTCGTCGTACAGCGCCCATTTCAGGCGGGTGTTGCCCACATCGATTGCCAGAAAGCTCATACCCGGCATTATCCCCATGCACGCGCGGGAATTTTCCGCAACGCAGCAAGATCGCGATCGACGATCAGATGAGCCCCAGCCAGCAGGCCTTCTGCACCGCCTGCAACTTGTTGTCGGTGTGCAGCTTGGCCATCGCGTTGGCGAGGTGGTAGTTGACGGTGCGCTCTGCGCAGTCCATGCGCAAGGCGGTCTCGCGCGCCGTCAGCCCCTCGAAGGCCAGCTGGAGGCTCTCCAGCTCACGCGGGCTCAGCGTGACACGCGTTTCCGCAATCGCACGGCGCAGCATGGGCCAGATGTTCAGTGCCGACCAGGCCAGTTCGGCCGCCTCGGTGCGGCTGGCGAAGGCGCGCGCACTGAACATGAAACACTCGAACGCCCGACCGGCAGGCAAGGCAAAAGCGACCCGCACCACCGTCTGGTAGCCATGCGCCACCCACAGGCGACGCCAACGCGAGGGCGACTCCTGCCAGGCTGCCTTGGCGATTTCCTGCCAGGCGACCATGGGCGCATCGCTGTCGCGCCAGGGGGCGCCGAAGTCCCGGCTGTCGGCCAGCGCCTGGGCTTCCGGCAACAGGCGGGGCGGATGGACCGCCAGCACCTGGCGACTCTCGCGGCCGGCATCGGGATCGGGCCCCAGCACCAGAACGGCGTCCACGCCGTATTCCCGCAGGGCAATTACCCAGTCGGCCAGGATGGCGTCGACACCGACACTGTCAAAGTTGACAGGGAGGGTCATGCCACCACCCGGTGTTCTCCAGCGACAATGGCCCGTTGGTGGCATCCGCAGGGAGACCACCGCATGCAACGGGCATTGACGAAGGGATTCATGTGAAGCTGGACCGGCTGTGGCTGCACGGAGCGCCTGGGCGCTGGTGGCGCCGCTTTCAGGAAGAAGTGGTGCACGCTCCGCTGGAGCCCATTTTGCATCCTTCTTCCTTTCGCCTGGCCCTGATCGGTCTCTTCACGCTGCTGGGCCACCTGATGTTCGGCATCATCTGGTCGGTCTGGCTGCCGCAGCCCTATGAGAACGTGGCCATGCGGGCGCTGATGGGTTCGCTGGCGGTGGTGTACCTGGTGCCCGCCGTGCGCCGCGACCCATCCTCGCCCGCAAGCGCCTGGCTGTTCGGTATGGCCACCTGGTTGCAGCTGCCCTGGTACTTCTGGTGGATGTACTGGATGAACGACGGCAATGCGGTGTGGCTGGCCAGCACGGCAGCCATGATCCTGATCTACTTTCACGCGACCGACTGGCGCCTGGCCACCCTGGGTACGCTCTCGGGCGGACTGCTGGGCTGGGTCACTGCGCAGCTGATGCTGGCCGGACCCGCCGGCTGGCACATGCCGCACGAGCATCTGGTCACCCTGGCGTTCGCGTTCTTCATGGGGCTGATGCTCGGTTTCTCCAGCGCGAACCTGCGCCGCACCCGACTGCTCAACACGCTGAGCACCATGGGCGTGATGGCGCACGAACTGCGCACGCCACTGGCCACCATCGACCTGATGGGTGATGTTCTGCGCACCCTGGCCCAGCACGACCTGCCCGAACCCAAGCAACGCAAGCTGCATGATCTGGCCAACCGCCTGCACCAGCTGGTGCGGACCATGCACCGCCAGATCGATACCCAGATCTCCAACGCCCAGCTGCAGCGCCTGCCCCACGAGCAGACCCCCATCATGGCGGCCGCCCTGGTGCAGGACGCGGTGGCCCACTACCCCTACCGCAGCGGGCGGGAACGCGACTGCGTGCAGGTGGTGATCCAGCAGGACTTCTGCTTCCGGGGTTCGCCGCAGCTGTTTGCCCAGGTGCTGAACAACCTCATCAAGAACGCGCTGCATTCGCTGGTGGCCTCGACCAAGGTCATCGAGGCCGGCGACCTTCGCCTGACCGTGGGGGTGCACCACGGCAAGGGCCGGATCGCCGTGGCCGACGAGGGTCTGGGCATGGGTCCGGAGCAGCTGAGCCGGATTTTCGAGCCGTTCTATTCCACGCAGGCCGGCGCCGGCAGCGGGCTGGGACTGAGCTTTTGCCGCAACGTGGTCGAGGCGGTGCGCGGCACCATCAAGGTTCACTCCGAGTCCGGTCGCGGCGCCGTTTTCATGATCGACCTGCCCCTGGACAGTGGCGATCGCCCTGCCTGACTGACGCCATGCATTCGAACCTGCCCCTCTTTCACCGCGCCGGTGGCATCGTGTTCCTCGATGACGCGATCGACTATCTTGAACTGGTCGGCATGGTCCTGCCACCCCAATGGCATGTGGAGCTGTTTTCCCGGCCGGCCAGTTTCCTCCAGCGCATGGCCGGTGAACCGGCCCGCTGGGAGGCAGACGTGGCCCGGCAACTGTCCATGCTGGACCGGCACCGGCACGGCCAGCCGCTCATCCCGCTGCTGCTGAACTACTGGTCCACCTGCCCCGAGCGCCTGATGCTCGCGCGGGTGTGCGTGGTCGACTACGCGATGCCCGGGGCCGATGGACTGCAGGTGCTTTCGTCGCTGGTGGACTGGCCAGGCTCGCGGGTCATGCTGACCGGGCAGGCCGAGGACCAGATCGCGATCCGGGCGTTCAATGAGGGGCTGATCGAGCAGTTCGTGCAGAAGCAGACCCATCAGATCGCCCAGGTGCTGGTCGGCATGCTCTCGCGCCTGCTGTACCAGCCGCATGCCCGGATCGATGCGGCCTGGCGCACGGCCTTGCGCGCAGAACAGCTGGGGCTGCTGCGGACCGCCTCGGTCGACGGGCAGCTCAGCGAATATGCCCGGCAGCACTGGGTGGAGCATGCGGTGGTGGACGAGCCCTTCGGCATCCTGGGCCTGCGCCAGGACGGCAGCTGCGAATGGATGCAGCTGGAGCCGGCCGGCCATCTGGGCGAACTGGCCGAGCTGGCCGCCTCGGTGGGGCTGCCCGGCGATCAGGTGCGCGACATCGAACAGGCCCGCCGGCTGGCCGCCGTCGAGCTGCACCAGCAGTTGCGCCTGACGGGCCCGGTGCGCACCGCACCGGCCTTCGAGGTCGGCCATGGCAAGCTGCTGACCGCCGCGGTCTTCCCGCTGTCGGCCGACGATGTGGGCGCACGAATCCTGCCCTGGCAGGCATTCGTGCAACAGCAGGGCGAGCGGGTGGTTCAGGACGCCTGAATCGCGCCTTCGTGCAGGCGCTGGCGACGCGCCGCCGGCCAGTCCCAGGGTCGCACGAGGGGTGCGATGTCGGCGGCCACGGCGATCAGGTGTTCGATCTCGGCATCGGTCAGGGCGGCGTTGAGGGTCAGGCGCACCAGCGCCCGGTTGCGCGCGGTGGCCGGCGCGCAGAAGATGGCCCCGAAGACGCCGCGCGACTCCAGCGCATCACGCAGGCGCATCGTGTCTGGCTCAGATCCGGCTTCCAGCGCGATGATCTGTTCGGTGCCCTGACCGATGGGGTAGCCCAAGGCCTCCAGTGCACTTCGCACCCGGCGCGTCACCTCGAACAGCCGGGACCGCTGCGCATCGGCGCGCTGAAGGACACCGACGGTTGCCTGCAGTCCCGCGATCTCGTGCGGCAGCAGGCAACTGCTGAAGATGTTGGGAAAGCTGGAGCTGAGGATGTAGTAACGCATGCTGGCCGGCATGGTGAAGAAGCCTGCGCGCCCGGCCATGGCCTTGGCCAGGCTGGCGGTGATGAAGTGCACACGATCGGTCAGACCCAGCTGGGCGCACAGACCCGCGCCCGCGGGGCCATGGGTGCCCAGTGAATGCGATTCGTCGACCAGGAGCATGGCGCCGTGCTTCTCCACCACCTCGACCATCTCCGCCAGCGGACACACGTCCCCGGTGGTGCTGTAGACGGAATCGACCACCACGACGCCAGGCCCCTTGCGCGTCATCATGCGGTCCAGAAAATCCGGGTCGTTGTGGCGGAACATGTGAGCGGGCGCGCGGGCCGCGTGCGCCCCCTCCCAGAGGGAGGCGTGGGCCTGGCCATCCAGGTACACGGGTGTCTGGGCATCGGCAATCGCCTGCAGCAAACCGACGTTGGCCGAGTACCCGGACTGGCAGATCAGGGCATCCTCCTTGCCCACCCAATGGGCCAGACTGGCCTCCAGCGCTCGGCTGGGGTGCTGCTGCAGCAGGAACACGCCGGACTGGACAACGAACTCGCTGTCGCGGGTCATCGCGTTCACATGGGCACGTACGATGTCGGGGTGGCCGGTGACCGCCAGGTAGTCATTGCCATCCAGGCGCACGGCGTCCGGACCGGGCTGGCGACCATGCAACACGAAGCGACCTCCCCAGTCCTTGTCCCATCGGGTTTGAAAGTCGCGCGCGATGCGGGCCTGCAGCACGGGCGAGAGCGGCGGGTTGGCGGGAGCTGCGTTCAGGGGTTGTGCCAGCGTTTCCATGGGGATCTCCTTTCGGGTTGAGAGATCCCATTGAAAAAAAGAATGCGCTGGATGGGGGACAAGACCTGTCAGGTTTGACAGGGGTTGTTACGCTTTCGACTCAAGTTTGCCGCCGTCGAGCCGATAAGCGGCGCTTCAAATGGTACCGCGCGGTCCAAGCTTGGGTGAATGGCGTCAGTTCTGCCGCCAGGGCAAGCCGTGATGCCGCCACCCGCCCCGGCGCCCCCGGTGGGCGTTCCCATCGGGGTCGCCCTCGAAGCCCTCGAGAATGTTGTAAGCCTGCAGACCCAGTTCGGTGGCCCGTTTGGCCGCCGCCACCGAGCGCACCCCACTGCGGCACAGCAGCACCAGCTTTCGGCCACCGGCCGCTGCGGCCTGAATCTGGCTGTCGAACAGGGGGTTCATGACCATGCCTGGCCATTGCTTCCAGGCCACGTTCACCGCCCCCGGCACGAAACCCACCCACTCCCGCTCGGCGTCGGTGCGGACATCCACCAGCACCGCTTCACCCGACTGCACCCAATGCCAGGCCAGCTGCGGCGACACGTCACCGGCATAGCCTGCCTGCACCGGTCTGGGTTGCATCAGGAGCACGCCATCGGCATCGTGGCGGAGGCCGGAAGTCAGATTCGCCGGCACCGCTTCGTCGATGCGCCGGGGGCGGGGCAGGTTCAACGCGTCCATGATGGCCACGAACTCGTCTTCGGTCTTGCCGGCCACGCGGGGGTTGCCGGTCTTCTCCTGCCCGATGGTCGAGTGGGATCGGCCCTGGTAGTCATGGCCGGGCCATACGGTGGTGGCGTCCGGCAGGGCGAACAGGACCTGGGTGAGGCTGCGGTAGAGATCCCGCGCACTGCCCGACTGGAAATCGGTGCGCCCACAGCCATGGATGAGCAGGGTATCGCCCGTGAAGACATGGTCACGCCAGACAAAGCACATGCTGCCCGCCGTGTGGCCCGGGGTGTGCAGGGCACTCAGAGACTCGGCACCGAAGCGCAAGGTGTCCCCGTGCCGCAACTGCACCGCCGCGGTGCCAATCCCGCAGCCTTCGGGCGCGGCCGTGCGGGCACCGGCCAACTCCGCTAGCTTGCCCGCACTGGTGATGTGATCGGCGTGCGCATGGGTCTCCAGCGTCCACACCAGCTTCAGACCGTATTCCCGAAGGATGCCCAAGTCCCGGTCGATCTGCTCGTCCACCGGGTCGATGATCACGGCCTCCCGGCTGCCCTGATCGAACAGCACATAGGTGTAGGTACTGGATGCGGGATCGAACAGCTGAAGCGGTTTCATCAGAGGCAGGTTTCAGGAGAAGCGAGACAGCATGTCGGCGACGTCATCCGGCGGCACATCGCCCTGGGCGATCACGCAGCTGACCATCGCAAAGAAGCTCTTGTCCAGCGCCTTGCGGGCGGCGGCCAGCTGCTGCGCCACCTTCTCGCAGTCGGCGTCTTCCTCGATCAGTTTCTGGATGCCGCGCAGCTGCCCTTCGACGCGCTTGAGGCGCAGCACCAGCGCACGCTTGCGTTCAGGATCGTGGACGGTGGTCATGGGCAATCTCCGGCGTTGGGGTCAGGGGGACAGACCGATATTTTGCCTGTCCGGCCAGCGCCAGATCCACGTACCCCGGGGTGTAGACCCCATCAACAAGGCCGTGAATAAATTTCATGTTGCCACATAACGAAAAAACCATTTTCAAATCAAGGAGTTAGCGTCACGAACATGACACCCGACTGGTGAAAACCCTGCACGGACCGGCAGGCACTTGCGCGCATCATCAAATCCTTCACAGCCCACCACAGGAGACAACCGATGGATCAGAAGAAAACCGCGACCTCTCGCCGCAACATGATCAAGGGCGCCGCCGTGGCCGCTGGCGCCATGTCGGTGCCGATGGTCGCGACCGCGCAGACCACCACCCTGCGCTTCCAGAGCACCTGGCCGGCCAAGGACATCTTCCACGAGTACGCCAACGACTTCGCCAAGAAGGTCAACGACATGGCGAGCGGGCGCCTGAAGATCGAAGTGCTGCCCTCGGGTGCCGTGGTGCCGGCCTTCCAGCTGCTGGAAGCCGTCAGCAAGGGCACCCTGGACGGCGGTCACGGTGTGATCGCCTACTGGTACGGGAAGAACTCGGCCCTGGCCCTGTGGGGATCGGGCCCCGCCTTCGGCATGGACCCGAACATGGTCCTGGCCTGGCACAACTACGGCGGCGGCAAGGAGCTGGTCGAGGAAATCTACAAGTCCCTGAACATGGACGTGCAGACCTTCCTGTATGGCCCGATGCCCACCCAGCCGCTGGGCTGGTTCAAGAAGCCGGTGGCCAAGGTCGAGGACATGAAGGGCCTGAAGTTCCGCACCGTGGGCCTGGCGGTGGACGTGTTCACCGAACTGGGTACGGCCGTCAACCCGCTGCCAGGCGGCGAGATCGTGCCGGCGCTGGACCGCGGCCTGATCGACGCGGCCGAGTTCAACAACGCCTCGTCCGACCGCGTGCTGGGCTTCCCTGACGTGGCCAAGAACTGCATGCTGCAGTCCTTCCACCAGAGCGGCGAGCAGTTCGAGATCCTGTTCAACGGCCCGAAGTACCGCGCCCTGCCGCAGGAACTGCGCTCCATCATCGACTACGCCGTGCAGGCCGCGTCCGCCGACATGAGCTGGAAGGCCATCCAGCGCAACTCGCAGGACTACATCGAGCTCAAGAAGCAGGGTGTGAAGTTCTACAAGACCCCGGATTCGATCCTGCGCGCACAGCTGGCCGCCTGGGACAAGACCATCGCCAAGAAGGCGGCCGAGAACCCGATGTTCAAGAAGGTGCTCGACTCGCAGAAGGCGTTCGCCGAGCGCGCTGGACAGTGGCAGAACGACTACACGGTCGACTTCAAGATGGCCTACAACCACTACTTCGGCAAGGGCGCCAAGAAGAGCTGACCGGCCCTTCTGCCCCCCAGGGGCGCCCGCGGGCGCCCCTTTTTTCGTTGGGACTCTTCATGCAAAAACTGCTCATTGCCGTTGACCGCTTCTCCACCTGGTTCGGCAAGGCCGGCGCCTGGTCGGCGGCGGTGCTCACGCTCCTGATCTGCTGGGAGGTGTTCTCCCGCTATGTGCTCAACCAACCCCACGCCTGGATGCTGGACGTGCAGATCATGCTGTACGGCCTGCTGTTCATGACCGCCGGCGCCTACACCCTGGCCAAGAACGGCCATGTGCGGGGCGATGTGCTCTACGGGTTCTTTCGCCCGCGCACGCAGGCCACCATCGATCTGGTGCTCTACATCGTCTTTTTCCTGCCCGGCATCATCGCGCTGACCTGGGCGGGGTGGAGCTTCGCGCAGGATGCGCTGGCGATCCGCGAACAGACCTTCAGCGCCGACCCCCTGCCCATCTACCCGTTCAAGTTTGTGGTGCCGATTGCGGGCGGCGTGCTGCTGCTGCAGGGGCTGGTGGAAATCGTGCGCTGCGTGATCTGCATCCGCACGGGTGAATGGCCCAGCCGCGAGGAGGACGTCGAGGAAGTCGACGTCGACAAACTGAAAGAAATGGTTCACGTGAAAGACAGCGACATCGAGAGTCTGGACCAGTACGTGGTCCGCCAGGCCGAACACAAGGGAGGCCAGGCATGAAGATCCGCAAGGAACTGTGGTTCGGCTTCATCCTGATGGGGCTGATCGGTGGTGGCGCGCTGGCGATGGTGCTGAGCGTCGACCAGATGACCAACGGCCACTACGGCCTGCTGATGCTCTCGCTGGTGGTCGTGGCCATCATGCTGGGCTTTCCGACCGCCTTTACCCTGATGGGCATGGGCATGCTGTTCGCCTTCTTTGCCTACCACTCGGGCGACCAGAGCGCCGCAGGCGCCCTGAAGCAGACGCTGGACCTGATGGTGCAGCGGGCGTTCTCGGTCATGACCAACGACGTGCTGATCTCGATCCCGCTGTTCGTGTTCATGGGTTACCTGGTCGAGCGGGCCAACCTGATCGAAAAGCTCTTCCACAGCCTGCACCTGTCGCTGGCGCGCGTGCCCGGTTCGCTGGGGGTGGCGACGCTGGTGACCTGCGCCGTGTTCGCCACCGCGACCGGCATTGTTGGCGCCGTGGTGACCCTGATGGGCCTGCTGGCCATGCCCCAGATGCTGCGGGCCGGCTACGACGTGCGGCTGACCGCCGGCGCCATCACCGCCGGTGGTTGCCTGGGTATCCTGATCCCGCCCTCGGTCCTGCTGATCGTCTACGGAGCCACGGCCGGCGTGTCGGTGGTGCAGCTGTATGCGGGTGCGTTCTTCCCCGGCATCATGCTGGCGGGCCTGTACATCCTGTACGTGATCATCATGGCCAAGCTCAAGCCGGACTGGGCGCCGCCGCTGTCGGCTGAGCAGCGCCGTGTTCCCCTGCCGGAACCCCTGCTGCGCATCGGCGCCAGCAGCGAAGGCTGGGCCCTGTCGGGTCTGATCAATGCCCTCAAGGGCAAGCGCAACCAGCAGGTGTCCACCAGCTACCTGCTGGGACAGCTGGGCATTGCGCTGGCACCGGCGGTGCTGTTCGCCGCGGTGGCCTTTGCCTCCTACCAGAGCGTGACCACCGTCGAGGTGGAAGAAACCTACGAAGAACTGGTGGCCATGGGCGAAGAGAGCAGCGAGAGCAGCGCCTCCGAGGGCGGTCTGGCAGAGCCCCCGTCCGGGGAAGAGGAAGGCGGCCTGGCCGAGCCTCCCGGCGCTGGCGGTGGCGATCTGGCCGAGCCACCGGGGGCAGAAGCCGCCACCTCTGCGGCCGCAGAGCCACCCGCAGACAGCGTCGCCTTGCCACCCGGCGCGGCGCCTGCCCCGGCAACCGCGGAAGGCTCGCCTGCGCCGACCACGCAGCCCGCACCCACCAGCTACTGGATCGGCCTGGGCGTCGGTGCCCTGGCACTGGCCGTGTTCTACGCTATCCTGAGCTACGCGCGGCTGGAAGTCTTCAAGATGCTGCTGTCGAGCTTCTTCCCGCTGATGGTGCTGATCCTGGCGGTGCTGGGCTCCATCGTCTTCGGACTGGCCACGCCCACCGAGGCGGCCGCCGTGGGCGCCTTCGGCGGCCTGCTGCTGGCGGCGGCCTACCGGCAGCTGACCTTCGGCGTGGTCAAGGAGTCGGTGTTCCTGACGGCCAAGACCAGTGCCATGGTCTGCTGGCTGTTCGTCGGGTCGGCCATCTTCTCGGCAGCCTTTGCCCTGCTGGGCGGCCAGGAGCTGGTCGAGCAGTGGGTGCTGGGCATGAACCTGTCGAAGACGGAGTTCCTGATCCTGTCGCAGGTGATCATCTTCATCCTGGGCTGGCCGCTGGAGTGGACCGAGATCATCGTGATCTTCATGCCGATCTTCATTCCGCTGCTGGACAACTTCGGGGTGGATCCGCTGTTCTTCGGCCTGCTGGTGGCACTGAACCTGCAGACGGCCTTCCTGAGCCCGCCGGTGGCCATGTCGGCGTTCTACCTCAAGGGGGTGAGCCCGCCGCACGTGACGCTGAACCAGATCTTTGCCGGCATGCTGCCCTTCATGGGCATCCAGGTGATTGCCATCATCCTGCTCTACCAGTTCCCTGAGATCGGCCTGTGGTTGCCGCAGGTGCTGTACAAGTGAGGATGAGACGTCCGTGATTTCCCGGGGCGCTTCGGCGCCCCTTTTTTGTGCCGGAACGGTTATATTACGTTTACGTAAACGTCAATCATGCGGACGGGGATGGCTGCGGCCATTCACCGCCCCCCCCAGGAGACACCATGTCACGTCCCAGCCCAGTGCAGCTGCCCTACCCGGCCCAGGCCGTGCAGGCACCGGCCGGTGGCGCCTGGTCGGACTGGCAGGTACCCGCCCAGCCGCCGGGCGCGGAGCGCAATGGGCAGCGCTTCAGACTCAAGGGCGCCCCGCCCGATGCGAAGCCCTTGAGCCGGGGCAGCAAGACCGAAGACCAGCGGGCCCTGGAGACCATCGCCGAAGAGCTCGACCACCTGCAGAACGTCTTCTGGGCCGACCGTCGTTTCAAACTCCTGCTCGTGCTGCAGGGCATGGACACCAGCGGCAAGGACGGCACCGTGCGCAGTGTGTTCTCGCGCACCAGCCCGCTGGGCGTGCACACCATCGGCTGGAAGGCCCCCACCGAAACCGAACGGGACCACGACTTCCTCTGGCGCATTCACCGGAAAGCGCCTGGTGCGGGCGAGATCATGATCTTCAACCGAAGCCACTACGAGGATGTGCTGGTCCCGGTGGTCAACGGGTGGCTATCCCCGGCGCAGACGCAACAGCGGTACGCCCACATCAACGACTTCGAGCGTCTGCTGGCCGAGACCGGCACGGTCATCCTCAAGTGCATGCTGCACATCAGCCATGAGGAGCAGCGCCAGCGACTGCAAGCCCGTGTCGACAACCCGGACAAGCACTGGAAGTTCGATCACAGCGACCTCGAAGTCCGCGAGAAGTGGGACGACTACCAGCGCAGTTACGAGGACATGCTCAACGCCACCAGCACACCCTGGGCGCCGTGGAACGTCATTCCGGCCGACTCCAAGACACACCGCAACCTGATGGTGGGCCAGCTGGTGCGCGACGCCCTGCGCGCGCTGCAGTTGCGCTACCCCCCCGAGAAACCCGATCTCGCTTCCCTGCGAATCACCTGAACACCCCCCACCGAAGAGACCCGCCATGACACAGCTCAACGCCGAATACCAGGCCCTGGCCAGCTACCGCCCCACGAACAAGGTGCGATTTGTCACCGCCGCCAGCCTGTTCGACGGGCACGACGCGGCCATCAACATCATGCGCCGCATCCTGCAGGGCATGGGCGCCGAGGTGATTCACCTGGGCCACAACCGCTCGGTCGACGAGGTGGTCACCGCCGCCCTGCAGGAAGACGCCCAGGGCATCGCGATCAGCTCCTACCAGGGCGGCCACGTCGAGTACTTCAAGTACATGATCGACCTGCTCAAGGCGCGCGGCGGCGAGCACATCCAGGTATTCGGTGGCGGCGGCGGCGTGATCGTGCCTGCCGAGATCCGCGAACTGCACGCCTACGGCGTGGGCCGCATCTACAGCCCGGAAGACGGCCAGAAGATGGGCCTGCAGGGCATGATCGGGGAGATGATCATGCGCTGCGACAAGGACATCAGCGCCCTGGCCCCCAAGGCCCTGGACGCCATCCAGGGTCACAGCGAGATGAACTGGCGCGCCCTGGCGCAGCTGATCACCGCGCTGGAGAACCAGAAGGCCGACGCTGCATTGGTCGACGCCCTGCGCCAGGCCGCGGCTGGCTGCACGACCCCTGTGCTGGGCATCACCGGCACGGGTGGCGCGGGCAAATCAAGCCTGACCGACGAACTCATCCGCCGCCTGCGCCTGGACCAGGACGACGAACTTCGCGTGGCGGTGATCTCCATCGACCCCTCGCGCCGCAAGAGCGGCGGCGCGCTGCTGGGTGACCGCATCCGCATGAACGCAATCGGCCCGTGGCAAAAGGGCTCGCGCATCTACATGCGTTCGCTGGCCACGCGCGAGGCCGGCAGCGAGATCAGCGCCGCCCTGCCCGACGTGGTGGCGGCCTGCAAGGTGGCCGGCTTCGACCTGATCATCGTCGAGACCTCGGGCATCGGCCAGGGCGATGCCGCCATCGTGCCGCACGTGGACATCCCCATGTACGTGATGACGCCGGAGTTCGGCGCCGCCAGCCAGCTGGAGAAGATCGACATGCTCGACTTCGCCGAGTTTGTGGCCATCAACAAGTTCGACCGCAAGGGGGCCGCCGATGCCCTGCGCGACGTGGCCAAGCAGGTCCAGCGCAACCGCGAGGCCTTCACGGTGATGCCCGACCAGATGCCGGTGTTCGGCACCATGGCCAGCCGCTTCAACGACGACGGCGTGACAGCGCTGTACCAGGCCATCAAGGCCCGGCTGATCGAGAAGGGCCTGGCCCTGACCGATGGGCGCCTGCCGCTGGTGAATGTGCGCCACAGCACCAACCAGCGCGCCATCGTCCCGGGCTCGCGCACCCGCTACCTGGCCGAGATCTCGGACACGGTGCGCGGCTACAAGAAGCGGGCCCGCGACCAGGCCCGTCTGGCTCGCGAGGTGCAGCAGCTGCGCGCGGCCGCGGCCATGCTGACCCAGGACAAGCCGCACCGGCCCAAGGCGGCCGAAGCCGCCATCGACCTGGCCGAAGCCCGTGAACTGCAACTGGACGCCGACGCGAAGAAACTGCTGGCCCAGTGGCCGGAAATGCAGAAGGCTTACGCCGGTGACGAGTACGTGGTGAAAATCCGCGACAAGGAAATCCGCACCCAGCTGACCCACACCACCCTGTCGGGCAACACCATCCGCAAGGTGGCCCTGCCGCAGTACGAGGACCACGGCGAAATCCTGAAATGGCTGATGCTGGAAAACGTGCCGGGCAGTTACCCGTACACCGCCGGCGTGTTCGCCTTCAAGCGCGAGGGCGAAGACCCGACCCGCATGTTCGCCGGCGAGGGCGACGCCTTCCGCACCAACCGCCGCTTCAAGCTGGTCAGCGAGGGCATGCCGGCCAAGCGCCTGTCCACCGCCTTCGACTCGGTCACGCTGTACGGCAACGACCCGGACCCGCGCCCGGACATCTACGGCAAGGTGGGCAACTCGGGTGTGAGTATCGCCACCCTGGAGGACATGAAGGTGCTGTATTCGGGCTTTGACCTGTGCAGCCCCAGCACCAGCGTGTCCATGACCATCAACGGCCCGGCGCCGTCGATCCTGGCGATGTTCATGAACACCGCCATCGACCAGCAGATCGACAAGTTCAAGGCCGACAACGGCCGCGAGCCGACCGACACCGAGACGGCCAAGATCAAGGAATGGGTGCTGGCCAACGTACGCGGCACGGTGCAGGCCGACATCCTGAAAGAAGACCAGGGACAGAACACCTGCATCTTCAGCACCGAGTTCAGCCTGAAGGTGATGGGTGACATCGCCGAGTACTTCGTGCACCACGACGTGCGCAACTTCTACTCGGTGTCCATTTCCGGCTATCACATCGCCGAGGCCGGGGCCAACCCGATCAGCCAACTGGCCTTCACGCTGTCCAACGGCTTCACCTTCGTGGAGGCGTATCTGGCGCGCGGCATGCACATCGATGACTTCGCACCCAACCTGAGCTTCTTCTTCAGCAACGGCATGGACCCCGAGTACACCGTGCTCGGCCGCGTGGCGCGGCGCATCTGGGCGGTGGCGATGAAGGAGAAGTACGGCGCCAACGAGCGCAGCCAGAAGCTCAAGTACCACATCCAGACCAGCGGCCGCAGCCTGCACGCTCAGGAAATCGCGTTCAACGACATCCGCACCACGCTGCAGGCGCTGATCGCCATCTACGACAACTGCAACAGCCTGCACACCAACGCCTACGACGAGGCGATCACCACGCCCACCGAAGAGTCGGTGCGCCGCGCGATGGCCATCCAGCTGATCATCAACCGCGAATGGGGCCTGGCCAAGAACGAAAACCCCAACCAAGGCGCCTTCATCATCGACGAGCTGACCGAGCTGGTCGAGGAAGCCGTGCTGGCCGAGTTCGAGAAGATCGCCGAACGCGGTGGCGTGCTGGGCGCCATGGAAACCGGCTACCAGCGCAGCAAGATCCAGGAAGAGAGCATGCACTACGAGATGCTCAAGCACACCGGCGAGTACCCCATCATCGGCGTCAACACCTTCCGCAACCCGCACGGCGACCCGGTGCCCGAGTCGATCGAGCTGGCACGTTCCACCGAAGAGGAGAAGCAGTCGCAGCTGGCGCGCCTGAACGACTTCCACACCCGCCACGCCGCTGAGGCGCCTGCCATGCTGGCGCGGCTGAAGCAGGCGGTGATCGACAACACCAACGTGTTCGAGGTGCTGATGGACGCGGTGCGGGTCTGCTCGCTGGGGCAGATCACGTCGGCGCTGTTCGAGGTGGGCGGCCAGTACCGCCGCAGCATGTGACGAGCGCCACAAGGCCTTCATCAGCAAGGCCTTTCTCTTCCTTTTGCCTGCTTTCATCCGCGCACACCCTGCTAGACTGAATTCGAACGTAAACAGACAGCGCCTCCAGGACGCAAGACCTCATTTCGCCATGCCCGCCCCTCGACCGACCGGCACATCGGCAGCTGCCGCCAACGCTTCGGGGCTTTTCCTTCCCGGAATGGGCTGGCAGCTGGTACTGGCGCTCGGCAGCATGGTCCTGCTGATGGTGCTTTCGATCAGTCTGGTGTGGGCCCAGCGAGATGCCCTGCTGGATCGGGCACAAGCCCAGGCGCAACGAGAGGTGCTGCGTCTGGGGGCAGAGCTGGACCAATCCCTGCGGCTGGCCCGCGCCAGCATGTCCGGCCTGGATACAGAGTCAAGTGCTCCGGGTGCCGGCCTGTCCGATTCCCAGCGTCCACTGATCCTCGCCCTGGATCTTCCGTTCGCCCTGAAAGAACTGCCGGTACAGCCAGAATACCAGGAAGCGCCGGAACGCCAATGGTTGCCAGGCCTGCCGCGACAAGACAACGGGCAATGGATCATTCCGATGGTCTGGCGTCAGTCGGCGGCAGAAGGCGGCAGGCTCTACGAACTGCAGCTGGCACGCGAGGCGCTGCTGGCACGGTTTGCGTCCGAAGGCATGCCCAAGGACAGCAGCATGAGCCTGTTCCGGATCGAGGACGACGGTGCCACCACGGTGCTGAGCCGGCACCCTCTCGTCGAGAGGGAACAGGGCATGAAGGTCCATGGGCACCTGTCGGCGGCCCTGAACGAGCGCCCATCGGGGGTGTTTCGGGCCACTGCGGTGGTGGATGGCATCGAGCGCATCGTCGGCTACCAGCGGCTCGCGGGCGATGCGCAGCGACTGATGGTGGTCTATGCCCTGGGCACCGAGAGCGTTCTGGCGCCCTGGAAGGCCCTGCTCCCGTGGGCAGGCTTGCTGACCTTCCTGGTGATGTTTGCGATGGGGTACGGCACATGGCGCCTGCAGCGCTCCATGAGGGCCCTGCACGACAGCGAACGGCACTTCCAGACCCTGGCCAGCCACCTGCCGGACGTGATTGCACGCTATGACAGGCAGGGACGCTTTCTCTACGTGAATCCGGCGGTGGAGAGTGCCAACGGACGATCGCCGGAAGCGCTCATCGGAAGGACGATCACCGAGGTCGGGACACCCGAGCCCATTGCTGCCGAGTGGATGGCCTGCCTTGATCGCGTTTTCAGCAGCGGGCTCAGCGAAACGCTGTACTTCTCGTACCCCGGGCCCAAAGGCATGCGCCATTGGGAAGCCCAGGTCAGCCTGGAACCGCCCAGCCAAGGCGAAGCGCAGACGGTTCTGGTCATCAACCGCGACATCACCGAACGCCGCGAGGCACAGGCTCGCACCCTGGCGGCACAGCAGTTGTTTGAAACCGTGTTCCAGTCAGCCCCGGAAGCCATGTCGCTGGGCGACTGGCACACGGGTCAGTTGCTTCTGGTCAACGATGCCTTTTGCGCGCTCTTCGGTCGAACCCGTGAAAACCTGCTGGGTCACACCTCGCTGGAGCTGGGTTTGTGGCGCACTTCACGTGGTCGCCAGGACCTGCTCGAAGAGCTGGCATCGGGCGCCAGTATCCGGGAAGTGGCTGGCCGCAGCACCCGCCCCGACGGCGAGGAGATCCACGTCCGCTACAGCGCCGAACGTGTTCAGGTGGACGGGCAGGATCGCCTCCTCCTGATGTTTCGGGACGTCACCCAGCTGGAACGGGAACAGCAGGCCGCCGCCCAGGAACAGGAACGCCTGAGCAGGTTCGTGCTGATGCTGTTCCGGCTGGCATCCCGGTTCATCAACCTGCCCGTGCATCAGATCGACCGGGCCATGGACGACGCGCTGGGCGATGTGGGTCGCTTCGTGCACGCCGGTCGTGCGTACATCTTCTTGTACGACCACGACAACGGCACTGCGTCGAACACCCACGAGTGGTGCGCGGATGGAGTCAGCGCGCAGATAGATACACTTCAGAAGATACCGATGTCCCTGGTGCCTCACTGGATGGAGGCCCATCGAATCGGCCAGCGGGTGCAGATTGATGATGTGCATGGTTTGCCGGTCGGTCCATTGCGCGAGTTGCTCGAAAGCCAGCAGATCAGGAGCCTGACCACGCTGCCACTGATGGTGGGCGAAGCGTGCACCGGCTTCGTCGGGCTGGACTGGGTGGGTCAGGTCCACGAATGGGTCGACGAGGAGATGGCCCTGCTGGAGCTTTTTGCCCAAATGCTGGTCAACACCCAGTTGCGAACCCAGACGGAAGGCAGGCTCCACGCACTGACCGGCCAGCTGGAGCAGATGGTGACCGAGCGCACAGCGCAACTGCAGGAGAGTGTCCAGCGCCTGCAGGTGGCCAACCGCGAGCTCGAAGCCTTTACCTATTCGGCATCGCACGATCTGCGTACCCCCCTGCGAGGCATCGAAGGCTTCAGCGCCCTGCTCCTTCAGGACCACGCCGACCGGCTGGATGCACAAGGCCAGGACTACCTCAAGCGCATCCAGCGCGCCACCCTTCACATGTCACAGCTGATCACCGATCTGCTGGCCTATGCCAGGCTCGAGCAGATGACGGGTCACATGGCCGCCGTGGATGTGGCGGATCTGTTGGAAAAGGTGGCTCAACCCTTTCTGGAAGCCGTTGATCGGAGGCAAGGTCAGCTGACCTGGCATGTGCAACCTGGCCTGAAGGCTCAGGCAGACCCCCGGGGTCTGTCCATGGTGCTGCGAAACCTTCTGGACAACGCCCTGAAGTTCACGCCCTCGGACCGCCATCCGGTTGTCAGGATTGAAGCAGTCCAGGACGGTGAGGAGGTGCTCGTGACCGTCTCCGACAATGGACAGGGCTTTGACATGAAGCACCACGACCGCATCTTCGGGATGTTCCAGCGCTTGCACCGGCAGGACCAGATTCCTGGCACGGGCATCGGCTTGGCCATGGTGGCCAAGGCCATGGAACGGATGGGAGGACGCATCTGGGCGGACAGCGTTCCCGGACAAGGCAGCCGCTTTCACATCCGCGTGGCTGTCCACCCGCAATCACCGGCGCCCAAGGCACCCACGGAGGTGCCTGCGTGATCGTCTCAAGACACCATCAGCGTGGCTGGCTGGCTGACCGTGCCAGGATCGTCAGCCTGGTGGTGTTGGCGCTGGGCATGCTCATGCTGGGGACCGGTGCCTACCTGTGGCATGAACGATCGCGCCTGCTGGATGGCGCAGACGAGGTAGCGATTCGTCAGGTTCAGCGCCTGGCCAATGATCTGGAGAAGTCGCTCACGGTGGCCGAAGTGGCCGTGCAGCAGGTGGAACAGGTTCTGGCCAGCAACTCCCATGAGGGCATGCGCCAGTTCTGGACGTCCGAGGCCGCCTCCCTGCGCGCCGAACTGCTGTCCACCCTGCCCTTGCCGTTCCAGCTGCACGCCATCACACCGAATGGACAAGTCATTGACCTGGTCAGCGATCGGTTGCTGGAGAAACGGCCGGCCGCCGAGGAACTCCAGCAGATGGCCGAAGCCATCCCCGGCCGCTGGCACGTTGGCGCCGTGAATGGCCCTCCGTTGGCACGGTCCATTCCTCTGGTCTGGAAGGCTGGTGCGGATGGGCAGACCGTGGCCGGCTATGTGGTGGATCTTTCGTTCTCTGCGGTTCTGGCCCGGCTGGAGAACGATCGCATCAAGGAAGGCGGCGGTGTAGCCCTGTTCCGCGTGGCGCCCGGCGGCATGGTCTCTGTGCTGGCGCGTGCTCCCTTTGACGAAAAGGAGATTGGGCAGGCCGTCAAAGGACATGTGGCCCAGATGATCACCAGCCGGGCGGCCGGCAGCTTCCTGACCCGCGGACAGTTCGATGGCATCGAGCGGCGGGTGGCCTTCCGCCGCCTGGCGGGTACCGCCTCGGAGATGGTCGTGGTTTACGGTGTGCCGACCGACGTGGTGCTGTCCGAATGGTACCGGCGGCTGCCGGCCATCGGTGTGGCCGCCCTGGCGCTGGCGCTGGCGTTGACCCTGGGCGGCTGGCAGCTGGACCGGTCGGTGCATCGGCTGCAACGCGAGGTGACCGAGCGACGGGCACTGGAGGAGCAGCGGCGGCAGATGTTCCATGACCTCGACACGGTGGCCAACGCGTCGCCCGCGCTGTTCTGGACCTGCGACACGGCCATGCAGTTCGATTGGGTCAACCGTCGCTGGCTGGAGTTCACCGGCCGGGACATGGAGGACGAGCTGGGCGATGGATGGACGCAGTCGATCCACCCCGATGACCGAGCGACGTACCTGAGGCGCTTCAGCGAGGCACTTCGGCGGCGTGAGGGCTTCACCATCGAGTACCGCCTGAGGCGCCAAGATGGTGAGTACCGCTGGATCCTGGATCAGGGCACACCGCGTCACGACGCCGACGGTCTGTTCACCGGTTACATCGGTTCCTGCGTTGACCTGACCGAGCTGCGCCAGGCCCAGGCCGATTCGCGCCAGCGCGGAGAGACCCTGGAGCATGTGTTCGACGTGCTGCAGGATATGCTGTTCGTGATTGACCGCGATGGCATGTTTGTGCACTTCCAGAGCGGGTCCAGCGAGCTGCTGTACCTTCCGCCGGAGCAATTCCTCAAACGCCGGGTCGCGGAGGTCATGCCAGAGGACATTGCTCGCCTCATCATGGACAAGCTGGCTCTTTCTTTCGATGGGCAGCTGCAGGATTTCGACTACGTCCTGGATGTCGGGCGAGGCCCGCGCGTCTTCAACGCACGCATGGCCCGCCTGCCGGAAAGCGACCACTGCATGGTCGTGGCACGGGATGTCAATGACCAACGTCACCTGCAACGCGACCGTGAACGGTTGAATCACCTAGTGATGCTGCTGCTGCAACTGGCCACCCGGTTCATCAACCTGCCCAAGGACCGCATGGACCAGGCCATCCTGGACGGTCTGCAGGAAATGGGAAGCTTCATCGGTCTGGACAGGGCCTACGTCTTCCGCTACGACTTCGACCGACTGGTGTGCTCCAACACGCACGAATGGTGCGGGTCCGGCATTCAGCCCCAGAAAGAGCTGCTGCAGAACATTCCCTTGGACCAGGCCAGCGAGCTCATCAAGGCCCACAAGGCCGGAGAAAGCATCAGCATCACGCACGTCGACGCATTGCCTTCAGGCTGGCTGCGAGATCTGCTGATTCCCCTGGACATTCGCAGCCTGATTCTGGTGCCCATCAACACCTCCCAAGGATGCTTCGGCTTCATCGGCTTCGATGCCGTTCGCCAGGTTCACCAGTTCACGGACGACGAACAGGCCCTGCTGCGGCTGTTCTCACAGATGCTGGCCAACACCCATGAGCGGCACGCCGCCGAAGAGGCCATCGCCCGCCTCAACCTTCAACTGGAAGCCCGGGTGGCCGAGCGCACGCAGGCCCTGCGGGCCAGCGTCAAGCGGCTGGAGGAAGTCAACACCGACCTGCAGGCGTTCAGCTACTCGGTGTCACACGACCTGAAGTCGCCCCTGCGCGGCATCGAGGGGTTTGCCAGTCTGCTTCAGGAAGAGTTTGGCGACCAGATACCCGCCCACGCGTCGGCCTATCTGGACCGCATCCGCAAAGCGGCCAGCCACATGGCGCGCCTGATCAACGATCTGCTGGCCTACTCGCACCTGGAACAGAAGGAGCAATCCGTCGAGGTGGTCTCACTGCGAGGGCTGGCGCAGGAGGTGGTCGACGGTCTGCGCAACGAAATCGACCTCAAGGACGCGCGCATCGACATCGACATGCCAGCCAGCCTGACCGTGATGGCATCCCCGGGTGGACTGACCATGGTGCTGCGCAACCTGGTCGACAACGCCCTGAAGTTCGCCAAGCCCGGGCAGCCACCCCAGGTCGATATCGTCGGTCGGCGCCATGACACGGCCGAGGGCCCCCGTGTGCTGCTGAGCGTGATTGACCAGGGCCAGGGCTTTGACATGCAGCACCACGACCGCATTTTTGCCCTGTTCCAGCGGCTTCACCGTGCCGATCAGGCCCCCGGGACCGGCATCGGTCTGGCCATGGTGCACAAGGCGATCACGCGCATGGACGGGCGCATCTGGGCCGAGAGCGAACCCGGGCAGGGCGCCCGCTTCCACATCGAACTGCCGGCGGCCACCCGGTTCAGCGGCGTTCCTTCAACGGAAGATTCAGCAGCAGGTTCTGAGGTTTGAGCCGCAGTCGTCCCTCGGCATCCATCGCCAGCCCGAGGTAGACTGGCCGACCCTGCATGTCGGCCTGCACGACCGCCGGGTCCTCGACCTCCAGGCGGAACAGGCTGATGAGGCGGCGCATCGATTCCTCCGGCACGGGCTGGCCCTGATACAGGGCATCAAGCAAGGCAGAGGACTGGACATCGAGCCCCAGGTGCCAGCGCCAGGCGGGGTCCTCCACGCGCGCCTCGGGTCGGATCGTCACCTTCACGCCGAGGAAGTGCTTCACCCACCGCTCCAGCACCTGGGCCAGCGCACGCAAACCTGAACGCGCATTGTTGAGATTCAGCACCAGCCCATGCGAGAGCGTCTGCTGGAGACCATGGGTGAGGTCCAGCAGGTGGCGATAGCGACCGTCCTGGCAGCGACCGGCCAGATAGGTGCCTGCGTTGTCATCGCCCAGCACCTGCAGGCCGGTCCCCGGCAGCGACACACCGCCCTCCATCAGCAGGCGGCCCAGTTCGCCCAGACCACCGGTGCGGTGCAGATCATCCAGGACTTGCAGGTCACCGCTCAGGACCCGCCCCTCCTGGATCGCGACCCGCTGGGGACGGAACAGCAGCTCCGCCGCGCGCCAGACCAGCGCATCGTCCTCCTGGGCCAGCATGCGGGCCACCACCGCCTGTACCACCAGATCCATGAACAGGGGGGGCAGATCAAAACGTCGGTCCCGCACCCAGCCCAGGTAGGCTTGCTCCAGGGTGCCCGCATGAATGAGCGCCTCGCGCAGGCGCAGGAAATGCCCGTAGCTCTGGGCAATATCGGGGTCGGCCATGGCCTGCAACTCAGACGCGGCCACCGGGCGCAGGGGGGCGGCCATCAGCGCCGCATGCAGGCGTCTCTCCGCCGCACAGGACTCCTCCACCGGCGCCAGCTCCGGTCGCTGCAGCCACAGGCGCCAGTAGTCCTCAGTGGGTGCGTGCCAGCCCTGTGCATCGGCCTGGAGCAGGTGTTGACCGCTGGCGGGCCAGACCATGGCGGGGCGGGATTCGGCGTCGAAGGTATGACTCATGGCTTGCGATCAGGAGGGCACCGGATTGTCGGCGCAGAACGGGCCGTCTGCCGACCCGTTTCGACAAGCCCCCACCCGAGGGTGTTCTCCCGAACACTTGTCGCGCCATTGCCGCAAAATTGCACCATGCAACATCACCATCGCATCAGCCTGATCGGTGCGCCGACCGATATCGGCGCTGGCGCCCGCGGCGCCTCCATGGGTCCCGAAGCCCTGCGCGTGGCAAGGATCGCCGCCGTGCTGCATAGCCACGGGCTGGAGGTCATCGACCGCGGCAACCTCAGCGGGCCAGGCAACCCCTGGCAGGGGCCCCTCCATGGCTACCGCCACCTGCCCGAGGTGGTGGCCTGGAACCAGCGGGTGCACGAGGCCGTGCATGCCGAGCTGGCCGCGGGACGCCTGCCGATCATGCTGGGCGGTGACCATTGCCTGGGGATCGGGTCGATCAGTGCCGTGGCCCGGCATTGCCGCGAAACCGGCAAGAAGCTGCGGGTGCTCTGGCTTGACGCCCATGCGGACTTCAACACGGCCGAACTGACCCCCAGCGGCAACATCCACGGCATGCCCGTGGCGGTGCTCTGCGGCCACGGCCCGCAGGCGCTGGTGGAAATCGGCGGGCAGGTGCCAGCCATCGACAGCGATGTGGTGCGACAGATCGGTATCCGCAGCGTCGACCCCGGCGAGAAACGCTTCGTCCACGAGCAGGGGCTGGAAGTCTTCGACATGCGCTACATCGACGAGATGGGCATGCGTCACACCATGGAGCAGGCGCTGATGGGTCTGGACGAACACACCCACCTGCATGTGAGCTTCGACGTGGATTTCCTGGACCCGGAGATCGCACCCGGCGTGGGCACCACGGTGCCCGGCGGACCGACCTACCGCGAAGCCCAGCTGTGCATGGAGATGATCGCGGATACCGGTCGCCTGGGCTCACTGGACGTGGTCGAACTCAACCCGGCGCTGGACGTGCGCAACAAGACGGCGTTGCTGGCGGTGGACCTGATCGAAAGCCTGTTCGGCAAGTCCACTCTGATGAGAAAGAGCTGAGGTCGCTCAGCTCTTGCCGACCAGCTCCAGATGCTCGACCACCGGGGGCTGCACAAAGAACGGACCGACGATGGCGCGCCACTGCGTGAAGGCGTCCGAGCCGCGGAATCCCACGGTGTGGTCCTCCAGCGTGTCCCAGTAGATCATCAGCAGATAGCGGCCCGGGCTCTCGATGCTGCGGTTGACCTTGAAGCCCCTGAAGCCTTTGGCCTGTGAGATGACGGTCTGCACGCCGTGCAGGATGGCGGCCTCAAAGTCGGCGGCGCGGGCAGGATCGATGCGGATGTCGGCGTGTTCGAGGATCATGGTCGGTCTCAGGAAGCGGATCGGTCTTCCCGGATCATATCCGCCGCCTTCTCGGCGATCATCATGCTCGGGGCATTGGTGTTGCCACCCACGACGCTGGGCATGATGGACGCATCCACCACGCGCAAGCCGCTGACGCCGTGCACCCGGAGCCGGGCATCGACCACGGCGCCTTCGTCCGGGCCCATTCGGCAGGTGCCCACCGGGTGGTAGATGGTGTCGGCATGGTGGCGGATGAACTGCTCGATCTGGGCATCGCTGCGGGCCTCGGCCGACGCCGCCGACTCCCGGCCGCCGTGGCGGGCCAGCGCCGGCTGCGAGAGCAGCTCGCGGGTGAGCTTGAAACCCTGCACGAGGCGCCGCACATCGTCCGGGTCCTGCAGAAAGGCGGGATCGATCAGCGGTGCCACCTGCGGGTCGGCACTGGCCAGCCGCAGGCTGCCCCGGCTGCGCGGCCGCAGCAGGCAGACGTGACAGGAATAGCCGTGACCGAACACCGTCTTTCGGCCATGATCGACCAGCTTGCCCACCACGAAGTGCAATTGCAGGTCCGGGATCGGTTCATCGGCGGCGCTGCGGATGAATCCCCCCGCTTCGGCGAAGTTGGTGGTCAGCATGCCGCGGCGGGAGCGACGCCATTCGCCAATGCCCTTGAGCATGTTCCAGGCACCGGTCAGGGACAGGCCGAACAGGTCGGTCACCTGAGGGGCGTTGACCACCATCACCACATCCGGGTGGTCGTGCAGATTGGCACCGACACCGGGCAGGTCGCGAACCACCGCGATGCCGTGCTCGCGCAGGTGATCCGCCGGCCCGATGCCCGAGAGCATGAGCAGTTGCGGGGACCCGAAGGCGCCGGCACTGAGCACCACCTCACCCCCGGGCTTGAGCATCAAATGCTGTGGCACACCACGGCCGCCCTGCCCGCGCAACTCCACACCGGTGGCGCGCACCTGGCCATCACGCACCTCGGTGAGCACCCGGGAAGTCAGGCTGTCGGTGAACACCTGCAGGTTGCTGCGGCCCAGGTGCGGGGTGACATAGGCCTTGGCGGCACTGAAGCGCTCGCCGTTGCGGTGGGTCACTTGATAGACACCGATGCCTTCCTGCTGAGGACCGTTGAAATCGTCGTTGATGGGGTAGCCGGCCTGGCGACCTGCCTCAAGGAAGTGCGGCAGGAAAGGGTTGGGGCTGCGCAGGTCCATCACATTGAGCGGTCCGCCCTGGCCGTGCCAGTCGTCGGCGCCGCGCTCGTTGTGCTCGGAGCGCTTGAAGTACGGCAGTACGTCCTGAAAAGACCAGCCCGGGTTGCCCTGGGCCGCCCAGTCGTCGTAGTCGCGCGCATGGCCTCGGGCGTAGATCATGGCGTTGATCGAACTCGACCCGCCCATCACCTTGCCGCGCGGCTGGTAGCCGCGCCGGCCATGCAGCCCCGGCTGCGGCACGGTGTGGTAACCCCAGCCGTTGAGCTGGTACTTGGCCATCACGGCCAGCCCACCTGGGCAGTGGATGAGGACGCTGCGGTCGGCGGGTCCCGCCTCGATGAGGGCGACTCGATGGCCCGGGTCCTCGCTCAGGCGTCCCGCCAGGGCGCAACCGGCAGATCCTCCGCCCACGATGATGGTGTCGTACATGTGCTTGTGTCTCCTGGGCGCACGGGCCTGTCATCTGTCTGCAAGACGGTGCGCGACAATGTGCAGGCAAGTTAGCACAGGCCCTGATGAATGGTTAGGTTCCCCAGCCTAGACAGGACACCTGTGGGACGCCACAGCACCTGCGGCCCTGATGTGCGTCGCAGAATCCAGGTTGACCCCAACGACTTTCCAACAATTGGCAGGAGTGATTACGAAATGAGCAAGATCCAGACCGTCGGCATCATCGGCGCCGGCACCATGGGCAACGGCATTGCACAGGCCTGTGCCGTCAGCGGCATCCGCGTCGTCATGATCGATGTGGCCCAGGCGGCCGTCGACAAGGGGCTGGCCACGATCGCCGGTAGCCTGGACCGCCTGATCAAGAAGGACAAACTGACCGCCGAAGGCAAGGCCCAGGCGCTGTCGCTGATCCAGGGGTCCACGAATTACGAAGACCTCAAGGGCGCCCAGCTGGTCATCGAGGCCGCGACCGAGAACGAGGCCCTGAAGGTCAAGATCCTGCAGCAGCTCGACGGCATCCTGGCCCCCGAGGTGATCGTGGCCACCAACACCAGCTCGATCAGCATCACCAAGCTGGCGGCGGCCACCCAGCGGGCCGACCGCTTCATCGGCATGCACTTCTTCAACCCGGTGCCCATGATGGCGCTGGTGGAGATCATCCGCGGCCTGCAAACCAGCGACGCCACGCACGACGCCGTCAAGGCGCTGGCCGAGGCCCTGGGCAAGACCCCGATCACCGTGAAGAACGCACCCGGCTTCGTGGTCAACCGCATCCTGGTGCCCATGATCAACGAGGCCTTCTTCGTGCTGGCCGAGGGTCTGGCCACGCCGGAAGACATCGACGCCGGCATGAAGCTGGGCACCAACCAGCCCATCGGCCCACTGGCCCTGGCCGACATGATCGGCCTGGACGTCTGCCTGGCCGTGATGAACGTCTACATGGCCGAGTTCAACGACAGCAAGTACCGTCCCGCCCCCTTGCTCAAGGAAATGGTGGCCGCGGGCTGGCTCGGCCGCAAGACCGGCCGCGGCGTGTACACCTACTGATCACGGCCTGCATTCCGTCGGGAGCCCGCTTCGGCGGGCTTTTTTGTTGAGGCAGATCAAATTGCGGCGGCGCAGCACCTCCAGAATGGGCCCATCACCTTGAAGGAGTCCACCATGGCTGCCGCACCCGTTGCCATCGCCGTCTTCGAGTTCCTGGACCAGACCCACCGGGACATCCAGCAGCACATTCGCCAGCTGCACGAACTGGTCGATGCCATCGAATCCGATGGATTGAATCAGGCCAACCGGGAAAAGGCCCGGCGCGTGCTGAACTACTTCAGTGGCGAAGCCCGGCAGCACCATCTGGACGAGGAAAAGCACATCTTCCCCACGCTGCTGGCCAGCCAGGACCCCGCGGTGGTCCAGGCGACCGAGCATCTGGTGCAGGACCACGGCTGGCTGGAAGAGAACTGGCTGCAGATCGCCCCTTCTCTGGAAGCCGCCGCCAACGGCAACCTGTGGTTCGACCCGGTGGAGTTGCGCCACGCACTCGATGTGTTCGAGGCGCTGTACCTGGACCACATCCTGCTGGAGGAATCGATCGCCTATCCCCAGGCACGCCAACGCCTGGCAGGACTGGACACCGTCGGCATGGGCCGCGAGATGGCGCGTCGGCGCGTGCTCAGGCAAGCGGAGGCTCTGGCCCGGGCCGACTGATCGGCCCCTGTCCAACTGGCCTGCAAGGTCGTTGACCAAGGCTTAAGATGACCGACCATGCCGGCGGACCTCTGTGCCGGCGCTGAGGACATCATGAGCAATTTCGATTTTGACCTGTTCGTCATTGGTGGCGGCAGCGGTGGCGTGCGCGCCGCCCGAATGGCCGCCGGGCGTGGTGGCCGAGTGGCCATGGCCGAAACCCTGGGCACCGATGGCCTGGGCGGCACCTGCGTCAACGTCGGCTGCATCCCCAAGAAGCTCTACAGCTACGCCGCGCACTACGCCGAGTCGTTTGAAGAGTCCCACGGCTATGGCTGGGAGGGCGAGAGGCCTTCGCTGAACTGGTCCACCCTCAAGGCCAACCGCGCCAAGGAAATCAGTCGCCTCAACGGCGTCTACGCCAACCTGCTGCGCGGCTCGGGCGTCACCGTCATCAACGGCTTTGCCCGAATCGACGGCCCGCACGCGGTGACAGTGGCCACACTCAATGCCGATGGCTCCCCTGGCCACCAGTCCTTCACGGCGGCCAACATCCTGATCGCCACCGGCGGCACGCCCTTCGTGCCGCACTTCGTGGGCCGCGAGCATGTGATCACCTCCAACGAGGTGTTCGATCTGGAACCCTTCCCGCAGCGCCTGCTGGTGGTCGGTGGTGGCTACATCGCCTGCGAGTTCGCCTCCATCTTCAATGGCATGGGCGCGAAAGTCACGCAGCTGTACCGGGGCGAACAGGTGCTGCGCGGCTTCGATGACGAGATCCGCCACTTCGTCGCGGGCGAGATGCTCAAGGCCGGTGTGGACCTGCGCCTGAACGCCGGCGTGGTCGATATTCGCAAGACCGACGACGGTCTGCGCGCCGAACTGGAAGACGGCAACGTGGTCATGGCCGATGCGGTGCTGTACGCCACCGGCCGCCAACCCAATGTGCAGGGTCTGGGTCTGGAAGCCGTGGGCGTGGCCCAGGGCGGCCAGGGTGAGGTGATCGTCGACGAGCACTACCGCACCAACGTGCCCAGCATCTGGGCGGTGGGCGACGTGACCAACCGGGTCCAGCTGACCCCGGTGGCACTGGGCGAGGCCATGGTGGTGGTCGACCAGCTGTTCGGCCCTGCGCCGGGCAAGGTGCCGCGCAGCATGAGCTACGAGTTCATCCCCACCGCCGTCTTCACCCATCCCAACATCGGTACCGTGGGTCTGACCGAGGCACAGGCGCGCGAACGCTTTGGCGCCATCACCATCTTCCGCAGCGAGTTCAGGGCGCTGCGGCACACACTCTCGGGCAGCAGTGAGCGCACACTGATGAAGCTGGTGGTGGATACCGCCACCGACCGCGTGGTGGGCCTGCACATGGTCGGCGCCGAGGCGGGCGAGATCGTCCAGGGTTTTGCCGTAGCCATGAAAGCCGGCGCCACCAAGGCGGTGTTCGACAGCACGATCGGTATCCATCCCACCGCGGCCGAGGAGTTCGTGACCATGCGGGAGCCGGCGCGATCCTGAACCCTCCGCCTCAGCGTCCGGCCAGCCACCAGATGCCGGCAGCCGCCAGCAGAGAGTGCACCCACAGGCCCGGCGCCAGCCAGGCCAGGTAGCGCCAGCCCCCCACGAGACCAGCGGTCAGGCTCTTGCTGCCGGCATGCACCAGCAAGGCCAGCACCACGGCCAGCACGGCGGTGCCCCCGGCTTGCGGTCCAGCCGACAGGAAGGCCGCGGCCAACGCCGAGTGCAGGTCGGCGAGCGCCGCCAGCAGGGTACCGGCAATCAGGCCGCCCCGACCCAGCCACAGCTCCATGCCATGCACCAGCGCCTGGATGCCCGCCAGCAACGCGGCCACCGCGGCGGCGCCCTGAAGGCTGAACATGCGGTCGGTGCCGGATGACGGGAAGCCTTCAATGCGGGGCGAGGACACCACGCCATCGGCAGGGGCCTCACCGTCGGTGCGCAGCAGCCACCAGCCCCAGGCCGCCGCCAGCACGGCGGCGCCCAAGGCCGGCAGCCAGAGCACGCGCAGCCATTCGGGCCGCACAGCCGAGGCCACCAGCAGCAGTTGCAGCTGGGTGGACACGCAGGAAAACAGTCCCCCCGCCGCCATCAGGCGCGCATCGGCCCGCTGTTCACGCACGGCCAACCCCAGCGTGGCGATGGTGGCCGTGCTGGACACAAAGCCGGAGGCCAGTGCCGAGAAGGCCACCGCCTGACGAGCCTCCAGCAGGCGGCGACAGAAATGCGCCAGGGACTGCACCGCCAGCAGCAGTGCCAGCAGTTGGAGGATCACGTGCGGGTTGAGCACATTGCCCCAGAGGGGCCGGTCAGGCACCAGCGGCAAGGCCATCAGCACCAGCGCCGCCAGCACGATGCCATCGCGCACCTCACCCGGGCTGAGCCACTGACGGGCCAGCTGGTGCAGCCGGGCCCTGGCCGCCAGCAGACCGGTCATGCCCACGGCCAAGCCGGCGGCGATCGGCATGTGCCAGGCCGCGAGCGCACCGATCACATACGTCAGGAGCAGCGCAATCTCGGTCGTCACCCCCGGATCGTCGGACC
Organism: Hydrogenophaga bisanensis; assembly: GCF_042665135.1. Lineage (NCBI taxonomy): Bacteria > Pseudomonadati > Pseudomonadota > Betaproteobacteria > Burkholderiales > Comamonadaceae > Hydrogenophaga > Hydrogenophaga bisanensis. The sequence continues at coordinate 41,911 of NZ_JBHTBX010000012.1, forward strand.
GGTCACGCCAGTACGCCATCAGACCCAGGCCGGCAACAAAGGCCGCGCCAATGGCCAGCAGGGCCACCTGGCCGCTGAGCGCCCCCGCCGCCCCCAGCACGCTGGTGAGGGAAAACGTGCGCACACCGGCGAACGCACGGCCAGGGCCACTGCCCTTGCGGCGTTCACGCTCGATACCGATCAGCAGGCCACAGCCCAGCGCGGCCGCCAGCACGGCGGCGGCCCGTCCTGCCTCGGTCGTCATCAGATCCAGCACGGTCTCCTGCGCCTCTGTCACATCGGGTTCAGCCGGTCGGTCCACAATAGACCCACCATGCTCCATACCCCCGACTTTACTGCCCCGGTACGATTTCGCGACCCCGACGCCGCCCTGGCCCAGGTGCAGGCGATCTACGAGCACAGCATCGGCTTTCTGCGACAGTCCCTGCGCGACTTCGTGGGCGGCCGCGACATGGGCGGTGCCCGTGTGCGGGCCTGCTATCCGTTCGTGCGGCTGCACACGCACAGCGTGGTGCAGCAGGGAGGGCACCACCGGCGCCTGAGCTACGGTTTCGTCGCCGGGCCGGGCCGCTACGAGACCACGCTCACGCGCCCCGACCTGTACGCCGACTATTACCGCGAACAGTTCCGCCTGCTGCTGGCCAACCACGGTGGCGAACTGGAGGTCGGCACCAGCACCCAGCCGATCCCGATCCACTTCTCGTTTGCCGAACACGATCACGTCGAAGGCGACATGGACGCTGCGCGCCGCGCCCTGATGCGCGACGTGTTCGACCTGCCGGACCTGGCGGTGATGGACGACGGCATCGCCAACGGCACCCACGAGCCGGCGCCCGGCGAGGCACAGCCGCTGTCGCTGTTCACCGCACCTCGGGTGGACTACTCGCTGCAGCGCCTGCGCCACTACACCGGCACCGCGCCAGAGTGGTTCCAGAACTTCGTGCTGTTCACCAACTACCAGTTCTACATCGACGAGTTCATCAAGCTCGGGCATGCCGAGATGGCCGATGCCCACAGCGACTACATCGCCTTTGTCGAGCCAGGCAACATCGTCACCCGCCGCGCCGGCCTGAGCGCGCAGGCCGCCGACGCCCTGGGCAAGGCCCTGCCCCGGCTGCCCCAGATGCCGGCCTACCACCTGCTGCGCGAGGACCGCAGCGGCATCACCATGGTCAACATCGGCGTGGGGCCGGCCAACGCCAAGACCATCACCGACCACATCGCCGTGCTGCGTCCACACGCCTGGCTGATGCTGGGTCACTGCGCCGGCCTTCGCACCAGCCAGCAACTGGGCGACTATGTGCTGGCGCATGCCTACGTCCGGGAAGACCATGTGCTGGACGAGGAACTGCCGCTGTGGGTGCCGATCCCGGCACTGGCTGAAATCCAGCTGGCGCTGGAATCGGCGGTGGCCGACGTCACCGGGGTTCCCCCGCATGAACTCAAGCGCATCATGCGCACCGGCACCGTGGCCAGCACGGACAACCGCAACTGGGAACTGCTGCCCACCCGCAACGTGCCCAGCACACCGCAGCGCCGCTTCAGCCAGAGCCGTGCCGTGGCTCTGGACATGGAAAGCGCCACGATTGCCGCCAACGGATTCCGGTTCCGTGTGCCCTACGGCACCCTGCTGTGCGTGAGCGACAAGCCGCTGCATGGCGAAATCAAGCTGCCCGGCATGGCGAACCATTTCTACCGCGAACGTGTCGATCAGCACCTGCGCATCGGCATCTGCGCCATCGACCGCCTGCGCGAAGGCGGCGTGGACCAGTTGCACAGCCGCAAGCTGCGCAGCTTTGCCGAAGTCGCTTTCCAGTAGCACCCGGCCCGCATTACCCGAAGGCTTTACAGGGCGTTCACATCACCGACACCGTTTCGCCGCGCTCCGGCGGGACAATTCATGCATGGATCAGGCCAGATTGCACCACCCACCGGGTGTCCGTTCCCTGTCAAAAACCCTCCTGCGGGCGTCGACGCTGTCGGCGGCCGTGCTGCTGACAGCCTGCGCGACGAACCCGGGTCACCAGCCGGCAGACACAGCCGTCCAGATCCCCCCCGGCTGGTCGGCGGCGCCCGTAGGGACCGATGCCGACTCCCTGGCCGGCTGGTGGACGCGACTGGGCGACCAGACCCTGACTCAGCTGGTGTCCGAGGCGCTGACCGGCAACACCACGGTGCGCTCGGCCCAGGCGGCGGTGCGTCAGGCCCGTGCCACTCTGGATGTGACCCGCGCAAGCGCCGGGCCGAGCCTGGGCGCCAGCGGATCGGCACAGCGCAGCAAGTCCGGCGACAACCCGGCGGGCAACCGCTTCCAGGCCGCCTTCGACGCCAGCTGGGAACCGGACCTTTTTGGCGGCAACGCACGGGGCGTGGATGCCAGCCTGGCGGACGCCCGGGCGGCCGAGACCACCCTGGCCGATGCCCGGGTGTCGCTGGCGGCCGAGGTGGCCGTGACCTACATCGAGCTTCGGGGCCTTCAGCAGCGTCTGGCCATCGCCCGCCGCAACCTGGCCCTGCAGCAGGAGACGCTGCAGATCACGCGCTGGCGCGTTCAGGCGGGTCTGGCATCGTCTCTTGATCTGGAACAGTCGGTGGCGGCCAACGAGCAGACGCAGGCCCAGATCCCGGCGCTGCAGGCCAGCGTGGCGCAATCCATCCACGCCCTGTCGGTGCTGACCGGCCAGCCGCCGGCCCAGCTGCACACCCGGCTGGACACCACCGCCGCCATCCCGCAGGCACCCGATGCGCTGGCGCTGGCCCTGCCGGCCGACACCCTGCGCCAGCGCCCGGACGTGCGCACCGCCGCCCTGCGGGTTGAAGCCGCCCTGGCACGCCGAGACCAGGCCGAGGCGGCCCGCTACCCCAGCTTGCGGCTGAGCGGATCGATCGGCCTGTCGGCCCTGACGCTCAGCGGCCTGGGCAGCGGGGCCACGGTGGCCAATGCCTTGCTGGGCAGCCTGTCGGCCCCGCTCTTCGATGGAGGTGCGGCGCGCGCCCGGGTCGAGGCCCAGGATGCCACCCTGGAACAGGCCCGCATCGCCTACCAGGCCGCGGTGCTTGGGGCGCTGCGCGACGTGGAGGACGCCCTGGTGTCCCTGCGCGGCAACCGCGAGCGCCTGGCCCGTCTGCGGGCCGCGGCCGAGGCGGCCGCGAATGCCGAGCTGCTGGCCCGCCAGCGCTACGGCAGCGGCCTGATCGATTTCCGCTCCGTGCTCGACACGCAGCGCACGCTGCTGTCGGCGCAGGACAGCGTCGCCAGCGTGCAGGCCAGCCTGAGCGCCGACCACGTCCGCCTCTACAAGGCCCTGGGTGGCGGCTGGCAGCCCGAGCCCCCGGTGGATGACCGATGAACCGAAAAGATGCCGCCATGAGTGACTCCACCTCTTCTCCTGTCAATGCCCGCGTCGACGATCTGCTCGGCGCCGACCGCCCTCCCCGCTGGTGGCGGCGCAGCACCGTCTGGGTGGGCGCCGCCGTCCTGCTGGCAGCCGGTGGCGGATGGTGGCTGTGGTCGGGTAGCCAGGCGCAGAAGGCCACGCCCGTGTTCGTCACCGAGCCGCTCAGGCGCGGCGACGTCACCCTGACGGTCTCGGCCAACGGCACTCTGCAGCCGACCCGCTCGGTCAATATCGGCAGCGAGCTGTCCGGCACCGTGCGCAAGGTGTTCGTCGATGTCAACGACCGGGTCAAGGCCGGGCAGGTGCTGGTCGAACTCGACAGCGCCAAACTGACCGACCAGGTGACCCAGTCCCGTGCGGCGCTGGCATCGGCGCAGGCGGCGGTGTCGCAGGCGATTGCCGCCCGCAAGGAAGCCGAAGCCACCCTGGCCCGCTACGAAGAGGTGGCGCGCCTGTCGGGCGGCAAGGTTCCCTCCGCCACCGAGCTGGACAGTGCCCGCGCCTCGGCTGACAAGGCTGTGGCCAACGAGCGTGCCAGCGAGGCGGCCGTGACCCAGGCCCGTGCCGCCCTGTCCACGGCCGAGACCAACCTGGCCAAGGCCTCAATTCGCTCGCCCATCAACGGTGTGGTCCTGACCCGCTCGGTCGACCCGGGCAACGCGGTGGCCGCGTCGCTGCAGGCGGTCACGCTGTTCTCGGTGGCCGAGGACCTGACCCAGCTCAAGCTGGACGTGGCGGTGGACGAAGCCGACGTGGGCGCGGTGGGCGTGGGCCAGAAGGCCAGTTTCACCGTCAGTGCCTTCCCGACCCGGCGCTACCCCGCGACCATCGAGCGGGTGGCCTTCGGCTCCACCAAGACCGAGAACGTCGTCACCTACACCACCACCCTGTCGGTGGACAACAGCGACATGAGCCTGCGACCGGGCATGACCGCGTCGGCCACGATCGTGGCCACCGAACGCAAGGACGTGCTGCTGGTGCCCAACACGGCACTGCGCTTCACCCCGGCCGCCAACGGCAACGGCGCACAAGCTCAAGGCAGCGTGCTCTCCAAACTCATGCCCCGCCCGCCCACTGCGGGCGCCCCCAAGCGGGCCACCGCGAACAACCGCGTGCCGGGGCAACGCCAGATCTGGGTGCTGCAGAACGGGCAGCCGGTGCAGATGGCGGTCAAGACCGGCATCACCGACGGCCGCAACACCGAGGTCAGCGGCGAGGGTCTGGCCGAAGGCATGGAAGTCATCATCGACCAGAAGAACGCTGGAGGGGGCCGATGACGAGCCCCGGCGCTAGCGCCACCCCGCTGATCCGCCTGCGCGGCATCACCAAGGTCTACGGCGCGGGCAACACCGCCTTCCAGGCGCTCAAGGGCGTGGATCTGGACATCGAGCAGGGCGACTTCGTGGCCATCATGGGCCCCAGCGGTTCGGGCAAATCCACCGCGATGAACATGCTGGGCTGCCTGGATGTGCCCAGCGGCGGCGAGTACCTGTTCCGCGGCGTGCACGTCGAATCCCTCTCGCGGGATGAACGTGCCCGCCTGCGCCGGCGCTACTTCGGTTTCGTGTTCCAGGGCTTTCACCTGCTGGCCAGGACGTCCGCTCTGGAGAACGTGGAGCTGCCGCTGATCTACCGGGGCGAACCCGCCACGCAACGCCACGCCGCGGCCCGCGCCGCCCTGGAGCAGGTTGGTCTCAAGGGCTGGGAGCACCACACCCCAGGCGAACTCTCCGGCGGCCAGCAGCAACGCGTGGCCATCGCCCGGGCCATCGTCACCGAACCGCAGGTGCTGCTGGCTGACGAACCCACCGGCAACCTGGACACCCAGCGCAGCCATGAAATCATGGAGCTGCTCTGGCGCCTCAATGTCGAGCGTGGCATCACCGTGCTGATGGTGACGCACGAACCCGACATGGCGGCCTACGCCCGGCGCATGGTCCGCTTCGTCGACGGGCAGGTGGCCAGCGACGAGCGCAATCCCCACCCCCACCTGATGCCAGAGGGCGCGTCCGAGGGAGCCGGTCATGTGGCTTAACACGCTGATCCTGGCGTTGCGCTCGATCCGGCGCAACCTGCTGCGCTCCTTCCTCACCATCCTGGGCATCGTGATCGGGGTCAGCGCGGTCATCACCATGGTCACGGTGGGCAATGGCGCCACCCAGGCCGTGCAGAGCCAGATCTCGGGGCTGGGCACCAACCTGCTGCAGATCCGCCCCGGCCAGCGCATGGGCCCGGGCGGCTGGGGGGGCGGCGCGCCCTCGTTCAAGGAAAGCGATGCGCAGGCGATCGCCTCGCAGATCGGCGGCATCCTGGCCGTGGCACCCGAGACGCGCACGAGCGCCACCATCGTGGCCAACGGCCGCAACTGGACCAGCAGCGTGATCGGCACCACCAACGAGTGGCTGGTCACCGGCAACTGGACGCTGCGCCAGGGCCGCGAGTTCTCGCCCGACGAATTGCGCGCTGGCGCCGCGGTCTGCCTGATCGGCGAGACGGTGCGGCGCGAGCTCTGGGGCGACCTGCCAGCCGTGGGCAACCAGCTGCGCGTGCGCCAGATGTCCTGCGAGGTGGTGGGCGTGCTGGCCTCCAAGGGCCAGGGCGCCTTCGGCAACGATCAGGACGATGTGGTGGTGGTGCCGCTGCACACCCAGCAGCGGCGCATCGTCGGTCACACCCGGGTCCACACCCTGCTGGTGTCCATGACCGATGGCAGCGACCCCGAGCGGGTCAAGGCCGGGCTGACCCAGCTGATGCGCGAGCTGCGCAAGCTGGCCGAGGGCGAGGAGAACAACTTCAACATCCTGGACACCAAGCAACTGGCCGAAACCCTGTCGGGCACGACGCGGGTCATGACCATGCTGCTGGGTGCCGTGGCGGCGGTCAGCCTGCTGGTGGGCGGCATCGGCATCATGAACATCATGCTGGTGAGCGTGACCGAGCGCACCCGCGAGATCGGCCTGCGCCTGGCCATCGGCGCCCTGGAGCGCGAAGTGCTGCTGCAGTTCCTGATCGAGGCGGTCGTTCTGGCGGCCCTGGGCGGCCTGATCGGCATCGTGCTGGCCACCGCCGCGTCCATCGGGCTGTCGGCCGTGATGGACATTCCCTACAGCTTCAACGCGGGCATCAACCTGCTGAGCTTCGTGTTCTCCGCCGGCATCGGTGTGGTGTTCGGCTACTTTCCCGCGCGCCGCGCCGCCCAGCTCAACCCGATCGACGCCTTGCGGCATGAGTGAAGGTCAAGCCCTGCGGGGTTTGACCTTGCTGGCAGCCAGCTTGGCGTTGCTGCGCGCGGTATCGGTGTCCTGCGCCCGTGCCAGCGCCACGCCCATGCGGCGCTTGGTGAAGCTCTCGGGCTTGCCAAACAGGCGCAGGTCGGTACCGGGGACGCGCAGCGCTTCGTCCACGCCGTCGAACACGATGCCCTGGGCCTCGACGCCGCCGTAGATCACGGCGCTGGCGCCGGGGTTGCGCAGGCTGGTGTCCACCGGCAGCCCCAGGATGGCGCGGGCGTGCAACTCGAATTCGCTCTGGTGCTGGGTGCACAGGGTCACCAGGCCGGTGTCGTGCGGGCGCGGGCTGACCTCGCTGAACCAGACCTGTTCGCCCTTGACAAACAGTTCCACGCCGAACAGGCCCAAACCGCCCAGGTTGTCGGTCACGGCCTTGGCGATCTGGCGCGACTTCTCGATGGCCGCCGGCTTCATGGCCATGGGTTGCCAACTCTCCACATAGTCGCCGCTGACCTGCACGTGGCCGATGGGTTCGCAGAAGTGGGTCTCCGTCTCTCCACTCGCGCCCTTGGCGCGCACGGTCAACTGCGTGATCTCGTAGTCGAAGTCGATGAAGCCCTCGACGATCACGCGACCATGGCTGACACGGCCACCGGCCATGGCGTAGTCCCAGGCCTTGGCCACATCGGCCGGACCGTCGATCTTGCTCTGGCCCTTGCCCGACGAACTCATCACCGGCTTGACGATGCAGGGATAGCCGATGCCGGCGTCGATGGCGGCCTGCAGCTCCTGCAAAGAGTCGCAGAATTGGTACGGGCTGGTCGGCAGGCCCAGCGTCTCGGCCGCCAGGCGCCGGATGCCTTCCCGGTCCATGGTCAGGCGGGCGGCACGGGCGGTCGGGATGACCGTGACCACGCCGGCGGCTTCAAGCTGCTCCAGCATGGGCGTGGCGATCGCCTCGATCTCGGGCACCACCAGGTGCGGACGTTCGGCTTCGATCAGGGCCTTGAGCTGGTCGGGATCGCTCATGGTGATCGTGCGCGCATGGTGCGCCACCTGCTGACCCGGTGCGTTCTCATAGCGGTCGACCGCGATGGTCTCCACGCCCAGGCGCTGCAGGGCGATCAGGACCTCCTTGCCAAGTTCGCCGCTGCCCAGCAGCATGACACGGGTGGCGGAAGCAGACAGCGGGGTACCCAGGGTGGTCATGAAAGTCTCCGGTTCAGTGATTGGTTCAGCGCACCTGCCAGCCCATGGCTTCACCCAGTCGCACCGGGCGTGCCGGCGCCCAGCCGTCGTTGAAGCGGATGGTCTCGCGCGGCCACAGCATGACCACGGTGGAGCCCAGCAGGAAGCGCCCCATTTCGTCGCCCTTGCCCAGCACCTTCGCGGGCTCGTCGTAGGTCCAGCTGCGGATCTCGCCCGGACGGGGCGGATTGACCACGCCGTGCCAGGTGGTGGCCATGCTGCCGACGATGGTGGCGCCGACCAGCACCAGCACGAAGGGCCGGGTCTCGCCCTGATCGCCATGCGGCACGTCAAACACGCAGACCACGCGTTCGTTGCGGGCAAACAGGCCTGGCACCCCCAGCGCCGTGGCCGGGTTGACCGAGAACAGGTCGCCGGGGACGTGGATCATGCGGCGCAACCGGCCCTGGCTGGGCATGTGGATGCGGTGGTAGTCGCGCGGGCTGAGGTAGATGGTGGCAAAGGCCCCATCGTCGAACTGTTGCGCCAGTTCCGCATCACCGCCCACCAGCGCCCGTGTGCTGTAGTGGTGCCCCTTGGCCTGGAAGATCTGGTCCCGAGCGATGGGTCCGAACTGGCTGATGGCGCCATCGACCGGACAGATGAAATCGGCGTCGGCCAGCGGACGCGCACCCGCCTTGAGCGGTCGGGTGAAAAACTCGTTGAAGCTGCGGTAGTGGGTCAGGTCGGACACCGCGGCCTCGTCCATGTTCACCTGGTAGCGCTTGACGAAGCGCCGGATGGCGGCCTGCGTGATCGAGCCTGCCTCGGCACGGGCAAACCACCCGGCCAACTCGGTGAGGGCGCGCTTGGGCAGAAGATATTGCAGGGCGACGGCAGGGGTGAGAGACACGGCGGGCGGGCGACCCCGTGGGGCCGGGCTTGAACAGGGATGCCGGGATTGTAGGCGCCAGCCGCCATGCAGGCTGGCGCCGCGGCAGGCACAATCACCCGATGACTTCCCCGCTCTTCTCGGTCCGGCACCTGGTCAAGCGCTACGGCGACCAGACGGTGGTCCGCGACCTGTCCTTCGACATTGCCCCGGGCGAATGCCTGGGCGTGATCGGCCCCAACGGTGCCGGCAAGACCACCACCATCCGCATGTGCCTGGGCCTGACCGTGCCCGACGAGGGCCAGGTGCTGGCCTTCGGCCATGAGATGCCGCGCGACGCGCTGGCCATCAAGGCGCGCCTGGGTGTGGTCAGCCAGATGGACACGCTGGACCCGGATTTCGACTGCGCCGAGAACCTGCTGGTCTACGGCCGGTATTTCGGCCTGAAGGACAGGGACATCCGGGATCGCATCCCGCGCCTGCTGGAATTTGCCGCGCTGTCGCACAAGGCGCAAGCCAAGCCCGGCGAACTGTCGGGCGGCATGAAGCGTCGCCTGTCGCTGGCCCGTGCGCTGGTCAACGACCCGGACCTGCTGCTGCTGGATGAACCGACCACCGGGCTGGACCCGCAGGCCCGCCACCTGATGTGGGAGCGCCTGCAGATGCTGCTGCAGCAAGGCAAGAGCATTCTGCTGACCACCCACTTCATGGACGAGGCCGAGCGCCTGTGCTCGCGGCTGCTCGTCATCGACCATGGCCGCAAGATCGCCGAGGGCCGGCCCCGCGAACTGATTGCGCAGCATCTGGAGGCCGAGGTGGTCGAGGTGTACGGTACCGGTGCGCTGGCGCTGGCTGAGGCCGCAGAACATGAAAGCCTGCGCGCGCTGGCGGCGCGGGTGGAGGTCAGCGGCGAGACGGTGTTCTTCTACACACCCGACGCCCAGCCCCTGCTGCAGGCCCTGGCCCCCCTGCACCAGCTGCGCACCCTGCACCGCCCCGCGAACCTGGAAGACCTGTTCCTGAAACTGACCGGACGACAGATCCGCGAGGAAGGCTGATCATGAGCACCCCGACATCCCCCTGGACCGCACCGCAACTGTCCCTGCGCTGGTGGCCGGTGTTCCGCCGCAACCTGCTGGTCTGGAAGAAGCTGGCCATCCCCAGCCTGGTCGGCAACATCGCCGAGCCCCTGATGTGGCTGGTCGCTTTTGGCTACGGCATGGGCGCCCTGGTGGGCCAGGTGAACATGAGCACCCCGCAAGGCAGCGTGGCCGTGCCCTACATCCTGTTCCTGGCCAGCGGCAGCATCTGCATGAGTGCGATGAATGCGGCCAGCTTCGAGGCCCTGTATTCGGCCTTCTCGCGCATGCACGTGCAGAAGACCTGGGACGGCATCATGAACGCGCCGGTTCGGCTGGACGATGTGGTGCTGGCGGAAATGCTGTGGGCGGCCTTCAAGGCGCTGTTCACCGTGACCGCCATCCTGGGCGTGATGCTCGCTCTGGGCATCAGCCACTCACCCAAACTGCTGCTGGCCTGGCCCGCGCTGCTGCTGGCGGGCATCACGTTCTCGTGCATCGCGCTGATCTTCAACGCGCTGGCCAAGGGCTATGACTTCTTCACCTACTACTTCACGCTGTTCCTGACCCCGATGATGTTCCTCTCCGGGGTCTTCTTCCCGCGCGAGCAGCTGCCGGGGGTGGTGCGTGTGGTCTCCGACTGGCTGCCGCTGACCAACGCGGTGGAGCTGGTGCGTCCGCTGTTCATGGACCAGTGGCCCAGCCACGCACTGCTGCACATCGGTGTCCTGCTGGCCTATGCCGTCGCAGCCTTCTGGCTCGCGCTGGCCCTCACGCGCCGGCGCTTTGCCCGCTAGAGCTTCGCTCGATCAATGCACCGCCAGTTGCAGGGCAGGCTGTGCAGCCCTGTAACCCTCGCTGCCCGCATCCATGAAGGTCTCGGCGTCGATCAGGGCGTCGTAGTCGCGGGCGACCGCATGGGTCTTGGGGATCAGCGGCTTGTCCAGCGGGCGGCACACGCGCTGACGCAGGCCACGCAGGTCGCGGCTGCTTTCCATGGCGCTGATCACGGCTTCCGGATCGAGCATCAGGACGAAGGGGTTGAGGCGGGTTTGCGAGGCGTTCATGGTGTCGTTCCTTCCTGTGTGCGGGGCAGATACAGATCGTTTGTCGATGTTTCAAACTGTATTTGCTCGTATCAGGATCTTTAGTCGGCAACTTGCCATTCGCGTTGTAGGAAATTGCCCGACAAACCCGGAACTGACCGGAAAACACCCGCTTTATTCCACCCCTGTCTTCGTGGCACTCATGCTGCGGGCCCCTGGCGCAAGGCCTCAACCGCCGAGCGCACCACACCCTGCACACTGCCACTGTCCGCGTAGCAGCGGCGCAGATAGCTGGCGTGATTGCCGTCCCGTGCCGCCGTGCGCTCGATCTCGTCAAGGGCCGCGGTGGACTTCAAAGCATCGGCATGGCCACCCAGCTTGCGCAGCGTGGCCAGGATGTCCTCGCGGATGCTGATCTGCTCGCGCGTCTTGGGATTGACCATCATCCCGTCCAGTCCGAAGCGGCAGGCCTGGAAGCGGTTGTAGGTGTAGACCAGATAGTCGTCCTCCTCCGGTGGCGGCTCGCTGCGCTCCAGCAGGTGGCGGCACAGGGCCTGCAGGTAGCAGGCCAGCGCCGCCGCACGCTCCACCGTCAGCGGGGTATCGCACACGCGCAACTCGATGGTGCCGTACTCGGGCTTGGGCCGGATGTCCCAGTAGAAGTCCTTCATGGATTTGACCACCCCGGTGCTTTCCATCTTGGTGAAGTAGCCGTTGGAAAACTCGTCCCAGCTCAGCACGAAGGGTGCCCGGCCGCTGAGCGGAAAGGCAAAGACCGAGTTCAGGCGCGCCGAATCGAACAGGGTGTCCACCCCCTGGAAGAAGGGCGAGGACGCCGACAGCGCAATGAAGTGCGGCACATAGCGGTTGAGCGAATGCAGCAGGAACAGCGCCTCGTCCGGGGAACTGCAGCCCACATGAACGTGCTGACCAAAGACCGTGAACTGCTTGGCCAGGTAGCCGTACAGCCCCGAGAGCTGCTCGAAGCGCGGCTTGGAGAAGATGCGCTGCTCGAACCAGCGCTGGAAGGGATGGGTGCCGCCCCCGGCCAGCTCGATGTTCAGGCGATCGCAGGCCGTCACCAGGGTGTCCCGGATCTCGCGCAGCTGCGCCAGCAAAGGCCCGTGCTCATGCTGCACGCTGGTGGCGATCTCGATCATGCTCTGGGTCATCTCGGGCGTCACCACGCCCGGAAAGGGCTTGCGCCCCAGCAGCTCCAGCAGATCGTTGGCCGAGCTGGACAGGTCATAGTCGTAGCTGTTGACCAGCTGAAGTTCCAGCTCGACCCCCAGGGTCAGGGACTCGGAGGCCTTGAAGGTTTCCAATGGCATGGGCTTACTCCTTGGTCACGTGGGTTTCGGCCGCGGCCATCAGGCTGCGCTGGGTCACCAGCGGCCCCAGCAGCTCCTGCACCAGCATCATGGCGGCCATCACGGTCAGCACCTGACCGGCTGGTCCGAAGCCGTAGAGGCGGCTCTGCTCCAGCAGCAGGATGGCAAAGGCCGACATCGGGGTCAGGGCCAGGCCGGTCAGCAGACCCTTGCGTTCGGTGCTGCCCGACAGGCGCGCCGCGCCCACGTTGCAAACCACCTTGGCCGCCGTGCGCACGACGATCAGCACCAGCCCCAGCACCAGGCCGGTGCCGGCCTCGCTCCAGTCCAGCAGGGCGGCGATGTAGACGAACAGGAAAATGGTCAGCAGATCGCCGGCCGTGCCGAATCCGCGCTGCGCGTTGGTCAGGTGCACCCGGCGCTCGCGCGCCACGATGCCAAAGCTCAGCGCAGCCAGCAGCGGCGAGAGCTTCAGGCCGTAAGACATGGTGGTCAGCAGCACCACGGCCAGCGCGAACACCAGGGTGACGTCGCGCTCCTGGATGCGCTGCGAGCGCAGCAGGGCCGGCATGGCCACGCCCAGCAGGGCACCCACGGCCACTGACGTCGCCAGTACATGGATGCTGCCAAAAGCCGCCTGCAGCAGGTCACCCGAGGTGCTGAGGTACCAGTAACCGATCACCAGCTTGAGCGCCAGCACCGAAACCAGGCAGTTGATGGCGCAAAGGTGCAGCACGCGCTCGGTCACCTGCCCTGCGCTGCGCAGCTCGTTGGCCACGCGGACGATGCCGGCCGGCGATGCGGATACGGACAGTGCCGCGATGATCAGCCGCGTGTCGGTGGGCAGGTCGAAGAGACCGCTGGCCAGGTAGACCGCCGCAAAGGTGACCACCGATTCGACCAGGCCCAGGGCCAGCACCCACGGGTTGTGCCGGAACCAGCGCAGGTTGATGCGGTAGCCCAGCTCGAACAGCACCAGCGACAGCGCCACGTTGGCCAGAAATGGCAGCCCTGGCACCGCATTGGTCAGTCCAGGCAGGTTGATCAGGCTGGCCAGCAGGCCCACGGCCACATAGCTGGTGACGCGGGGAATCTGCCAGGCCTCGTGCAGGCGCTCGCCCAGAAACCAGGCCAGCAGCAGCACCAGCGGCCAGGCCATGGATTGCAGCAGAAACGGAAGGTCCGTGACCATCAGGTGTTCTCCTCCAGGATGGCCCGGGTGACGGCGCCCGCGAAGCGGGACGCCACACGCCGCCCGATGGGCGGTCACGGGCCGGCCACCCACGCCTTCAGGCGCGGTGCGGCGTGGACAGGACAGCAGCACCGGCTGGCGCTGCCACGGCGATCAATCGGATCGGGGACCCGACTATAGGCGATGATTCCTCAGACCGTGAAACGGCTGGTAAGTTCCTGCAGACCCAGTTCGTCCAGGATCTGCGCCAGACGCTCCCGGGCCCGCGCGGTGGTGCCCGGGCGGGGTGGCTCGTGGCGGCGCGCCAGGATCAGTTCGTTCTTCATCGAATGCTCCCAGCCCACCAGCTCGGTCACCGTCACCTCGTAGCCATGGGCTTCGAGCTGCAGGCAGCGCAGCACGTTGGTGATCTGACTGCCGAATTCCCGGGTGTGCAAGGGGTGGCGCCAGAGTTCGGCCAGGGGGTTGCGCGAGAGGTTGATGGCCTTGTGCCGGCGCATCACCGAGGCCACCTCGGCCTGACAGCAGGGGACCAGCACCATGAAGCGGGCCTGCTTGGCCAGACCGAAGGCGATGGCGTCATCGGTGGCGGTGTCGCAGGCATGCAGCGCCGTGACCACGTCGATGGTCGGCGGCAGCTCGGCGTGGTTGAGGGCCTGTTGCACCGTGGTCGCCAGAAATCGCATGCGCTCGAAGCCCAGGCGCTGCGCCAGCGCACGCGAACGCTCCACCAGCTCTGCACGGGCCTCGACGCCAATCACCGTGCCCACCGACATCGACTTGAAGAACAGGTCGTACAGGATGAAGCCCAGGTAGGACTTGCCGGCGCCATGATCGGCCAGACTCACATCGCCCCGGGCATCGAGCACCTCCTGCAGCAGCGGCTCGATGAACTGCACCAGGTGATAGACCTGCTTGAGCTTGCGCCGTGTGTCCTGGTTGAGCTTGCCGTCCCGGGTGAGGATGTGCAGCTCCTTGAGCAGTTCCACCGACTGCCCCGGACGCAGTTCGGGCAGCTGCTCCTGCAGCGTCGGTGGTGTTTTCGGTCGGGCAGCGGTCTTTGGCATCCGCCGATGATACGGAAGCGGCGGCCCCTGGCAGCGACAATCGGTGCATGCACAGTTCCGACAACGATCTCCACCCGTTTTCCTGCCTGACCCCAGACCGGGTCCAGGACGCGCTGTCCGCCATTGGCCTGTGGGGCGACGGGAGGCTGTCCGCCCTCAACAGCTTCGAGAATCGCGTGTACCAGGCGGGGCTGGATGCACCTGTGGATGGCCATGGTCAGGTGGTGCTCAAGTTCTACCGGCCGGGCCGTTGGTCAGAAGCCCAGATCCTGGAAGAGCACGCCTTCGCCGCCGAGCTGCAGGGTGACGAAGTGCCTGTGGTGGCACCCCTGGTCATCGACGGCCGGACCCTGCACCATCACGAAGGGTTCGCGTTTTCGGTCAGTCCGCGCCGCGGCGGCCGGCGCCCCGAGCTCGACGACCTGGACGTGCTCGAGTGGATCGGCCGCTTCCTGGCCCGCATTCACGCCGTTGGCGAGCGCCAGGCCTTCCGCCAGCGACCGGCGCTCGATCTGTCCAGCTTCGGGCGGGACTCGCGCGACTGGCTGCTGTCGCAGGGCGCCATCGCTCCGGAGGTCGAAGGCGCGTGGCTGGCGGCCTGCGACGAGGCGCTGGCCATGGTGGCCGCGCACCAGGCGCTCAACGGAGAAGCACCGTCGTCGTTGCGCCTGCATGGCGACTGCCACCCGGGCAACATCCTGTGGACCCCCACCGACCTGCCGGGTGGTGGCCCGCACTTTGTCGACCTGGACGATGCCCGCAGCGGCCCGGCGGTGCAGGACCTGTGGATGCTGCTGTCGGGCGACCGGCGGCAGCAGACCCTGCAGCTGTCGGCCCTGCTGGACGGCTACGAACAGTTCCGTCCATTTGACCGGCAGGAGCTGTCGCTAATCGAGCCCCTGCGCACCCTGCGCCTGATCCACTACAGCGCCTGGCTGGCGCGGCGGTGGGACGATCCCGCCTTCCCGATCAGCTTCCCGTGGTTCGGTACCCGCGACTACTGGCAGGGCCAGGTGGACATGCTCATCGAGCAGATCGAAGCCATGCAGGCAGCGCCGCTGGTGGCCTGATGACCCTTTGGATGTCAAGGGTATCTGACAATTAAATTGCTCACAATTTAATTGCACGTAACAATTCAATCATGACATCGCGCAGCCCCCTCCCCGACATCCAGACGCTGGACCAGCAGCTGTGCTTCGCCCTGTACTCCGCTTCGCTGGCCATGACCAAGGTGTACAAGCCTTTGCTGGACCAGCTGGGACTGACCTATCCGCAGTACCTGGTCTTGCTGGCCCTGTGGGAACAGGACGGGCAGACCGTGTCCGGGCTTGGCGAGCGCCTGTACCTCGACTCGGGCACGCTGACTCCTCTGCTCAAGCGGATGGAGAGCGCCGGCTGGATCGAACGCCAGCGCGACGCCGCCGATGAACGGCGGGTGCTGATTCACCTGACCGCCGAAGGCCGCCGCCTGAAGACACGGGCGCGGCAGGTGCCGGAATGCCTGCTGCAGGCGGCCCGGTGCGATCCGCAGGAGGTTCAGGCCCTGACAAACCAGGTGCAGGCGCTGCGCAACCGCTTGCTGAACCGGCCCTGACCGGCTGGTTCCCGACCCAATTCCGTTCACCCTCCCCTGCCTTCGGCAGACTTCCACTCAGAAAGACGCACATCACCATGGCATCCCTCGACAAAGTCCTCTACACCGCCCGCACCCACACCACCGGTGGCCGCGACGGCGCCTCGCGCTCCGACGACGGACGCCTGGACGTCAAGCACACGCCGCCCGGCGCGCCTGGCAACGGCACCAACCCCGAGCAGCTGTTCGCCGCTGGCTATTCCGCCTGCTTCATCGGCGCAATCAAGGCCGTGGCCGGCAAGATGAAGATCGCCGTGCCCGCCGACGTGGCGGTCGACGCCGAGGTGGACCTGGGCCCGGTCGGCCAGGCCTACGGCATTGCCGCCCGCCTGGTGGTGCACCTGCCCGGCATGGACCGAGCCCAGGCCCAGCAACTGGTCGATGTGGCCCACCAGGTCTGCCCCTACTCCAACGCTACGCGCGGCAACATCGACGTGAGCGTGACGCTGGCCTGAACCGCACGACAGTCGGTCACGAACGAAAAAGGGGGCGGCATATGGCGCCCCCTTTTTCAGGTGACTGCCGTCAGACCAGCAAGGCGTTGACTCGCCGGACGTAGGCGGCCGGATCGTCCGGCAGACCGCCCTCGGCCAGCAGGGCCTGATCGAACAGGATGTGCGCCAGATCATCGAAATGATCCGAACCATCGAGCTTCCTGACCAGCGCATGCTCGGCGTTGACCTCCAGGATCGGCTTGACCTCGGGCGCTTTCTGCCCGGCCGACTTGAGCAGCCGGGCCAGTTGGGTCGAATACTCGCCGTCCTCCACCACCAGACAGGCCGGTGAATCGACCAGGCGCGTGGTCACCCGCACGTCCTTGGCCTTGTCCTTGAGGCTGTCCTTGAGCCTGTCCAGCACCGGCTTGAAGGCCTCGGCCGCCTGCTCGGCCGCTTTCTTCTCTTCCTCGTCCTGCAGCTTGCCCAGGTCCACCGCGCCCTTGGCCACGCTCTGCAGCAGGGTGCCGTCAAACTCATGCAGGAAGGACAGGGCCCACTCGTCGACCCGGTCGGTCATGAGCAGCACTTCGATGCCCTTCTTGCGGAACACCTCCAGCTGGGGGCTGTTCCTGGCCGCGGCCAGGCTGTCGGCGGTGATGTAGTAGATGGCCTCCTGGCCTTCTTTCATACGGGCCTTGTAGTCGGCGAAGCCGACACTGACGCTGTCGCTCTGGGTCGAAGCAAAGCGCAGCAGTTTGGCGATCTTCTCGCGGTTGGCGAAGTCCTCGCCCAGGCCTTCCTTGAGCACCGCGCCGAACTCGGCGTAGAAGGCGCTGTACTTGCCGGCCTGGGCTTTGTCCTCTTCGCTGACCACATCGGTCACGCCGTCCTGGCCCTCGGCGGCCTCGGGCGCTTTGTCTTTCTTCGCCAGGTCTTCCAGCATGGCCAACACGCGGCGGGTGTTGCCCTCGCGGATGGCCTTCACATCGCGGCTTTCCTGCAGCAGCTCGCGGCTGACGTTCAGCGGCAGATCGGCCGAATCGACCACGCCCTTGACCCAGCGCAGGTACGAGGGCATCAGCGCCTCGGCCTCGTCCATGATGAAGACACGCTTGACGTAGAGCTTGATGCCCGCCTTCTTGTCGCGGTTCCACAGGTCGTGCGGCGCCTTGGCCGGGATGTAGAGCAGTTGCGTGTATTCGGTGCTGCCCTCGACACGGTTATGGCTCCAGGCCAGCGGGGCCTCGCTGTCGTAGCTGATGGCCTTGTAGAAATCGGCGTACTGCTCGTCGCTGATGTCCTTCTTGGGCCGGGTCCACAGGGCCGACGCAGAGTTGACCGCCTCCCACTCGTCCTTCTGCACGTACTCGCTCTTTTCGCTGTCCCACTCTTCCTTCTGCATCAGGATGGGCAGGCTGATGTGGTCGGAGTACTTGCCGATGATCTGCTTGAGCTTCCAGTGGCTCAGGTACTCGGTGGCGTCCTCGCGCAGGTGCAGGATCACGCTGGTGCCGCGCGCGGCGCGCTCGATCGTTTCCACCTCGAAGTCGCCAGTGCCACCGCTGGCCCAGCGCACGCCTTCGGCGGCCGGCAGACCGGCACGGCGGCTCTCGACCACGATGCGGTCGGCCACGATGAAGCCCGAATAGAAGCCGACGCCGAACTGGCCGATCAGCTGGGCGTCCTTCTTCTGGTCGCCACTGAGTCGGCCCATGAAGTCCTTGGTGCCGCTCTTGGCGATCGTGCCCAGGTGCTCCACCGCTTCGGCCTGGCTCATGCCGATGCCGTTGTCGGTGATGGTGATCGTGCGGGCTTCCTTGTCGAAAGCGACACGCACCTCCAGGTTGGGCGCATCCTCGTACAGCTCCGCCTTGTCCAGCGCCTCGAAGCGCAGCTTGTCGCAGGCGTCCGAGGCGTTGGACACCAGTTCGCGCAGGAAGATTTCCTTGTTGGAGTAGAGCGAGTGGGTGACCAGATGCAGCAGCTGGGCCACTTCGGCCTGGAAATTCAGGGTCTGTTTGCTCATGGATGGATCGCGGTGAAATGAATGTGGGATCGCGGCGCAAAGCGCCTCGCGCGGCAATTGGGGATGCCCGTCGGAATTTCAAGGGCCAAGGGCGTCGGGCGCCGTGAGGGACTGAGTCCGGAGTGGGCCGGGTGACGATTTCTGCTCGCAGCATGAGGAACCCGGCCCGTTCCGGACTCAGGCCGGCCGCAGCCATTGAAGCATCTGTTGCGCCACCGCCCGGCTGGACAGCAGATCCAGGTGCCCGGTACGAAACACCGTAAGCTGGTGCTCGGGCGGAAACGCCAGGCAGCGCGTCGGTTCGTCATGACGCCCGAGCGCACTGTCCAGCGGCACCAGACCATCGCCGGTCAAGCGCTCGGCCAGCCGGCTGCGGCGCGCCGCCAGCGTGGCGCCCACCGCGAAACAGCTCACCCCCTCGGGCAGGGGCAAAGGCACACGGTGGTCAGCACCGGATTCGAACCGGTCACGCCCCTGCCAGTCGGCATCGAGCACATGGCCATGCCGCAGGTCGGTGATGCCGGCACTGCGTATCTTTCCCAGGCGAGAAAATGGGGCCGTGAACGGGTTGGAGGCCAGCAGCAGGTCCGCGCCGTGACCCGCCCGCTCCAGCGGCGCGCCGTGGTGCGGCGTGCCCAGAAACACCAGGTCACGCAAGCTGCCGGGCCAATCCATACCCGCCTGGCGGGCGACCTCCAGCGCCGATCGCGCCACCAGACCGCCCATGCTGTGCCCGATGATGCTGATGCGCTCCAGAGGCACGGGCCAGGCGGCCGCCAGTTGATCGAGCAGGACGGCAAGCTCGCGTCCATTGACCGAGGTGTGCAGACCGGTGTTGTAGCGCAGGTAGACCGGCGTCGCGCCCAAGGCCTGCGCCAGGTGAAGGCCATGGTCATGGCCTGCCCGTTGCCACTGCGCATCGTTCATGCACAGGCCGTGAACGAGCAGCAGCAGGTGCGCACGGGCATCCGGCACCTGGACTTTCAGGGCATTGGCCGTCAACGCCAGTGGCACGCCCCCCACGCGAGCATCCATGGCCATGGCCAGCGGGTTGCCCATGGCCTGCAACGCATCCCCGAGCACGCCGTTGAGGGCCGCCAGGATGGCCTCCCGCTGAGGTGAAGCCTCCGGGTGAGTGGCCGGATCGTCCAGCAGGGGCAGCAAAGCGGTCAGCACGGCATCGGTGCCAGCCCCCACCAGACGGGTCACGCCCCGAACGGCCTGATAGATCCGGCCTGTCAGCCCGCCAGTGCGCTGTCCCGACGCCGCACCGGGCAGCCCCAGCCGTCCGTGCACGGCCTGGTGCACGCCCTCGGTGATGTCGATCACACCATGCGTGGCCTGGGCCACCAGCTGGGCCAGCGCCTTCAGATCCGACGGACGCACATGCCGCAGGACCTGCCGGGGCGGTGTCGGGCTGCCGCTCAAAAGCCTTCGTCCGCGCGCAGATAGCGCCACTGGCCCACCGGCAGGTTGCCCAGCACGATGCGGCCCATCCGGATGCGCTTGAGGCCCACCACGTGCAGGCCCACCTGCTCGCACATGCGGCGGATCTGGCGCTTCTTGCCTTCCTTGAGCACGAAGCGCAGCTGCTCGGGGTTCTGCCAGTCGACCTGGGCGGGCTTGAGCGGCTGTCCATCCAGGCTCAGCCCGTGGCGCAGTCGCTCGATCACGCCCGGTGGCACCACCGACTGCACATCCTGGGCCACCACGCCAGGCCCCTTCGGACCCTCGGGTGCCCATTGCACCCGGACCAGATATTCCTTCTCGATCTCCGAGTCCTCACCGATCAGCTGGCGGGCAATGCGCCCGTCCTGGGTCAGCACCAGCAGTCCGGTGGAGTCGATGTCCAGTCGCCCGGCCGGCGCCAGGCCGCGTGCGTGCTGGGGTTGCCAGCCAGGGCTGTGGCGGAGGTGGGGATCGCTGCGCCACTGGTGCTTCGCCTGAATCAGCACCGCGGCACTCTCGTGGCCGTCCTCGGGCTGACCGCTGACATAGCCCACCGGCTTGTGCAGCAGGATGGTGACCCGGCTGTCCTGCCGTCGATGGGCGGCCTGCAGCACCTCGACCTGGTCGGTCTCGCTGACCGCCAGCCCCATGGCGGCGGTCTGTCCGTTGACCAGCACCCAGCCACGCTCGATCCATTCGTCGGCCTCACGGCGCGAACACAGACCCAGGTCAGCCAGACGCTTGTTCAGCCGGATCAGGCCATCGCTGCGCGGCGCAGGGCGCGCGGTCTGCGGTCGTCCCGCCGCAGGCGCACCGGCGGCGGCACGAGGACGGCGCTCGTCCTGCGAGGGCCGTCCTCCAGCGGGGCGATCCGGTCGCTGCGGCCGGGCTGGACGATCATCCCGCAATGGACGGTCGGAGCGGTCGGCCCGCGAGGCGCGGGGCGGCCGGTCGGGCTGGCCTCCACGGCCATCGGCACCCGGTTCGCGCAGCGAAGGCGCACGCGCTTCCCAGGCGGCTTGGCGGGCAGCACGTTCGGCCTGTACTTCGGACAGGGGGCGCGCACGTGCGGGCGCCTGTGAACGCACAGGGCGGCGCAGCGGATTGGCCCCGGCCTCCGAGGCGCCGGGCTTGAGTTTCAGGGTTTTCTTGGGCTGATCGGTCATGCGTCGATCATCCCACGCCCGACCGCACAAGAAACCACCGGCCAGCGCCTCAGAGTTCACCGGAGCGCAGGGCCTGGAGGTTGAGCACCCGCAGGCCTCCGTACTCCACCTGGATCCAGCCCTTGTCCGCCAGGGTGGTCAGTGCCTCGTTGACCCGCTGGCGCGACAGGCCCACCAGATACGCCAGCTCCTGCTGGGTGATGCGCAGCACTCCGCCCACGTTGGGCGAGAGCAAGGGATGGAACAGCGCAGCCAGGTTGCGCGCCACGCGCAGGTCCGGGTTGTTGATGCGGTCGATCTCGCGCGCCGCGATGAACTGGCCCAGTCGCTCGTTGAGCTGGTTCATCACGAAGCGGTTGAAACCGATCGAGTGGTCCAGCAGCCAGTGGAAGGTCTCCACCGGCAACCCGGCGACGCGGCTCTTGCGCAGCGCCTGGATGTTGTAGCGGTAGATCTCCCGCTTGAGCACCGTGCCCTCGCCGAACCAGCCGCCCGGCGCCACGCCGGTGAAGGTGATGACCGGCCCGTGCGAATCGTCGTTGCTCATCTTGAGCAGGCCGTCGAGCAGGCCGAACCAGTAGGTGACGGGGCGCCCCACCCGGCAGATGTAGTCCCCCGCCTGTGTCTCCCCCACCAGCAGGGCGTCCTGCGCCCGCAGACGTTCACCGTCGCTGAGCACGGCCATCCATGGAATCTCGGCCAGCTCGGTCGCCGACGGCGCGCGCGCCCTTTCTCGCAGGATGCTGCCGGATCGGTGGGGCATGAAGAGGGTCATTGAATACCTCCGGTGCCTAGGGAAAGTCCTAGCAGGGTTGACCCGTCAATTGTCGTCGAACTGACAACTTAACGTCAAATGCTTGCTTACCATCCGCACCAGAATGAAATGCAACGGTGTGCCCTTCCGGCATCACCGTCCCCCTTGCCGAAGGAGACAAGCATGCAGACCACGTTCCCCCGGCTCCTGCTGGAACACGCCGCCCGGCGACCGCAGGCCCCCGCCATGCGCGAAAAGGAATACGGGATCTGGCAGACCCTGAGCTGGCGCGACATGGCCGATCTCGTGCAGGCCATCGCCTGCGGACTGCACCAGGCCGGCCTGCAGCGCGGTGAACACCTCGTGGTCATCGGTGCCAACCGGCCCCGGCTCTACGCCACCATGCTGGCCGCCCAGTCGCTGGGCGCGATTCCGGTGCCGCTGTACCAGGACGCCGTCGCCGCCGAATGCATCTTCCCGATCAACAACGCCGAGGTGCGCTTTGCGGTGGTGGAAGACCAGGAACAGGTCGACAAGATGCTGGAGATCCAGCCCCAGTGCCCGCAGCTGCAGCACATCTTCTATGACGATCCGCGCGGCCTGCGCAACTACGACCAGCAAGGACTGGCGGGACTGGACGAGCTGATCGGTGCCGGGCAGGCCCACGCCAAGGCCCACCCCGACCTGTTCCAGGAAGAAATCGACAAGGCCCAACCCGACGACGTGGCGGCCATGTTCTTCACCTCGGGTACCACCGGCAATCCCAAGGGCGTGGTCCACACCCACCGCACGCTGATCGACCGCGCCGCCGTGGGCAGCAAGTTCGACAAGCTGACGGACCAGGACGAGGTGCTGGCCTACCTGCCGCCGGCCTGGATCGGCCAGAACATCTTCAGCTACGCCCAATGGCTGGTGGCTGGCTACGTGGTCAACTGCCCGGAGTCGGGCGCCACGGTCACGATCGACCTCAAGGAAGTCGGTCCCACCTACTACTTCGCGCCGCCGCGGGTGTTCGAGGGCCTGCTGACCAGCGTCATGATCCGCATGGAAGACGCCGGCGCGCTCAAGCGCAAGATGTTCCACGCCTTCATGGACGTGGCCCGCCGCGTGGGCCCGGCCAGGATGGATGGCAAGGCCGTGGGCTTCATGGACAACCTCAAGTACGCGCTGGGCAATCTGTTCGTCTACGGCCCGCTGCGCAACACCCTGGGCATGAGCCGCGTGCGGGTGGCCTACACCGCCGGTGAAGCCATCGGTCCCGACCTGTTCAGCTTCTACCGCAGCATCGGCATCAACCTCAAGCAGCTCTACGGCTCGACAGAAACGGCCGTGTTCGTCTGCCTGCAGCCCGACCATGAAGCCCGGGCCGACACCGTGGGCGTGCCCTGCGAAGGCGTGGAGATCAAGCTCTCGGAGACC
Source organism: Hydrogenophaga bisanensis (assembly GCF_042665135.1). Lineage (NCBI taxonomy): Bacteria > Pseudomonadati > Pseudomonadota > Betaproteobacteria > Burkholderiales > Comamonadaceae > Hydrogenophaga > Hydrogenophaga bisanensis. The sequence continues at coordinate 65,218 of NZ_JBHTBX010000012.1, forward strand.
GGCGAGATCCTGGTGAAGTCGCCCGGCCTGCTCAAGGAGTACTACAAGAACCCCAAGGCCACCGAAGAGGTGCTGACAGCCGACGGCTGGTACCACACCAGCGACGCCGGCTTCATCGACGCCAGCGGCCACCTGAAGATCATCGACCGCGTCAAGGACGTGGGCCGCATCAAGGGTGGCGCCCATGACGGCGCCATGTTCGCGCCCAAGTACGTCGAGAACAAGCTCAAGTTCTTCTCGCACATCAAGGAGGCCGTGGCCTTCGGTGATCAGCGCGAGAAGGTCTGCGTGATGGTCAACATCGACTTCGAGGCCGTGGGCAACTGGGCCGAGCGCCGCAACCTGCCCTACGCCGGCTACACCGACCTGGCGCAGAAACCCGAGGTCTACGAGCTCATCCGCGACTGCGTGGAAAAGGTCAACGCCGACCTGTCACGCGACGACCTGCTGGCCGGCAGCCAGATCAGCCGCTTCCTGGTGCTGCACAAGGAGCTGGATGCCGACGACGGCGAACTCACCCGCACCAACAAGGTCCGCCGCGGCTTCATCGGCGAGAAGTACGGGGTCCTGGTCGATGCACTGTACGGCGGCAAGAGCGAGCAGTACATCGAGACCCAGGTCAAGTTCGAGGACGGGCGCACCGGCAGCGTCAGCGCCACGCTCAAGATCATGGACGCCAAGACGTTCGCACCTGTGAAGGCAGCAGCATGAGCAAGAAAAAGATCGGTGACGTCATCCTCGACGTCCAGAACATCAGCCTGCGCTTCGGTGGCGTCAAGGCGCTGACCGACATCTCGTTCAACGTCAAGGAGCACGAGATCCGCGCCATCATCGGCCCCAACGGCGCCGGCAAGAGCTCCATGCTCAACTGCATCAACGGCGTCTACCAGCCGCAGGAAGGCAAGATCACTTTCCGGGGCAAGACTTTCCGTGGCATGAACAGCCGCCAGGTGGCCGAGATGGGCGTGGCGCGCACGTTCCAGAACCTGGCGCTGTTCAAGGGCATGAGCGTGATCGACAACATCATGACCGGCCGCAACCTGCGCATGAAGAGCAACCTGTTCCTGCAGGCGCTGCGCATCGGCCCGGCCCAGAAGGAAGAGGAGCAGCACCGCGAGTTCGTCGAGCACATCATCGATTTCCTGGAGATCCAGGCCTTCCGCAAGACGCCCGTGGGCACCCTGCCCTACGGCCTGCAAAAGCGCGTGGACCTCGGTCGCGCCCTGGCCATGGAGCCGCAGGTGCTGCTGCTCGATGAGCCCATGGCCGGCATGAACCTGGAAGAGAAGCAGGACATGAGCCGCTTCATCCTGGACGTGAACGACGAGTTCGGCACCACCATCGTGCTCATCGAGCACGACATGGGCGTGGTGATGGACATCTCCGACCGTGTCGTGGTGCTGGACTACGGCAAGAAGATCGGTGACGGCACACCGGAAGAAGTGCGCAGCAACGAAGAAGTCATCAGCGCGTACCTCGGTACGAGCCACTGAACGGAGACGACACCATGGGATTCTTTCTCGAAACCCTCTTTGGCGGCCTGATGGCAGGCATGCTGTATTCGCTGGTGGCGCTGGGCTTCGTGCTCATCTTCAAGGCCTCGGGCGTGTTCAACTTTGCGCAGGGCGCGATGGTGCTGTTTGCCGCCCTGGCCATGGCCCGCTTCTCGGAGTGGATTCCGCAATGGCTGGGACTGGAGAGCCTGCTGCTGGCCAACATCCTGGCGTTCATCATCGCCGCGCTGTGCATGTTCGCGCTGGCCTGGCTGGTTGAGCGACTGGTGCTGCGGCACCTGGTCAACCAGGAAGGCGTGACGCTGCTGATGGCCACCCTGGGTATCACCTACTTTCTCGACGGCTTCGGCCAGACCATCTTCGGCAGCGACATCTACCAGATCAATGTCGGCATGCCCAAGGACCCGATCTTCATCCTCGAAGGCATGTTCGAAGGCGGCATCCTGATCAACAAGGAAGACGTGATCGCCGCGGTGATTGCCGCCGGCTTGGTGGCGGCCCTGTCGCTGTTCTTCCAGAAGACCTCCACCGGGCGCGCGCTGCGCGCCGTGGCCGACGACCACCAGGCGGCGCAGTCCATCGGCATCCCGCTCAACCGCATCTGGGTGATCGTCTGGTGCGTGGCCGGTATCACCGCGCTCGTGGCCGGCATCATCTGGGGCTCCAAGCTGGGCGTGCAGTTCTCGCTGACCACCGTGGCCCTGCGTGCCCTGCCCGTGATCATCCTGGGCGGCCTGACCTCGGTGCCGGGCGCCATCATCGGCGGCCTGATCATCGGCGTGGGCGAGAAGCTCTCCGAGGTCTACCTCGGCCCCATGGTCGGCGGCGGCATCGAGATCTGGTTTGCCTATGTGCTGGCCCTGGTGTTCCTGCTGTTCCGTCCGCAGGGTCTGTTCGGCGAAAAGATCATTGATCGGGTGTGAAACACCCACATCAATGATCTTTCAGCGAAGACTAACTTTGCAGAGCAAAGTTAAGCGAAGCGTGTCGTAGCTAAAAGATTGTTTGAGGACTACAAATGTTCTATCGCGAAAACGGTCAGTTCAAGACCTCCTACCGCGCCGACCAGCAGATCTTTCCGATCGCGCAGGACCGCTGGGCCATCCTGGCCATCATCGCCTTCGCTGCCATCGGGGTGCCCCTGCTGGCCGACGAATACCTGTTCCGCGCCATCTTCATCCCGTTCCTGATCCTGTCGCTCGCGGCCATCGGGGTGAACATCCTGGTGGGCTACTGCGGCCAGATTTCGCTGGGCTCCGGCGCCTTCATGGCGGTGGGCGCCTACATGGCCTACAACACCTATGTGCGCATCGAAGGCATGCCCCTGATCGTGGCCCTGCTGTCCGGCGGCTTCTTTGCCACGGTGGTGGGCATGTTCTTCGGCATCCCCAGCCTGCGCGTCAAGGGCCTGTACCTGGCCGTGGCCACACTGGCGGCCCAGTTCTTCTGTGACTGGATGTTCCTTCGCATCGGCTGGTTCACCGGCAACAACGCCTCGGGTTCGGTGTCGGTGTCCAACCTGAGCGTGCTGGGCTGGGCGATTGACACCCCGGTCGAGAAGTACCTGTTCTGCCTGGGCTTCGTGGTGGTTTTCGGCCTGCTGGCCAAGAACCTGGTGCGCTCGGCCATCGGCCGTGAGTGGATGGCCATCCGCGACATGGACGTGGCCGCCGCCGTGATCGGTATCCGTCCGATGTACGCCAAGCTGTCCGCGTTTGCCGTCAGCTCGTTCATCATCGGCGTGGCCGGCGGCCTGTGGGGCTTCGTGCACCTGAGCTCCTGGGAACCGGCGGCCTTCTCGATTGATCGCTCGTTCCAGCTGCTGTTCATGGTGATCATCGGCGGCATGGGCTCGATCATGGGCAGCTTCTTCGGCGCGGCCTTCATCGTGGTGCTGCCCATCTTCCTGAACCAGTTCCTGCCCGCCCTCGGCGGCCTGGTGGGCGTGGAGATCTCGACCGCCGCGGTGTCGCACACCGAATTCATGATCTTCGGCGCCCTGATCGTGTGGTTCCTGATCGTGGAGCCGCACGGGCTGGCCAAGCTCTGGAGCATCGGCAAGCAGAAGCTGCGCCTGTGGCCCTTCCCGCATTGAGGCACGACGCCTTCCTGATTGTTGGCAGAACGACGATTTTCCGGGCAAGCCCTTAGGTGAAACGCCCGATGCATCAGACCGCGCATCGGGATTTACTGACAGGTCCAACGGTTTTCTGGTGGCTTACTTTTCCTTAGGAGACAAACGCATGAAGCTACGCAACCTCGCTCTTTCCGTGTCGGTGGCCTGCGCTGCCCTGTCCTCGGCACTGGTGGCTCCCGCCGCCTTCGCCCAGGCCAAGGAGCAGTTCTTCCCGGCCCTGGTGTACCGCACCGGCGCGTACGCACCGAACGGCGTGCCCTTCGCCAATGGCTACGCCGACTACCTCAAGCTCGTCAACGAGCGCGGTGGCATCAACGGCGTGAAGGTGTCCTACGAAGAATGTGAAACCGGCTATGCCACCGACCGTGGCGTGGAGTGCTACGAGCGCCTCAAGGGCAAGAACGGCGGCGCCACCGTGTTCCAGCCCCTGTCCACCGGCATCACCTTCGCGCTGACCGAGAAGGCCCCGATCGACAAGATTCCGCTGATCACCGCCGGCTACGGCCGCAGCGAGTCCGCCGACGGCGGCGTCTTCAAATGGAATTTCCCGCTGGCCGGCACCTACTGGCAAGCCGCCGACGTCATCATCCAGCACATCGGCAAGAAGGAAGGCGGTCTGGCCAACCTCAAGGGCAAGAAGATCGCGCTGGTCTATCACGACAGCCCCTTCGGCAAGGAAGCGATTCCGCCCCTGCAGGAGCGCGCCAGCATGCATGGCTTCCAGCTGACCATGCTGCCCGTCACCCACCCCGGCGTGGAGCAGAAGGCCACCTGGCTGCAGATCCGCCAGCAGCGCCCCGACTATGTCATCAACTGGGGCTGGGGCGTGATGAACTCGACGCTGATCAAGGAGGCGCAGGCCACCGGCTATCCGCGCGAGAAGATCTACGGCGTCTGGTGGGCCGGTGCCGAACCCGATGTGAGGGATATCGGCCAGGGTGCCAAGGGCTACAACGCCATCACCATGCAGCACGGCACCGAGAAGGGGTCGGACATCGTCAAGGAAATCCTGTCGAAGCTGCACGACAAGGGCAAGGGCACGGGCCCCAAGGAAGAAGTGGGTGAGGTGCTGTACATGCGCGGCCTGATCAGCGCCATGTTCGCCGTTGAAGGCGTGCGTGCCGCCCAGGAACGCTTCGGCAAGGGCAAGGTCGTGACCGGCGAGCAAGCGCGCTGGGGCTACGAGAACCTGAACCTGACCCAGGCGAAGCTGGATGCACTGGGATTCAAGGGCGTGCTGCGTCCGGTGTCGACCAGCTGCCAGGACCACGTGGGCGCCAACTGGGCCCGGATCCACACCTGGGACGGCAGCAAGTGGCAGTTCACCAGCGACTGGTACCAGGCCGATGACCAGATCCTCAAGCCGATGGTCAAGGCAGCGGCCGACAAGTACGCCGCCGAGAAGAAGCTGACCCGTCGCACTCCCGCCGACTGCCAGTCCTGATGTCAACCCGCGGCTGCTTCGGCAGCCGCCATTCGCCAGGCCGGCGTGCCGCGCCTGGCGAATGGTCCACGAGGAAACACCATGAGCACCACACCCAACATCGTTCTCAACGTCAACGGCATCGAGGTCATCTACAACCATGTGATCCTGGTGCTCAAGGGCGTCTCCCTTCAGGTCGCCGAGGGCCAGATTGCGGCCATCCTGGGCGGCAACGGGGCCGGCAAGACCACCACCCTGCGCGCGGTGTCCAACCTGCTCAAGGGTGAGCGCGGCGAAGTCACCAAGGGCAGCATCGAGTTGCGCGGCGAGCGCATCGAAAACCTTTCGCCCGCCGACCTGGTCAACCGCGGCGTTGTGCAGGTGATGGAAGGTCGCCACTGCTTTGCCCACCTGACCATCGAAGAAAACCTGATGACCGGCTCCTACACCCGCAAGGACAAGGCCGAGATCGCGCGCAACCTGGAGAAGGTCTACACCTACTTCCCGCGCCTGAAGACCCGTCGCACCAGCCAGGCGGCGTACACCTCCGGTGGCGAGCAGCAGATGTGCGCCATCGGCCGTGCCCTGATGACCAACCCGAGCGTGGTGCTGCTGGACGAACCCTCGATGGGTCTGGCCCCCCAGATCGTGGAGGAGGTGTTCGAGATCGTGAAGGACCTCAACACCAAGGAAAAGGTGACGTTCCTGATTGCCGAGCAGAACACCAACATGGCCCTGAAGTACGCCGACTATGGTTACATCATGGAAAGCGGCCGCATCGTGATGGACGGTGCCGCCAGTGATCTGCGCAACAACGAGGACGTCAAGGAGTTCTACCTGGGCATGGGTGGTGGCGAACGCAAATCGTTCAAGGACGTCAAGAGCTACAAGCGCCGCAAGCGCTGGCTTGCCTGACCCACCCCCGCGCCGCCTTCGGCGGCACCCCCTCAAGAGGGCAGCGCGAGTGGCCCGGCAAAGCCGGTTCCACCGCGCTCTTGAATCAGACACCTCTGTCCAACATTTGTCGCTGCCGCCATGAACGACTTCTTCGACGCCCTGGAAACCCGATCGCCTGCCGAACGCGAGGCGGCCCAGATAGCTGCGCTGCCGGCGCAGGTGGCCCATGCCAAGGCCAGCACCGCCGCCTACGCCGAGTTGCTGCGCGATATCGATCCGGCCAGCGTCAATACCCGAGAGGCGCTGGCCCGTCTGCCGGTCACCCGCAAGCACGAGTTGCTGGAGCGGCAGAAGGCCAGCCGGGCAGCAGGCGGTGACGCCTTTGGCGGCTTCTCGGCCGTGGTGCGTGGACCGCAGATGCAGCGGCTCTTCGCCTCGCCGGGACCGATCTACGAACCCGAGGGCACCGCTCGCGACTACTGGCGCACCGGTCGTGCCCTCTTCGCTGCGGGATTCCGGGCTGGCGATCTGGTGCACAACAGCTTCAGCTACCACATGACCCCCGGGGCCTTCATCCTGGAAGCGGGCGCCCTGGCGGTGGGCTGCACCGTGTTTCCGGCCGGTACCGGCCAGACGGAGCAGCAGCTGCAGGCAATGGCCGAGCTGCGTCCTGACGCTTACACCGGCACGCCCAGCTTCCTGCGCATCCTGCTGGAGAAGGCCAGGGAAACCGGCACGAACATCGCCAGCCTGACCAAGGCCTCGGTCGGCGGCGAAGCCTGTCCCCCCAGCCTGACGGCCTGGTTTGCCGAGCAGGGTGTGGCGGTGTACCAAACCTACGCCACCGCCGACCTGGGCCTGGTGGCCTATGAAACGGCGGCCCGCCAGGGGCTGGTGCTGGAAGAGGGTGTGATCGTGGAAATCGTGCGGCCGGGCACCGGCGACCCGGTGCCCGAGGGCGAGGTGGGGGAGCTGGTCGTCACCACGTTGAACCCGACCTATCCGCTCATCCGTTTCGGTACCGGCGACCTGTCGGCCATCCTGCCAGGCTCCTGCCCGACCGGCCGCACGGCACCGCGCATCAAGGGCTGGATGGGTCGGGCCGACCAGACCACCAAGATCAAGGGCATGTTCGTCCATCCGTCGCAGGTGGCCGAGATCGTGCGGCGCTTCCCCGAGGTGAAGAAAGCCCGCCTGGTTGTCAGCGGTGAAATGGCCAATGACCAGATGTGCCTGCAGGTGGAGACCACCGAGGTGGCCGATGGCCTGCGCGAGAAGATCGAAAGCGCCATCCGAGACGTGACCAAGCTGCGTGGCGATGTGCAGGTGGTGCGCCCGGGCAGCCTGCCCAACGACGGCAAGGTGATCGAGGACGCCCGCAGCTACCAGTAACTGCCGGGTCCAGGGCATACGGCGGCAGGGAAAACCCCGCCCCCCTGCTACGTACTTTCCGCGATTTCCCCCCGACGGTCGGGGGCTACCATGCCGGGGTCATCCAACCAGGAGCATTCCGCATGAAGAAGATCTTTGCATTCGCGCTCACCGCCGCGGTGGCCTCTTCCGCCTTCGCCCAAACCTTCCCCAGCAAGCCGATCACCCTCGTGGTGCCCTTCGCTGCCGGCGGCCCGACCGACCTGGTGGCCCGCCAGCTGGCGGAAGCCCTGCGCAAACCCCTGGGCGGTGCCAACGTGGTGGTGGAAAACGCGGCTGGCGCCGGCGGCACCATCGGCGCCACCAAGGTGGCCCGCGCCACCCCCGATGGCCACACGCTGCTGGTCTGGCACATCGGCATGGCCGCCACGGCCGGCCTGTACCGCAAGCTGCAGTACAAGCCCCTGGAAGACTTCGAGTACCTGGGCATGATCAACGACGTGCCCATGACGCTGCTGGGCTCGCCCAAGCTGCCGGCCAACACCTACCGGGACTTCGAGAACTACATCCGTGCCAACGGCGGCAAGCTGAACCTGGCCCATGCAGGCCTGGGCTCGGCCTCGCACCTGTGCGGCCTGATGTGGCAATCCGCGGTCAAGCTGGACAAGTCGATGACCACCATCGCCTACCGCGGCACCGGCCCGGCCATGAACGACCTGATCGGCGGCCAGGTCGACGTGATGTGCGACCAGACCACCAACACCACCGCGCAGATCGAAGCCGGCCGCGTCAAGGCCTTCGCCGTGACCACGGCCAAGCCCCTGTCCAACCACAAGCTGCTCAAGGACTACCCTTCCCTGCAGGAGATGGGCCTCAAGGGCTTCAACCTGACCATCTGGCACGCCATGTACGCCCCCAAGGGCACGCCGGCCGACGTGCAGAAGAAGCTCAACGACGCACTGCAGGTGGCCCTGAAGGACCCCGAGTTCATCAAGAAGCAGGAAGCGCTGGGTGCCATCGTCGTGAACGACAAGCGCGTCACCCAGGCCGGCCACAAGGAGTTCGTGGCCGCCGAGATCACCAAGCTCAAGGGCGTGATCGAAGCTGCCGGCCAGTTCGCAGACTGAGCCACCATGGAGCCATCGAAAGCCACCTTAGGGTGGCTTTTTTCATGGCCTGGCGCGGGATAACCCTGTCACCCGGGCAGCGCCGGCGGGCACTGTTGCCCTCTACACTGAAGTGGCCACCGCCGCCGATCGAAAGCAGCGGAGCCATCCACCGCATCCGAGGAGACTTTCATGAACCACATCATCAACGGCCGCCGTCACCTGCTGATCGGCGGGAGTCTGGCCGCCGCCGCGGCCGTCCTGCCCGCCACGCTGTGGGCCCAGGCGGCGTGGCCCACCAAGCCCGTGCGCATCGTCGTGCCATTTGCACCCGGTGGCACCACCGACATCCTGGCCCGGGTCCTCGCGCCCGAACTGACCAAGGCCCTGGGGCAAAGCTTCGTGATCGACAACAAGGGGGGCGCCGGCGGCAACATCGGGGCCGAGATCGTCGCCAAGTCGCCGGGTGACGGCTACACCCTGCTGATGGGCACGGTGGGCACGCATGGCATCAACAAGGCGCTGTACGCCAAGCTGCCTTACGACCCCCAGAAGGACTTCGTGCCGGTCACGCTGGTGGCCGGCGTGCCCAACGTCATGGTCATGAATGCCCGACGCGCGCAGGAACTGGGCATCCAGTCGGTGGCCGATTTCATCCGCTACGCCAAGGCCAACCCGGGCAAGCTCAACATGGCCTCCAGCGGTAACGGCACCTCCATCCACCTGGCCGGCGAGCTGTTCAAGGCGCGCACCGGCATCTTCATGACGCACATCCCCTACCGCGGCTCGGGTCCGGCCCTCAAGGACCTGATCGGTGGTGCGACAGACGTCATGTTCGACAACCTGCCATCGGCCATGCCGCACATCCAGTCGGGCGCGCTCAAGGCCTTTGCGGTCACCAGCGCCGTACGCTCGGCCACCCTGCCCGACCTGCCGACGGTGGCCGAAGCGGGCAACCTGCCCGGTTTCGAGGCCAGCTCCTGGTTCGGCCTGCTGGCCCCGGCCGGCACGCCAGCCGACATCGCCAACCGCCTGCAGCAGGAGTCCGCCAAGGCCATGCAGTTGCCGGCCATCAAGGAGCGGTTGCATGCGCTGGGCGCCATCCCCAGCGGCAACACACCGGCCGAGTTCGGCCGCTTCATCGACAGCGAAATCGCCAAGTGGGCCCCGGTGGTCAAGGCCTCGGGGGCCAAGGTGGACTGAGGCTCAGACGCCCCACACCACGTCCACCTCGGCGCGTTCGCAGCGCTGCAGCATCTCGATGAAGGGCGCGCTGCGAAGGCGCAGGCTGATGTCGAAATCCGGAGGCACTTCGCCCCGGGCTTCGGCCTCCTGAACCCGCCTCTGGTGCTCTGCCTCTTCGGCCTGGGCTGCTTCACGCAAGGCCTGCACCGCCGACGCCATCTCCACCGGCCGGATGATGCCGGGCGCCTGCGGGTCCTTGCCCAGGATCTCCAGGATGCGTTGCCCATGCGGTTGCAACATGACCAGGTCGCCCGTCTCGCGGGACTTGAATCGGTACAGCGCCATCGTCTCTCACCTTTCGTCGGATTGATGACCATTCTGGCACCGATCCGGGAAAACCCGGTTGGCCGAATTTAGTTCAAGCCTAAACTAATCAGGCATGAACACACCCACTCCTGCGCTGCGGCGCATCCTGTGCATCGGTGGCGGCCCGGCGGGTCTGTACTTCGGGCTGCTGATGAAGCGGCGCTTTCCGGCGCTGGAGGTGACCGTGGTCGAGCGCAATCGGCCCTACGACACCTTCGGCTGGGGGGTGGTGTTCTCCGACCAGACCCTGATCAACCTGCGGAGGGCCGACCCCGAGACGGCGCAGGCCATGCAGGACGCCTTCAACCACTGGGACGACATCGAGGTCTTCTACAAGGGCCGCAGCGTGCGCTCGGGCGGCCACGGCTTTATCGGCATCGGACGCAAGCGCCTGCTCAACATCTTGCAGGAGCGCTGCAACGAACTCGGTGTGAAGCTCGTGTTCGAGACCGATGTCACCGATGACCAGGCGCTCGCCCAGCAATACAACGCCGATCTGGTCATCGCCAGCGACGGCCTGAACAGCCGCATCCGCACCCGCTACGAAAGCACCTTCCAGCCCGACATCGACACCCGCCAGTGCCGCTTCGTCTGGCTGGGCACAAAGAAGACTTTCGATGCCTTCACCTTCGCCTTCGAACAGACCGAACACGGCTGGTTCCAGGCCCATGCCTACAAGTTCGACGCCGACACCTCGACCTTCATCGTCGAGACGCCGGAGCACGTGTGGAAGGCCCACGGCATCGACCAGATGAGCCAGGAAGACGGTATCGCGTTCTGCGAAAAGCTGTTCGCGAAGTATCTGGATGGCAACGAACTGATCAGCAACGCGAAGCACCTGCGCGGTTCGGCCAACTGGATACGGTTTCCGCGCGTGATCTGCCACACCTGGGTGCACCATCAGGACATCGCCGGCAAGAAGACCCCGATCGTGCTGATGGGGGACGCAGCGCATACCGCACACTTCTCCATCGGCAGCGGCACCAAACTGGCGCTGGAAGATGCGATCGACCTGGCCGATGAGTTCACGAACAACGCCGGGGCCGACATGGCCACCGTGTTGCAGGGCTACGAGGCGCGCCGCAGCGTCGAGGTGCTCAAGATCCAGAACGCGGCGCGCAACTCCACCGAGTGGTTCGAGCACGTGGACCGCTACACCGGCATGGAGATCGAGCAGTTTGCCTACTCTCTGCTCACCCGCAGCCAGCGCATCAGCCACGAGAACCTGAGGCTGCGCGACGCGAAGTGGCTGGAAGGTTACGAAGAGTGGCTTCAGTCCCGTGCTGGTGGCCGGAGTGTCGGTGGCAAGCCCACGCCCCCCATGCTGCTGCCACTCAAAGTGCGCGGCGTTGAACTCAAGAACCGCATCGTCGTCTCGCCGATGGCGCAGTACAAGGCCCAGGACGGCGTCGTCGGCGACTGGCACCTGATGCACCTGGGCGCGCGCGCCGTGGGCGGCGCGGCGCTGGTGATGGTCGAGATGACCAGCCCGACGCCCGAGGGTCGCATCACCCCCGGCTGCCCCGGCTTGTGGAACGACACCCAGCAGGCCGCGCTGGCCCGCATTGTCGGTTTCGCGCATCGCGAAGGCGGCGCAAAGGTGGGCATCCAGCTCGGCCACAGCGGCCCCAAAGGATCGACCCAGCTGGGCTGGGAAGCCATAGACGAGCCACTGGTCAACGGCAACTGGCCGCTGCTGTCGGCCAGCGCGGTGCCTTATGGCGACCAGAACCAGGTGCCCAAGGCCATGACCCGCGCCGACATGGATGCGCTGCGCGATGCCTTTGTCGAATCGACCAAGCGTGCGGCCGCCGCCGGCTTCGATTGGCTGGAGCTGCACTGCGCCCATGGCTACCTGCTCTCGGCCTTCATCTGCCCGCTGACCAACCAGCGCAGCGACGAGTACGGGGGCTCGCTGGAGAACCGCTGCCGCTACCCGCTGGAAGTCTTTGCGGCCATGCGTGCGGTGTGGCCCGCCGACCGGCCCATGAGCGTTCGCATCTCGGCGCACGACTGGGCACCGGGCGGTAACACGCCCGACGATGCGGTCGCCATCTCGCGTCTGTTCAAGGCCGCCGGCTGTGACGTGATCGACGTGTCGTCCGGCCAGACCACGCGGCAGGCCAAGCCAGTCTACGGCCGCATGTACCAGACACCGTTTGCCGACCGCATCCGCAACGAGGTCGACATCCTCACCATGGCGGTCGGTGCCATCAGCGAGGCCGACCACGCCAACAGCATCATCGGCGCCGGCCGCGCCGACCTTTGCGCCGTGGCCCGTCCGCATCTGGCCGATCCGGCCTGGACGCTGCACGAAGCCGCCAGGCTGCAGACCCGCGCCATTGAGTGGCCCCAGCCCTACCTGAGTGGCCGCGACCAGCTCTACCGCGAGATCGCCCGCCAGCAGGCGCTGCAAGACACCGTCGTCACCCAGGACCCTGCGGAAAGCTCATGACCATCCCCGACACCCTCGACCTCGAAGCCCGTGCGCACAGCGAACACGCGCAGGAGCTGCGCCTGTGGCTGCGCCTGCTCGCCTGCTCCCAGCTGATCGAAAAGCGCGTACGCACCCAGCTGCGCGAGCGCTTCGACACCACGTTGCCCCGCTTCGACCTGATGGCCCAGCTCGAACGTCACCCGGAGGGGCTGAAGATGAAGGAGCTGTCACAGCGGCTGATGGTCACCGGCGGCAACGTCACCGGCATTACCGACCAGCTGGTGGCCGAAGGCCTGGTCGAACGCATGGGCGTTGAAGGTGACCGCCGGGCCTTCCTCGTGCGACTCACCCCCGAAGGGCGCGGGACCTTTGAACGGATGGCCGTCGAACACGAGCAATGGATCGTTCAGGCCTTCGAAGGCCTCTCGCCACGCGAACTCGACCAACTGCACAAGCTGCTGGGCAAGGTGAAACAGCACCAACTGGACCTCGAATGAAGCACCCCATCCCCGACCACAACCCCATGCGCGGCCAGTACCGCGCCGTCGCCGCCGAGCAGCCCCGGCACTTCGCGCTCAGCGTGCAGGACGGCGTGGCCACTGTCACCCTCAACCGGCCCGAACGCAAGAACCCGCTGACCTTCGACTCCTACGCCGAGCTGCGCGACTGGTTCCTGAGCCTGCAGCGCGCCACCGACATCAAGGCGGTGGTGGTCACCGGCGCGGGCGGGAATTTTTGTTCGGGCGGTGACGTGCACGAGATCATCGGCCCGCTCACGAAAATGACCATGCCCGAGCTGCTGGCCTTCACCCGCATGACTGGCGCGCTGGTCAGCGCCATGCGCGCCTGCCCTCAGCCCATCGTGGCGGCCCTGGATGGCGTCTGCGCCGGCGCCGGCGCGATGATGGCCCTCGCGTCGGACCTGCGCCTGGGCACACCTTCGGCCACCGTGGCCTTTCTGTTCACGCGCGTCGGACTGGCGGGGGCCGACATGGGCGCCTGCGCCCTGCTGCCGCGCATGATCGGCCAGGGCCGCGCCAGCGAACTGCTGTTCACCGGCCGCGCCATGAACGCGCAGGAGGGCCACGCCTGGGGTTTCTTCAACGCGCTGCACGAGAGCGAAGCCCTGCTGCCCGCCGCGCACAAGCTGGCCGCCAGCCTGGCGCAAGGGCCGACCTTCGCGCATGGCATGACCAAGACCATGCTGCATCAGGAGTGGGCCATGACGCTGGACCAGGCCATCGAGGCCGAAGCCCAGGCACAGGCCATCTGCATGCAAACGCAGGACTTCCGCCGCGCCTACGAGGCGTTTGCCGCCAAGCAACGCCCCATGTTTGAAGGGGACTGACATGGTTGCCTTCGAACACCCTCACCCGCACGGGCCCCTGGCGCCCACGGCGCACCTGGAACTGCCCTTCTTCGACGACCACCATCGGGCCATGGCCCACCGCCTGGTCGAATGGCTCAAGAGTCAGCAGGTGGACGAGTCGGATGACCGGATCGCCTGCCGTGAATGGGTGCGCCGCCTGGGCGATGCCGGTTGGCTGCGCTACTGCGTGCCACAGGTCCACGGCGGCGCCCTGCCCGCGCTCGATTCCCGGGCCTTGGTCATCCTGCGGGAAACCCTGGCACACCACTCCCCCTTGGCGGATTTCGCGTTTGCCATGCAGGGCCTGGGCAGTGGCGCCATCACCCTGGCGGGCAACCCGGCCCAGCAGGCCCGCTACCTGCCGGCGGTGGCGACCGGCCACAAGATCGCCGCCTTTGCGCTGAGCGAACCCGAAGCCGGCTCGGACGTCGCCTCCATGGCCACCCGGGCGCTCCAGACCACCGAAGGCTGGCAACTGGATGGCCGCAAGACCTGGATCAGCAACGGCGGCATGGCCGACTTCTATGTGGTCTTCGCCAAGACCGATCCTCAAGCAGGCGCCCGCGGCATCAGCGCCTTCATCGTCGATGCCGATGCGCCAGGACTGGACACCAGTCACCACATTGCGGTGATGGCGCCGCATCCGCTGGCGACCTTGCACTTTGATCGGTGCAGCCTCGGTCAGGACGCGTTGGTAGGTTCCCTGCATGGCGGGTTCAAGCTCGCCATGCAGACGCTGGACATCTTCCGCGCATCGGTCGCTGCCGCCGCACTCGGCATGGCACGGCGCGCCTTTGCCGAGGCGGTGGCTCACGCCAAGCAACGCAAGATGTTCGGCCAGACCCTGGCCGACTTCCAGCTCACCCAGGCCCGGCTGGGCGAAATGAGCGCGCTCATCGATGCCGCTGCGATGTTGACCTACCGGGCCGCCTGGATGCGCGACTGCAGCAGTGCCAATGGCGCCGGCACCCCGGCCTACACGGCCGCCGCCGCAGCGGCCAAGCTGACCGCCACCGAGAACGCGCAGAAGGTCATCGACATGGCCCTGCAGATGTTCGGCGGCCGCGGTGTGCAGGTGGGCAACGTGGTAGAGCACCTGTACCGCGACATCCGCTCGCTGCGCATCTACGAGGGAGCGACCGAGGTGCAACTGCTCATCCTTGGCAAGCACGCCCTGAAGGCCTGAACCGGAGAACCGCATGGTCCAACACCCATCCGCACAGACCGACCGCTTCGTGCACGACCGCTTGCCGCCGCGTGAACAGTGGCCTGATCTGCGCTACGACCTGCCTGAGCTGCAGGTCTTGCCGGGCCAGCTCAATGCGGTGCAGTGGCTGTTCGATCGTGCCTTCGCCGCCGGCCACGCCGATCGGCCGCTGCTGCGCAGCGACGAACGCACTCTGTCGTATGCGCAGGCGCGCGCCGAGGTCAACCGCATCGCCCAGGTACTGACCGGCATGGGCTTGCAACCGGGCAACCGTGTGCTGCTGCGCGGTGGCAACTCCATCGCCATGGCGCTGGCCTGGCTGGCCGTGGTGCAGAGCGGGCTGATCGCCGTGGCCACCATGCCGCTGCTGCGCGCCACCGAGCTGAAGGCGATCATCGACAAGGCCAGACCGGCGGCCGCGCTGTGTGACGTGAAGCTGCAAGATGAACTCAAGGCTGCGCTCGCCCTCAGCCCGGAGACAGCCACGACACCGCTGCGCCTGTTCAACACCGGCGACGCCGCCATCGTGATCGACCATTCGCTCGAAGCCCTGGCCCGGCACGCGGGCGACCAGGCGGCGCCCTGCCCCACCAGCGCCGACGACATCGCGCTGCTGGCCTTCACCTCCGGCACCACCGGCAGCCCCAAGGCCGCCGTGCATACCCACCGCGATGTGATCGCCGCCTGCGAGACCTGGCCGCGCCACGTGCTGCGGGCCACGGCTGACGACATCGTCATGGGCTCGCCACCACTGGCCTTCACCTTCGGTCTGGGCGGCCTGCTGGTGTTCCCAATGTGGGCTGGTGCCTCGGTCTATTTCCCCAGCATTCCCTACACCCCCGAGGCCATGGTCCGTCTCATCGGGCAGGTGGGCGCCACCATCTGCTACACCGCCCCGACCTTCTACCGGCAAATGGCGCCGTTCGCCAGGCAGCACGGTGTTGGCCGCTTGCGCATCAGCGTCAGCGCCGGCGAAGGTCTGCCCGACGCCACCCGCCAGCTGTGGAAGGAAGCCAGCGGCCTCGAAATGCTCGACGGCATCGGCGCCACCGAGATGTTCCACATCTTCATTTCCGCCGCGCCGCAGGACGTCAAACGCGGCGCCATTGGCAAGGTGGTTCCCGGCTACCAGGCGAAGATCGTCGACGAGCAGGGGCAGGCGCTGCCCCGCGGCCAGGTCGGCCGGCTCGCGGTCAAAGGCCCCACCGGCTGCAAGTACCTCGACGACACCCGGCAGGCCAACTACGTGCAGGACGGATGGAATTACCCCGGCGATGCCTTCGTGCAGGACGAGGACGGCTACTTCGTCTACCAGGCGCGCACCGACGACATGATCATCACGGCCGGCTACAACGTGGCCGGTCCCGAGGTGGAAGCGGCCCTGCTGCAGCACCCGGCGGTGGCCGAATGCGGTGTGGTCGGCAGACCCGACGATGAGCGCGGCATGATCATCCTGGCCTACGTGGTGCTCAAACCAGGCCAGACGGCCGATGACGCACAGGTGAAGGCCCTGCAGGACCACGTCAAGCACAGCCTGGCGCCCTACAAGTATCCGCGCGAAGTGCGCTTCGTGACCGCCCTGCCGCGCACCGAAACCGGCAAACTGCAACGCTTCGCACTGCGCAAGATGGCCCAGGAGGGGACCACGACATGAATTTCCTGCAACCGCCCGGCTGGGCCACCCCCAAGGGCTACGCCAACGGCGTGGCCGCCCGCGGCACCCTCGTCTTCGTCGGCGGCCAGATCGGCTGGAACGGCGACCAGCAGTTCGAAAGCGACGACTTCATCGCCCAGACGAAACAGGCGCTGCAGAACGTGCACGCCGTGATGGCCTGCGCCGGCGCCGGCCCCGAACACATGGTGCGCATGACCTGGTACATCACCGACCGCGACGAGTACAACGCGCGTCTGCGCGAGCTGGGCGGCGTCTACCGGGAGGTGATGGGCAAGCACTTCCCAGCCATGACCTGCGTGGAGGTCAGCCGGCTCGTGGAACCCCGCGCCAAGGTCGAGATCGAGGTGACCGCCGTCGTGCCCGACTGAGCACGTCGGCGGTTGGCGCCGTCAGGTGCGCACGCGACCGTCGCCGGTCAGCATCGACACCTCGACAAAGCTGGACGCCACGTGGTCGTTCGGGCCGAACGACACGTTGAAGCCGCCCAGCGAGAAGTCCGTCAGCGACTCCAGACCGGTGATCAGGGTGTCCCGCGTGGGCCTGGCGCCAGCGCGTCGAATGCCCTCGCTGAACAGGCGCGCGGCCATGTAGCCTTCCATGCTCGAGAAGTTGGCCTGCACCTTGTTGCCGCCCTTGGCGATCGCGTCCAGAAACTCCCGGGTGATCGGCTTCGACGGGCTATACGGCGACGGAACCACCTGCGAGACCACGACACCGGCGCCGTCCTTGCCCAACTCATCGGCCAGGGCCTGCGTGCCGACAAAGGACACGTTGTAGAAGGTGCCGCCATAGCCCGCCTTTCGCGCCTCGCGGATGAAGGCGGCACAGGATTTGTAGGCGCTGATCTGCACCACGGCATTGGGCTTGGCGGCCACGATGGCGGCCACCGCAGCGGCCACATCGACGGAATTGCGCTCCACGGTACCGGTCGCCACCGGTTTGAGATTGCGTGATCCGAGCGCCAGGGTTACGCCATCCAGCCCGGCCTTGCCATAGGCGTCGTTCTGGTGAAAGACCGCCACCTTGTTCATCCCCAGGTTGGTCAGCTGACGGACGATGACCTCTGTCTCGTCGTTGTAGGACGCACGCAGGTGGAAGGCCAGGCGGTTGAAGGGTTCACGCAGGCCCATGGCTCCGGTGAAGGGGGCAAAAAACGGGACCCTTGCCTTGGTGGCCAGCGGCAAGGCCGCCAGACTGGTCGGCGTGCCGATATAGCCGAACAAGGCAAACACGTCGTCCTTGATCAGTTTGCTGGTGTTTTCGGCGCAGCGGTCGGGTTCATAGCCATCGTCCAGCTGGGCAATGGTCACGCGCTGACCGTTGACACCACCCTGGGCGTTGATCGCGTCGAAATGCAGCTTGGCACCGGCATTGAACTGGATGCCCAGCTGGGCAGCCGCCCCACTGAAAGCCGCTGACTGACCCAGCACGATGCGGTTGTCGGACTGGGCACGAAGCACGGGCACGGCCGTCATCGCGGCACCGGCCACCAGGCCATGGAAAGCGCGCCTGGTGAGCGCGGCGGAAGGAACTCGTGGGTTGGAATTCATTGGCATACGAGAAGGATGAGCGTGTGCAACAGGTCGACCACCCGCTGTTCGGGCAGAGCACCTCTCGCATACTACTGTCTAATGGACGTCCTTGTCTGACATCGAAACACCCAATCTGGCCATTGGTCGGAACATTGTCACTGTCCTGCCACTTCCCTGACCAAGCGTCTGCCCCCCATGACCCAAGTCCACTCCCTTCCTGCCTGGCGCCACCTGGCGCCGACCCTGACCTGCTTGCTGCTGGCGCTCACGGCCGGCCACACCAGGGCCGACGAGGTGGGCTGCGTGACCACCGCCTGGCGCTTCTGGGGTGCCAACCACAAGGTGTGCGTGGACGCCTTTCGCGACCCCCAGGTCGATGGGGTGATCTGCCACGTCAGCCAGGCCAGAACCGGGGGCGTGAGCGGAAGCCTGGGCATGGCCGAGGACCCGAGCCACTTTTCGCTCTCTTGCCGGCAGACGGGTCCCATCACGATCCCGGCCAAACTCCCGAAGAACGAAGTGGTGTTCAGCGAAGACACCTCCCTGCTGTTCAAGGAGACCCGCGTGGTCCGCCTCTGGGACGAACCGCGACAGACCCTGGTCTACCTGGCGGTCAGCCGCAAGATCATCGAAGGCGCCCCCGCCCACAGCCTGTCCACCGTGCCGGTCATGCCTTGGCGCTGACCGGTCTCTTTCGCCACGCCCAACATGCCACGCATCCAGTTTTCCCTGCCCGACCGGTTCGCCTTCGCCACCGACATTCCGATTTACATCAGCCATGTCAACCAGGGCGGGCACCTGGACAATGCGCAACTGCTGACCCTGGTCTCGGAAGCGCGGGTCCGGTTCTTCAAATCCCTGGGTTACCGGGAGTCCGATGTGGCAGGGCACCCCATCGTGGTCGGGGACATGGTGGCCCAGTACAAGTCCGAGGGCTTTCACGGCGAAACGATGCGGGTGCGCATGCTCCCGCAGGACTTCAACCGTTACGGTTTCGATCTGGTGTACCGAATGGATTGCGCCGACACCGGTCGCGAGGTGGCAAGGGGCAAGATCGGCATCGTGTTCATCGACCGGGAGACCCGGCGGGTGGCCGTGGTGCCCGAGGCCTTCACCCAGCGGCTGGCCGAACTGAAGGCCCACGGCACCTGGCGACTGCGACCGGTGCAGCCGGGTGACATGGGCTGGGTGGTCTCCCGGCAGACCGTGCTGTACACACAGGAGTACGGCTGGAACGGCGAGTTCGAAGCCCTGGCGGCCGACATTGCCTCGCGCTTCATCCGCGAATTTGACCCTGCGCGCGAGCGGGGCTGGATTGCCGAAATGGACGGGCAGATCGTCGGATCGGTCTTTCTGGTCAAGACGGACACCCCGGGGACGGCCAAGCTGCGCATGCTCTACGTGGAAGCGGCCGCGCGGGGACATGGCATCGGCAGCCGGCTTGTCGACGAATGCCTGGCGTTTGCCAGGCAAGCAGGCTACCAGCGCATCACGCTGTGGACCAACAGCGTGCTGGCCGACGCTCGTCGTCTCTACGAGAGAGCAGGATTTCAACTGATCGAGGAAAAACCCCACCACAGCTTTGGTCACGACCTGATCGGGCAGGTCTGGGCACGGGAATGCTGAGGCTGGTCCAGCTCGTCGTTGGCAGAGCGCTGGCGTTTGAGCATCACGCGATTGATTCCCCCAATCACCTCAGCGCGCCGGGCCACCAATTGAACCAGCCCGTGGGGTCCGGCCCTGGCTGCCAGCGAACATGCCATTCCCGGCGACGCGTGCGTGGCGCGCTTCGCGCAAACGGCAGGCAATCGGATGCACATGGGCAGAGACCCATCGAGCGCAGAATGATGGAATGCAACCGTCGGCGATCTACCGCACTTTGCTGCTCAGCCTGGGACTCGCACTGCTGAGCGCTGCCATCTGGGCTGGGTTGAGGTACCTGCATGATCTGGACGCCGCGCGTGAGCGCGTCAGCGGGCGTAGCGTGGTGCTTCAGACCCGCTGGGGTCAGCTCGAATACGCGGTAGCCGGGGACGCCGGCGGCTTCCCGGTGATGATGATCCACGGCACTGGCGGCGGCTTCGATCAGGGACTGCGCTTCGCCGATGCGCTGATCGCGCATGGAGTGCGCGTGATCGCACCGTCCCGCTTTGGCTACCTGCGCAGCGACTTTCCGGCCAATCCTTCGCTGTCCGAACAGGCCGATGCGCTGGCCTACCTGCTCGACGACCTGGGTATCGAGCGCATCTTGGTGATCGGCGGTTCGGCTGGTGCACTGAGCGCCAGCCAGTTCGCGCTGCGCCATCCCGAGCGCTGCGCCGGCCTGGTGCTGCTGGTGCCAGCGGCCAATGTGCGGGACCGCGACCCGGTGGAGTTCACCCCGCTGCAGGCGTGGCTGGTACGGCAACTGCTGAGCTCCGACCTCCTGTTCTGGTTGGCCGAGCAAGCCTTCCCGCGGATGCTGATCGGCACCTTGCTCGCGACCGATCCCGCGCTGCTCGATCGGGTGACACCTGCAGAGCGGGAGCGTGCCTTTACGGTGCTGCAAGAGCTGCTGCCCATTTCAGCACGTGTGCGCGGTCTGATCAACGACGGCCAACAGGCCGGCCACCCCGCACACATGGATTTCAGCCTGATCACGATGCCGGCCCTCATCATCTCGAGCGAAGATGATCGATTCGGCACGGCACAGACGGCCCGCGACATTGCAGCCCAGCTGCCGAACTCGCGGCTGACGATCTTCCCCGACGGTGGGCACCTATGGCTCGGGCACGACGGGACAGTGGCACACGAGGTGCTGACTTTCCTCAGCGACATTCGCTGAGCGCCCGCAGCCAAGCCCCCAGGCGGCGATGAAATGAAACCATACCCTCCCGCCTGGCCGCGTCCAACTTTCCTCGCCACAATCGGACCATGTGCTCGAACTACGCCCCGGTAACCCACCCCGATCGGCTTCGGATGTACTTTGGTGTGGACGCGCCAGCGGGTATCCGTCCTCAGGTCTGGCCCACCTACCTGGCGCCCTTCATCCGGCGCCATCCCCATGCGGATGTGGGTGATGACGCGTTGCCACCCCGGGAGGCCTTGGCCGGGGTGTTCGGGATGATCCCGCACTGGGCCGGTGAGATGAGCTTTGGCCGGCGGACCTACAACGCCCGGTCAGAGGTCGTGGCCGAGAAGCCGAGCTTCCGGGATGCCTGGCGCCATGGGCAGCACTGCATCGTGCCGGTGGAGGCGATCTATGAACCGGACTGGCGATCGGGCAAGGCGGTGCCCACCCGAATAGAACGGGCCGATGGCAAGCCCATGGGCATTGCCGGCTTGTGGACCAGCAACCGCAAGGCCACTGGCAACGAGGTGCTGAGCTTCACCATGCTGACCATCAATGCCGATGAGCACGAGCTGTTCAACCAGTTCCACAAGCCGCAGGACGAGAAGCGGATGGTGGTGATCCTGGGTGAGGATCAATACGACGAGTGGCTGAGGGCGCCAGCGGGAAAGTCGATGGACTTCATGCGGCAGTACCCGGCGGAAGAGCTGGTCGCGACCGGCAACCGTGGACTTGGGCTATAGCCCATAGCCTCTCACCCACAAAAAGCTACCCAACGGTCACGAATCTGCGACTGCATTACCACCTGCCCAACGGTCGCAAACAGCCATCGGAAAACTTCGCTGTCTACGGTGGGCTAGAAATGGGCTACGGATGGGCTAAAAGTGGGCTACAAACAAAAAACCCGCCTTGCGGCTGGGTTATGAGGGTAAGAATTTCGCTGCGTATACGCAGCGACATGCATCGGTCTCCAGCGTTGCCGGTCGGCATCAACGCAACAGACCTCTAGGAGAATCAACAACTTGCATCTTGATCCAG
This sequence comes from Hydrogenophaga bisanensis, assembly GCF_042665135.1. Lineage (NCBI taxonomy): Bacteria > Pseudomonadati > Pseudomonadota > Betaproteobacteria > Burkholderiales > Comamonadaceae > Hydrogenophaga > Hydrogenophaga bisanensis. The sequence goes on from NZ_JBHTBX010000012.1 coordinate 87,305, forward strand.
ACTGTCATCGCATGCCACCTGATGACACCATCAACTGTCGATGGATCCCGACTCAAGCCGCTTTGTCACAAGTGACCTCTCAAAGAACCCGCGACGTGCCGCGGTGGAAGTGACCGTTGGGCTTGTCTTGACACTGCCGTCATGGCCCATCGGGATCGGGCATGGCCAAGCGGCGCAGGGTGGTGGCGCAGCGGTCATCGATCAGCTTGCAGATCTGCGTGATGACAGCGTGCTGGTGACCCTGGCCGGCCAGCTGGGCCTGGGTCTGATGGGCCAGCTCGGGCAAACGCTCGGCGGTGCGCTTGAGGGCCTTTTTCACCTGAGCGGGCGATAACCCGGCTTCGCTGGCGAACTGCGCCCAGTGCCGGGGGTAGAGATCGGCAAAGCGGTACTTGCTGCCAACCTTCATGGCCATGCGATCGGAGAGCTCAGGGTAGGCGGCGGTACAGAGCGCGTCGTAAAGAGGCGCGAGCACCGCGCCGCGCGGTGTGTAAAGCAGCGAAAAGTTCTTGGCGTGGGCGTCGTGGTTGCCGATGAGGGCGTTGAACAGCACGAAATCCAGCAGCTTGATGAGCTGGGGGGCACTGGGGCGGGTGGCGCTGCGCACCAAGGAAAAGGCTTGCGCCAGGCCGGGACCACCCTCGTTCTGGTATTTCAGTTCGGGCGGCACGCCCAGGGCCTGGCAGAAGTCTTCCTGGTGCAGGCGCTGGGTGACGCCGGGCGAATCAGCGGCGTTGGGCGGCTGGGTAGGCAAGCGGTCATAGCGCTGCACGAGCAGAAAGGGCTGGCCCTGCACGCCGCGGATCTCGGTGGTAGCGACATCAAGCCCCATGGCCCGCGCGAGCGCCATGCAGAAGCCCTCGTTGTAGACGCTGCCCTCGATGCCCTGGATGGTGGGCTTGAGGATGTGGGTGCTTGGGGAACCGAACAGGGGCAGGCCGATGCGCCCGCCCTGCACCACCACTGGCAGCTTGTCTTGCGCGCCAGCCAGGGATAGGCGCAGATCCCCGTCGCCCGCCAGCATGGGTCGACGGGGCATGTCGGCCAGCAGCTTGAGCAGGTCGGCATCATCCAGCCAGCGCACGGTGTTAGGGGTCGCGACGTCGGCAGGCACCTGCCCGGTCTCCAGCAGGGTGACAGCGCCCGCGCACTCACCGCCAATCCCGTCCAGCAGGGCAAAGTCGTTCTGGCGGGAGACGCCCAGAGCCTGTGCCACGAGCCGGCGTTTGTCGCCTTCGGGCAGCAAGCCGGCGAAGAACGGGCGCGTGGCCTTGTCGTCGAACGCATCCGCCTGCAGCGGCAGCGATTGGGACAGGGGCGTGGCGCATTCGCTGGCCAGCCATTCGGGCCGATAACGGAACGCAAGGCGCCCTTCGGCCTGGGTGAGGATGCCGATGGGGGAGGCCTGATGGGTGCCTGTCAACCAGACGTCGAGTTGGCGGACCATGTCAGGCACCCTCGCCCGGCGTGGGCAAGCCATCGACCTGCAACTCACCACCGAGGGCTTGCAGCACGCGCAGCACGTTTTCCAGGCGGACGGTGGGTTTGCCCGCTTCCAGGTCCACGATGAAACGCACACCTACGCCAGCCGCCAACGCCAGTTGAGGCTGGGTGAGCTTCAGTTGCTTGCGTGCAGCACGCACGACCTGGCCAAGGGATTCTGGGGTTTGAATGCGGGATGCCATGAAAATTTCCTGATCGGGTCATTATGGTGACCAACCCGCCCCCTGGCAAGAGACATTTCCCGAAAGGGAAATTTATTCTTTCTAGTGACGGGTAAAGATCCAAAATATCCCCATCGGGAAATTCATCAGTATGCGTCCGGTGAACCCATCTTGAGTCGATGACGGTAATCGACGATCGTCCCCACGAAGGAGATCGTGGGGACGATGGAACGATTGATCGATGGACAGCGCCGGCTGCGGCGCGAGTACAGCGCTGATTTCAAGGCGCTGGTTTTGGCTCAAACCCGTGGGCCGGGTGCATCTGTGGCCGGTGTAGCCTTGAGTCACGGCCTGCACCCGAACATGGTGCACCGCTGGTTACGCGAAGAGCGCTTGACTGGTACACACGTCAAGCAGCATCCGCCGGCCTTCGTTGCCCTACCTGTTCCGACGGGCGTCAGCGATGTTCGCGTTGCTCAGACGGCAGGGGCTGCCTCGGGCGCGGAGGGCGAGTTCATTCGTATCGAACTGCAGCGTACCGGCGCCACCATCACGATTACCTGGCCGGTGACGGCGGCTGCTCAATGCGCCCAGGCATGTTGAATCACGAGCAAAACTGAGCCAGTGGGGGTGCGGCTAAAAACTTGGACTACCTGGAGGTAGTTCATGTATTCCTACGAAGACCGAATCCGAGCCGTCAAGCTCTACATCAAGCTTGGCAAGCGCCTCAGGGCCACCATCTGCCAGTTGGGTTATCCGACCAAGAACTCCCTCATTGGCTGGTACCGAGTCGGCCCTGAAATATTCATTTCAAGCCTGAGAGAGCCTGCCAGCACCAAAGGTCAGCCGGTTGGCCAGGGTTGATCGGCCATCAGCAGCCCAAGAGCGCATGCCCATCACAGCGGCCAGCCAAGAACGCCCCTGCGTGCTGGCCTGCTGCAGGCACAACAAAATGGTTGTGAGGAAGGTAACCCCCTTCCTGGCGATCATGCGCAGCAGCCACTTGATGTTGTAGCCAGCCGCGCACAGCACCGCGTGCAGCCGGTCGCCTGTTTCGCCCTTGAGGTGGCAGCGATCCATGCGGTGATCGGCTTTGAGGTGGCCGATGGGTTCGATCGCCTGGCGCCGTTTGAGCAGCCTTCGGTCCTGCTCGCTGATCCGTTTGGCCTTGCCCCGGTGCACGATGTGCATATCCGGGTTCTCTGCATCCACACCCCGGTAACCCAAATCCACGAACGCCGTCACTGGTTTGCCTGCGCTGTCCTGCATCAGGATCGTGGCCTGCTCCAGCTGTTCGCGCAGCGTGTGCCCGTCGTACGGGTTGCCATGGAAGGCCCGGGCCCCCACGATCAGGTTGCCTTTGAGCGTGCTGGCAATGCCGACCTTCACGCCAAACTCGTAGGGCGTCTTGGCCTTGCCTTTGCTGATGCAGTCCACCTCGGGCGCGTGCCAGGCGTAGAGCTTGGGTTGTCCGTCGGCTGCCTTGCGCTGGCCACTCTGGCCCACGATGCGCCGGGCCTTGTTCAAGGTCTCGCCGAGCGCTTCGCGCACGGCCTGTCCGATGGCGCTGGCCTTGCGGTCGATCTCACGATGCAGGCGGCCGACGATGGTGCGCTGGCGTTTGATGGCGCGGCGCATGCGCTTGAACTGCCGGGCGTGGGCGTAGCGCCCAGCCTTGCGGCCCAGCTCTTTGCCCTCCTTGGCAAAGGTCTGCTTCAAGTGGATGCCGGCGTCCTTGGCCGCCTCCACCAGTTTGATCCGGGCCGTCTCCAGCAGGCGGCTGTCGGTGGGGTGGGCAATGGCCTTGTGCTGCACCGTGCTGTCCACGATCACGCGAGAGAGCTCCTGCGGCTTGATCAGCTTGAGTTCAACGGCCACGTTGATGGTCTGCGCCAGCAGCTCTTCCACGCCTTCTTCGCCCAGCAACTGACGGAACTTGACCAGGGTGGTGGCGTCGCAGGGCTGGCGGTCTTCGTAGTACGCGCAGCCCGAGAAGAACTGCCAGCGCGGGGTGTCGGCCCAGCGGGCCACCACGCCCTCATCGGATTCGTTGAACGCGTGCTTGAGGTACAGCAGCGCGATCATGGTGCGCAGCGGCACGCGAGGCCGTCCGGCGTTGCTGGCAACGGACACACGCTGAACCTGCTCACCGAAAAGATCCAGATCGGGCATGACCGCGCCAGCGCGGCCTTTGCGGGAGAACACCTGAGCCACGCGTGCCTCGATCTCCTGCCAGGGCATGCGTGAGGCCAGCACCGCCAGCGGATGGCGCAGGTCGATCATGTGATCGATGCGCGAGCGAAAGAAATCGTCGGTGGCGGGGCAGGCAAACATCACGGCAGAACTCCCAGAAAACAGCCTCTATTGGAAATCAAACTGGGAGAAACGACCATCGGTAGACACCCCAGAAAACCAGTGTTCATGCGGGTTCCGGGGATTCTTCAAGGCCGACTACCGAGAGTACGAGCGAAGCCAAGAGCTGCGAGTCGGGTACTCGCGATCAGGGCAGAAATACTCCGATCAGCAGAAGCAAGCTGCGGTGAAGCATTACCTTGATCACGATCGCTGCATTGCCTCGACCATGCGGGCGTTGGGATATCCCGCCCGGGCGTTGCTGACCAAGTGGATTGATGAACTGCACCCCGAGGCTCGCTACCGTATGGTGGGCCGGGCACCGAACATCCTGCACCCCGACGCGGTTAAAAGTGCAGCGGTGATTGAGCTTTGCACCCGCAAGACCAGCGCACAAGAAGTTGCCCAGAAGCTGGAGGTGTGCCGGCCTACGCTGTACAACTGGAAAAACCAGTTGCTCGGCCGCGAGGTACCCGCATCCATGAAACGTCAAAACAATTCACCGCCAGTACCTGATGCTGCCGAACTGCAGCGCCAAGTCGAGTCGCTTCAACAGAGCATTCACCGCCTTCAGCTCGAACATGACATCTTGAAGAAGGCCAATGAACTGTTAAAAAAAGGCTTGGGCGTCAACCCTCAGCTCCTGAGCAATCGGGAGAAGACCCTGCTGGTTGACGCCCTGAAGCCCACCTACTCGCTCACAGAGCTACTTGGCGAACTTGGCCTGGCTCGCAGTTCCTACTTCTACCACTGCGCCCGCCAGCGAAGGCCTGACAAATACGCTGACGCCCGCGCTGCCGCTGCCGATGTGTTTCAGAGCAACCACCGCAGCTATGGTTACCGACGCATGCGTGCGGCGCTGGGCAGACGCCAGTTGCACCTGTCTGAAAAAGTCGTGCAGCGCCTGATGAAGCAGGAGGGCTTGAGTGTTCCCGCGCGCAAAAAGCGTCGATACGGGTCCTACCTCGGAGAGATCAGCCCTGCGCCAGACAACCTCCTCAATCGTGACTTCCAGGCGGCGACACCGAATGAGAAGTGGCTCACCGACATTACGGAGTTCCAGATCCCGGCGGGAAAGGTTTACCTCTCGCCTGTGATCGACTGCTTCGACGGCATGGTGGTGAGCTGGACGCTTGGTACCCGACCGGACTCCGAGTTGGTGAACACAATGCTCGATGCGGCCATTGACACGGTGCAATCGTGCGACAGCAAGCCGATCATTCACTCCGACCGTGGTGCCCATTACCGCTGGCCGGGCTGGCTTGATCGGATGCACAGTGCGAACCTGACGCGGTCGATGTCGCGCAAGGGGTGCTCACCAGACAACGCGGCCTGCGAAGGCTTCTTTGGGCGCCTGAAGAATGAGATGTTCTACCCGCAGGATTGGAAGTCGACCACCATCGAGGGGTTCATCCGAGCGGTACACGAGTACATCCTCTGGTACAACGAAAAACGGATCAAGATATCGCTGGGCTCCCTCAGCCCCATCGAGTACCGCGAAAGTCTGGGCTTAATCAACTGAAACCAGTCCAAGAATTACGCCGCACCCCCAGCTTTTCCGTGATTCAACACCTTACTCAATCGGACACTCAACGGCTCAGTCCAGAGCCTTGTCGGCGCTCACATTTGATTAAATCAGCGACGACGGATTGAGGCGAGCTGGCGCTGACCATGCCCGCTGGCCAGCGGGCATGGTCAGGGACTGCGCCCTCTAGCGCTCCAGGGTATCAATGGACACACACACACCTCGCAAGAAACCTCCTCTAGTGAGGCCGTGTTCGGTGGCAGCAACCTGGCCAGCACCTTTTCTTTAAAAGCTTATCCGTACCGAGCCATCTCGTCGTCTCATCATTGCCACGTTTGTTTCAAATCTATGGAGGCAACAACAATTCTGACGTGGTGAACCAACCAAAGGTTGCACCCTACTAGATGACAAATTCGATAAAACCTCAAAACAAGGAATACACTGAATTCTTTGCTGCAAGCATCTCCACCAAACCAGTCTTATTCACAACAAATCTTGAGTCCAGATAAGCCACACCAAAAATCTTTACATCCGCATTGAAATGAAAATCAATGGGTTGATCATATAAACCGCCCACGACGGGAGCATAGTCATAGATAGGCCTCTCCAAGAGAGGGCGTTCCGCCAGTGTTGCAACAGTCCTCTCAAAGGAGTTAAGACGAAATTCTTTATGCAACAGTCGCTCACAAAGAGTTCGCAAAAACCCATCCTCAACATCGCCACAATATATCGACAAGATATCATTGCAAGCCGAATACCAACACTTCAAAGAGACAGACTCATCAACAACAAGGCCTGCCTTGATACCCCCCTTTTTTAGGGTCTCAACGACCAACTCCCCACGATCGCCTCCCGGCATTTTCTTGACCTGAAACTTGGGCAAAGAACTTCTCGCATAATTTACAGCACGCTCAATTGATCTAAAATTCTCATCATTATCAATTTTTGCATTTGAAACTCTTCTCACAGCCTCCAAATCGCGCCTATCATTGCGCAACGACTCAAGAAAATGATTAATCGCGAAAAAGCCACACCAGAGATCAAAGGAATCACCCATCGACAGATACTTATTTGACGCAACAGCTAAAAATTGATCGACCTGATCAATAACAATCACAACATTCGTCCAACTCTTTTCTTTATCACCAGATCTTTTCTTATCAATAAAATTCTTAACCTCGAGAATACGTGATTCGACACTGTCACTGACAAAGAAAATTGGCACAGATTCGCGAGAGGCCGACTCGGCAGCATCTCTCCACCCCTCCTCACCAACCATGAAACACAGTGGGTTGTACCCCTTCCTCTTGAGCAAACGCATCAGATAGGAGACGCTTTCCGCATGCCCAGATTCATGCAACGCCAAGAACAAACCGCCTGCTCCAACACCATTTTCACCAAATTGCTCATCAACCACTTCAAGTGGTTTGCATTCAAGCGACCCAGCAAAATCAATATTCTCGAGAATTGCCCTTCGGAAATTCTGAAAGTCATTGCCCAGCCATATACCCCTATTAATTTGCGCAACTTGCAAGGCTCGCAACAGGAACTTAACACCAAACTCAGAGAGGCTTTCCATAACCTTCTCATGGGAGTTGGCCTCTACAATCAAATCATCAATATCTTTGACAAGCGAATACAGCCCATGAAGCAAACGAAGAAGCACTAGGCGTCTGTGCATGCCAGGGTCGTGCAAAGAACCTGAGGAAGAGCCCTCTAGCACGACCTCGACAGTGGCCAAATCATAGAACAAAGACGATAAGGCGTATTCGTAATAACGTCTTGACTGACTCAAAAGAGAGGTTTCACTCTGCTTACTCATCACCTCAGCTATTTCAACAATAGCTGCAGGTACATTTGACTGCAATAACTCTGCTGTATCACGACCTATATCTTTAAGAATCCTCTGAAGGATTGCATAATCAGCTTCAGAGGAAAAACTGTTATCACGCTGCGCCTTCCTTAGTAGAGCGGCTATTGACAACATCAAGCTTTTAAAACGCGCATATTGCTGAGCGGCCACAATAGATGCCTCGGCCTCAGGCGTTTGTCGATCAGATATTTTGGGCTATTCGTAAAAGTGGGTTGAAACGGGATCAAAGCTCTCCTGCCTCGATCATGCGGATGAGTGTTGAAATGTCCGCTCCGTAGTTCTTGGGCGGCGGTGGTGCCTTGTGTTGGTCAGCCTCCTTCGGAGGCTTCATTGCCCGCACCTTCTCAAGCACGGGCGGTCCATAGCCCATCGCGTCATCTGGCAACGCTCTGCCCATCTCGACAGGCTCCGACGCACGCTTTCTCTCGAACTTGGGGCGTGCCTGCTTTCGGCTATGGATGCCCTCTGTGAAGAGAATCTTGGCCCGTAGCGCCTCGAACGAGTAGCCGCGCCCCAGCCGGTTCATCACCCGGATCAGGCTGTTCAGGCTCTCGGTGTAGGCATTGGTGACGGGGTGCTCGAAGTAGTTGAGGATGAAGGGCTGCCAGTTCGTGAAGGCGCGGATCAGGTCGGCGAAGTAGGGTCTGATCTCGGTCGATATTGCCCTGTACCACGCCTCGTAGCGCCGCATGGCTTCCTCTGGCGTCCCGGCCTCGTAGATGCCGTAGAAGTCCTCTTTGAGCCGGTAGGCTTCGCCCAAAGCTGGGTAGTTCTTTGTCCAGCCGTCCATGAGCAGCCGTTCCTGGTCGTTCAGGTCGCGCTCGCGCTTCAAGAGCACAAAGCGGTCGTGCATCAGCCCGCGCTTCTGTTTCAGTGTCAGTTCAGCCCGCAGCCCTTTGCGGGCCTTCTCCATAGCGTCGTTCGCCATCCTGACGACGTGAAACTTGTCGATGACGATGGTGGCGTCCGGCAACACCGCAGTCACTGCATCGCGGTAGGGCGTCCACATATCCATCGCCACGTACTGCACCTTGTCCCGGTTTGGCATCTTGAACAGGTACTTCGCCACCGTGTCCTTGTTTCGGTTGTGGAGCATGTCCACGATGGTGTTGTTCTGGATGTTCGAGACGACGCAGCGCGGCTTGTTGATGATGTGGATTTCGTCGATGCCCATCCATTTCGGCGTCTCGAAGCGGACGGTCTGCTCAAGCTCGTTGATGTAGTCGCGGAAGATGTTGCGGATCGTTCCTTCGACCACGCCGGTTTCGTCGGCCAGCGAGGTGAAGGTGCGTTTCAGTGCTTGCTGCCCGATCCACTTCACCAGTCGGTCGGTCATCATCCGGTTCTCGGCCAGCAGCGGCAGTGCTTGCGAGAAGGTCTTGCCGCAGGCTTGGCAACGCAGCCGCTTGGTGTCGATGTAAATGCCCACGCGCTTGCCGTGCATGGGCAGGTCTTTGAACACCTGCTCGCGGGTTCCCCACGAGTTCAGGCGGTCGGACTGGCAATGCGGGCAGGCAGCAGTCACTTCCACCGGCTCGGCGGTGACATGGTAGTCGTGGTCGGTTTCCTGCACGCGCAGCACGCGGTACTGCGGGAGGTTCAGGATGTTGGCGGGCATTAGTTATCGCCTCATCAGTGAGACTTTGTTCTGAGTTGGGCGTCTCGGATCAATCGAGACATGCGTGCCCGCTCGTCGTCACTGAACACCACGCCTGCGGTACTTTCGGCAGCTTCGACAGCCTTCGCGAGCCGAAGCGCCTCACGCCCCTCCGGCGTGCCACCGAACACGATGGATTCGTACTCTGCATCCGGGTCGCCCGTTTCATAGTTCCTCAACTCGCCAGTTGTGGCTTCTATGACCGCTCCGAGGGTGGCGAGAAAGGCATCTATCGCATCGCGATGCAGCTTGCCGGTAAAGGTGACGTGAACTGGATCGCGGCCACAAGGGATGCGATCCGTTGTGACGTACTCGATCTCCGCAAGCACCCCTGCCGATGTCACTTGTCGGCTGCAACTCTGGCCTCGCGGAAGCCAGAATGTCTCAGCCTCAATTGGTGCAGGTGCCGACAAGGCCAAGACATCGGCCACAGCAGTGCAGAGCACGCCAAAGTCGGCGGCTGAACGCAGACGTATGTCACAGTCGAAACGACCTTCAAACATGGCCGAATCTCAATCCAACCCCTTTGCCTCCCAGCCTTGACTGGTCAGCTTGATTGCGTGCTTGGACTCCTTGCTGCCAGCACCGTCAAGGATGCTCTTCACCACCGGGAAAGCGGCTTGAACCTCGGGCTTCTTGGCCCAGTCGGCGACGTTGTTGACCTTGTAGGTGTAGGTGATGCCTGCCTCTTGATAGTCGCCGAACTTCATCGGGCCTTCCCACTTCACGATCTTGTCCAGTGCCTTCTTGCCCCAGCACAGATCGGTTTGCTTCTCGGTGGTCTTGCCGTTTAGGCCGATGGAGGCGACTTCCTTCTCTTGCGCGAAGGGCTTGGCCGCATCGGTCAGGGTGTAGCGCTTTATCTTGGCCTTGGCTCCAGTGGGCTTACCCATGATCCCCATGATGTCCACCTCGGTGTCCTCGCCCTTGACCAAGCCAGCGGCTTCGAGCGCGGCCATCTGGTTGGCGCTCCCGGCTTGCATGGTCTTTTGCAGGCGCAAGTCCATCTCGGACAGGTCAACCGGCCAGCGCTTGGTGTTCAGGCACAGGTCGCCCTTCTTGTCGAAATACTGGCTCATGGCCGCGCCGAAGTTCTTTTCGTTGGCGTCGGTCTTGCTGCCGCAGGCGGCCAGAGCAACAGTGCCGAGGGCGGCGAGGATGGCGATGTTCTTCTTCATGAATTTCCCTTGTGGTTGTTGAATGGAGTTACGACTGATCCCAAGCGTCAATGGTCAGCGCCGCATCGGTCGGGCAAGTACGGATGCGCTCGGGCCGCAGGTTGACCTTGCCCATCCAGCCGGGAGGCTGGGTGTACTCTTCGCCCTCATCCATGCCGAACACCCAGATGCCGTCGTCAGCAGGCTTGATTGCGTCACCCGTGATGAGCGGCAGCACGATGTTTGCCGTGGACGTGTAGCGGTTCGGATAGCCGTCACCGCGCAGCTTGGTGGCCTTGCCTTCCTCGACCAGCTTTTCCAGCCAGCGAATGCCGCCAACGCCGGTTTCCCATTCCGCGAGCACTGACTTCTTGCGGTCGATGATGGCGTCCCGTTCTTCGGGGGTTTGCGTTGAGACGACGATCCAGTATCCGAGCATGATTGGGTCAGGTGGTTGAAATGGGCGCAGGGGTAGAAGCAAGGCCGGTCAGTGCTCCATTGAGCCTGTCGGGCAGAAGTGTCAATGGGTCTATGCGGCGCAACGCGGCCAATAGACGTTCGCCCTCTATCGAGGTCGCGAATTTGTTGTAACGCTCAATGTCGCGCAGGTTGCCCGGCGAAGGCTGGTCATTCCATCCTTTGCCATGCTTTGCGCCTCGCACAGAATTCATGCCGTACAACTGGGCATAGCGTTGCGCGATCAGAACCTCGGCCCGCTCGTGTGCGCAATCTGTGCGAATCTGGTAGTCGCGAAGCTCAAACACCTCTTCAATCTCCAGCGCCCGGCGCTCTTTGGTTGCCACAGCACCGCCCTTGCCGAAATGGCTGCGCATTCGGCGCTCGAAGCTCTGTGTCGAGCCTACATACCAGCCGTTTCCCTCCACCCGGAGGACGTAGATGTAGTAAAGCTCGTCTTTCGCGACGGACAGTCCCATTAGCCCTATCCCGGATGACAAAGCTCGTCAAAAGGGAGAATGGAACGGGCTGACTCAAGCCAGCTATCTTCTTCGGGATCAATCCCGATCAACTCGTATTTGCCGTCGTTGTTGCGATACCCGACGCCCATTACTAGCGAAGTGTTCCGTGCAGCGATGTACGCAGCCGTTGCCTTGCCTTCGGTCGAGTATTCATGGCCGGTGAAAATCAGGGCGGCCAGCCCAAGGGCATCGTTGTCCCGGCGCGTTTCGTCACGGAGAAACTGAATGAAGGATTGCTGTTTCAGCGCCAATTCCGGCTTCAAGCCCTTCGGGCATCCATCCTCGAATTCGATGCCATAGATGAAAGCCGTGCCATTGGACTCGACAAATAGGATGTCCTCGAACACCTCGCACTGAACATCGTGGCGGCACGCTTTCAAGTCTGCCATCCAGAGTTCATCCGACCCTTGCGGGAAATTGGAGACGAAGCGTGCGTTCTTCGCTGCAAACGCGATGGGTGGCCTTACCGCGCTCAGATTCATATTCAAATTATTCATATCAGGCATTGCAATCTACTCTGCTGGGAAGGTGACGGTCGCCAATGCCTCGTGCTCGCTCACGACAGGCAAACGGTCGCGAGGCACGGGTTCAGGCGATACCCAATCGGTTTCGCCAAGCTCGATGAAGCGATCAATGGCGGCCTCGATAGATGCCTGATTGATGGCATCCGCATCAAGCACGATCTTCAAGCCGATGCCGTAGACGTAGCTGCGGTCGAGTTTGAAGGATTCATGGATCACGGGCGGCTCGTTGCGCGCAATCTCTGCTTCCAGCTTGCGCCACTGCTCATGAAAGGTCAGACCACCAAACTGCTCGAAGCGCATTTCTTCGCGCTCGGCCAGTTTGTAGGTGAGGATTTTTCCGGTGCTTGAGCGCTGTGCTGGTACGAACTCCCAATTGGAGTTCTCTTCTCGCTCTTCCGGTGTCAGCATCGCGCCCACGCGGGTGTGCGCGAGGTCATGAGCCTTGTCCCAGAATGCTTTGCGGGCGGTCACGAAACTGGCGTTCCAGATCGTGAACCGATCCGTGCCCGGAAAGTAGAAGTCAAACCACTGGTTGTACAGGTCGGGGCGGCCCGGCTCATTCAGCACGAGGCGGCTGGTGAACCGGCCACCGTACTCGGCTGCATCGCGGCGCATCTTGCCCTTGAGGCGAATGACCTCGTGGCTGCGCTTGTGTCGTGGCAACGTCACGAAAGGAGGGCGGCGTTTGGCTCCGGGGAACTTCATGGCTCGCACCCTTTCTCGCCTCGCGCCTTGGCATATTGCGCTTGGAGTTCAGGTGCAAACCTGTCAACCAAGGCACGCACATCGTCTTGCTTTGCCTTCGACACAGCACCCGGACTGTGCTGGCAGATCACGTCCGCAACTTCCGAAGGTTCTTGCCCATGCTCCGCGATGCTTTCGACGATGGCCTTTCGCTCGACATCGGCCCAGTTCACGCCATCGTGGCCATGTGTCTTGATGGCTTCGGTGGCGTACTGCCAGAAGGTGAGTGCCGCTCCTGCACGCTTTTCCAGACGAGGCAGTTCTGCCAATCGCAGGGCCGCGATCCGCTCGCTTTCGACCTCGCGAGCCAATACGACAGCATCCCGCAGATTCAATTTCAGCATGGCCTGACCGCCGATATAGCCTGCCAAAGCACTTGTGGCGCGTTGCTCGATCTCGTCGGCACTCGTCAGGCCGAGCCGAACCAAAGCAGCAATATCATCCTTGTCATTGTCGGCAAACCGGGCAATCTTGCTGACAGCCAAATCAAGGGGGGAGAGGACGTAAAGCCGAATATGCTCTATCCCCATATCCAAGGGGATAGCATCGTCGGTATAGTCCTCGTGCATCAGAGCAAAGGTCGAGTTGTAATTGGTGTCAAAATGGACAGCCTCGCGAGTCCCATCCTCCAACGTAACATCGACGATCAAATCGTTAGGGATGAATACACGGGCACCGAACTCGGCATCAACATCCGTTGTGACACGATCTGACGTATAGAGATGGACGGCCATGCCCCCAGCCAAATAGACATTCACTGGGCTGCGGAGCGAGAGCCTCTCTTCAAGCTGCTTGAATAACTCTCGCAGTCCTTCGGCAAGTGCGGTTCGCGTATGGAATACAGGACTTGCTGGCATCGCCTCAGCCCCATTGCAGTTGACGCGAAAGCATGTCTCGCAAACGTGGCAAGCTCATCACCCAACCTCGCCTGACGACCTCAGCCGAGGCCAGTCGCTCGTTCGGATGTGAAGCGAAGTACCTTTCGCTCGCTTGCGTCAAGCACTTCGACTCGGCTGGAAACTGCGACTGAACAACCATTGCCGCCAACTGAAACACGTTAGCCTCTCGCTGATCTTGAGCCGCTTGCGTGGCTTCCCGAGCGACGGCAGAGCATCGGGCAAGGAGTGCCGATTCAACATCTCTAGAAGTCATTACAGTCACCTCCCGAACAACAAGACTTTACGATTTTCGATAGCGTAACTGTACAGTGAAGCGACAATGTTTGCAACACTGTTTTACGACTTCTGGCTGGCGTGACATACATCAGCCCATTGTTGGCGCCCACCCGCTTTTACGAATACCCCTTTTTTGCTGTACGTCGCCACCGCCATGGCCGAGATCGTGGGCTGTTATCTGCCCTGGCTGTGGCTTCGCCAGGGCGGTTCAATCTGGCTGCTGCTCCCTGCGGCGGCCAGTCTGGCGCTGTTCGCGTGGCTGTTGACCTTGCACGATGCGGCCTCGGGGCGGGTATACGCGGCCTACGGCGGGGTGTACATCGGTGCAGCCATCGCGTGGTTGTGGGCAGTCGATGGTGTCCGACCTTCAGCCTGGGATGTGACCGGTGCGGCAGTGGCTGCGTTGGGGATGGGGATCATTGCGTTCCAGCCGCGCTGACCAGTTCAGCAGCCACATCAATCACCAGGGGCGGCAGGTTCGCAGACAAATAGCAATCAAAACTGTCATCGGAAGGCAAGCCTGCGGTCACCCGCCCGTCACTACATTGCACCTGTACACGGTACCTCGTTGCATCACCCGATCAACGTGAAACTTTCAGGAGCAACCATGATTCGCAAGTTCAACGTCCTCGTCCTTTCACTCGCCGCAACCCTCCCGGCTTTTGCCATGGATGCGGCTCAATCCGAGGTCAAGCAGACCATCCCGCTGGTCAATGGTGAGACGCTGTACGTATTCAAAGACGGGAACATGGCCAAAGCCAACCAGTTCGGACGGACCTCATTCCTCGCCAAGGGAGAGGTCGTTCAATCGGTGGATGGTCAGAAGATCAGCACGGTGGGCAACGAAGTCGCTCGCCTCGACTACCTGGCGCGCAAGGGTCATCAAAACTGATGGCGTCACTCGCGTGAAGACGGCCACCCTGTCTTGGGTGGCTTTTTTACTTGCGACGGAAGATCAATGCAAAAACGATCACCATGGCCAGATAGTTCATCACCATGAACCACGTGTTGTTCCACGCGACGCCATCAAACCCCCAGTAGGTCACCGGATAGAAAACCGGGGATGGATAAAAATCGGCCGAATGGGTGAACACGTCGATCAGCACGTGGGACCACCAACCCAACAGCGGCAACCAGAAGCTGCCCAGCCAAAGCCAGAGTACCCCTGTGACGGCCCCCGCCACCAGCGCGCTATGCATCACGCAATGCAGGTGGTGGGTCAGGCCGGCGAGCAGCGGCGACATTGGGGGCTCGTACCCGGGCAGCGCATTGGCATAGGCCAGCAGCACACGCCAGCCCTCAGACGACGACAGCGTCAGTGCGACCAGCGGCGCAAGCTGGACCAGATCGGGCAACACCGCCAGGCCCACCGCCAGCCCGACGGTGCGGCGGTCCAGCGGCCGGTGCCGGTGCCAGGCCGCGGCGCCCAGGCCCACCCACAGTCCGTGCGCAAGGATGTCCATGACGCATGCCCTCTTGTGCAGTGAGTCCGTCCGCTATCGGTTACGCAACCGCAGCGCATTGCCGATCACCGATACCGAGCTCAGGCTCATGGCCAGCGCAGCAATCAAGGGCGACAGCAGCCAACCCGTCAACGGGTACAACACGCCAGCAGCAATCGGGATGCCCAGCGCGTTGTACAAAAAGGCAAACACCAGGTTCTGCTTCATGTTGCCCACGGTCGCTTCGGACAGCGCCCGCGCGATCGCGATCCCGCGCAGATCGCCCTTGACCAGCGTCACCTGCGCGCTGTTCATCGCCACGTCGGTCCCGGTTCCCATGGCCACGCCCACATCGGCCTTGGCCAGTGCCGGCGCATCGTTGATGCCGTCACCGGCCATCGCCACCACCCGACCTTCCTTCTGCAAGCGCTCGACCAGCAGCAGCTTGTCGGCCGGCTTGACCTCGCCATACACCTCGTCAATGCCCAAGCGGGTGGCCACTGCCTGGGCCGTGGTCAGGCCGTCACCGGTGGCCATCACGATGCGCAGCCCCGATGCATTGAGGGTTGCCAAGGCCTCGGGCGTGCTCGCCTTGACCGGATCGGACACCGCCAGCAGGCCCATCAACTGGCCATCCATCGCCAAGTGCATCACGCTGGCACCTTCTGCGCGCAGAGCCTCGGCCTGCGGCACCATCGCCGCGACCGAGACACCCATCTGCTCCATCAGCGCGGTGTTGCCCAGCGCCAGCTGGCGCCCAGCCACCTGGCCACGCACGCCGATGCCCGTGCCGGACTCGAAGTTCTCGGGTTTGTCCAGCACCATGCCGCGTTCGCGGGCGGCACGCACGATGGTTTCGGCCAGCGGGTGCTCGCTGCCCTGGTCCAGGCTGGCGGCCAGGCGCAGCACCTCGTCGGCGTCAAAACCGGTCGCGGGAATGGCGCGATCGAACGTCGGGCGACCTTCGGTCAATGTGCCTGTCTTGTCGATGATCAGGGTGTCGATCTTGCGCATGTTCTCGATCGCCGCGGCATCCCGGAACAGCACGCCATGCGTGGCGCCCCGACCGGTCGCGACCATGATGGACATGGGAGTGGCCAGACCCAGGGCGCAGGGACAGGCAATGATCAGCACCGCCACCGCGTTGATCAGGCCGAACACCCAGCGCGGCTCGGGGCCGAACAGCCCCCAGCCGAAGAATGTCAGCAAGGCAATGCCCACCACCGTGACGACGAAGTAGCCCGCCACCACGTCGGCCATGCGCTGCATCGGTGCCCGGGAGCGTTGTGCCTGGGCCACCATCTGCACGATCTGCGACAGCATGGTGGCCGCGCCCACGCGCTCACTGCGCATCACCAGCGCGCCGCTGGTGTTGAGCGTGGCACCAATCACCTTGTCGCCCACCCGTTTGGCCACCGGCATCGGCTCGCCCGTGAGCATGGATTCATCGACCGCACTGCCGCCTTCGGTCACCTCGCCGTCCACCGGCACTTTTTCGCCGGGGCGCACGCGCAGCACGTCACCCACATGCACATGGTTCAGCGGCACGTCCTCTTCGGTGCCGTCGGCGCGGATGCGGCGGGCCGTCTTGGGAGCCAATCCGAGCAGCGACTTGATGGCCGTCGAGGTCTGCGACCGGGCCTTGAGTTCGAGCACCTGGCCCAACAGCGTGAGCGAAATGATCACGGCGGCCGCCTCGAAGTACACGGCGACGCGGCCCATGGAAATGAACGAATCCGGGAACACCTGTGGCGCGACCGTCGCGACCACGCTGTAGACAAACGCGGCCCCCGTGCCAAGACCGATCAAGGTCCACATGTTGGGACTGCGATGCATCACCGACTGCCAGCCACGAGAAAAGAACGGCCAACCCGCCCACAGCACGATGGGAATGGACAAGAGGAGCTCGACCCAGCTCTGCGCGGACATGTCCATCCACTGGAGGCGGTGGCCAAACATGGCGAGCACAAACACCCCGGCGGTCAGTGGCAGCGTCCACCAGAAGCGGCGCTGAAAATCGCGCAACTCCGGGTTGTCGTCGTCTTCGATTTCCGGCAGCAAGGGCTCCAGCGTCATGCCGCATATGGGACAGTTGCCCGGATGGTCCTGGCGAATCTCTGGGTGCATCGGGCAGGTGTAGACGGTGCCGGCGGTGGCTGGCGCAGAGTCCGCTGGTGCCGTGGACACGAGGTACTGCAGCGGGTTCGCCGCGAACTTGCCCTGGCACTTGGCACTGCAGAAGTAGTAGGGTCGCCCCTCGTGTTTCAGCGTGTGTGCCGACTGCGGCGTGACCTTCATGCCGCACACCGGGTCCTTGAGGTCGGTGGGCGACGCGGGCACGGTCGGTGGGGTGTGGCTGCTGTGGTGCTGGTGTGTGCTCATGTCCATGGGCCTACTGCTTGTCGTCCTGTGCGCGACCGGGTGCCTGCGGGTGCCGATCATGTCCTCCATGACCATTTCCATGCATCAGGTGCATCAGTGGGCAGGCCAGCAACAACAGATAGGGCCAGAAGCCCATAACATGGCCCCAGTGCTCTCGCAGCAGGTAGAAGCCCGCGATCAAGGCAGCCGTTGCCAGCGCCATGCCGGCCGGGCGCCGCCAGAAAGAAGGCACATGGGCTTCGTTATGGTCGTGGTTCATGGTGTCTGGTGCTCCGTTGCCTAGGGAAGGTCTGCACAACGCTCGTTGCGACGAGTGCAGATGCGCGAGTTTTCAGATGGCGGCAACTGCGGCGTGATTCGGGTCATTCGAGGGCCGATTCGCGCCCCGTTGTCGACCCTTTCGGCC